>CAYPIM010000436.1:0-1562 GCA_964410795.1 uncultured Lewinella sp. | reverse complement strand
CCATAAAGTTTATCTCCAGCTTTACGGTACTTATCACCATCTACCCAGTACGGACGGGTATCGCGGTTAGCGATCAGGCGAGCTGCAAGGGTAAAGGCCTGGCAATACTCTTTAAGGTAAGCCATGTCGATGGTTTCCGGGTTGTCGGTTACCTGGTGGTAATACTTGAAAAGTTCGTCGGAGAAGCCAGTGATGCCAGGACTGAAGCTGAGGGCAGGAATACCTTTTGCGGCGAAACTTACGTTGTCCGAACGGTCAAACAAGCCCTGCTCTGGGGCGGGGTCTTCGATAACTTTTTTGCCAAATGCACCTGCTGCTGCTGCTACCTGCGGATCAATTCCGGTACGATTGGCTCCGATTAGGCTAATACCAGAAGTATCATCATAACCTGCACCGTCGGTATTGAAGTTGAAGATTGTCTTCTCAAGAGGAACAAGCGGGTGCTCAGCGTACCACTGGCTGCCTAGTAGCCCCATTTCCTCTCCGGTAACGGCAAGTATAATGATGGGCCGGCGGGTTGGGCGTTCGGCAAAGGCCCGGGCACTCGCCAGCATAGAAATAGTCCCAAAAGCATTATCACGCGCACCGTTGAAGATGCTGTCCTGCTCGGTGTATGCACCGCCGCCCTGCTTGCCAACGCCTACGTGGTCGAAGTGAGCCGAAACGATCATATACTCGTCCTTAAGCTCGGGGTCGGTGCCTTCTAAGATGCCACCAACGTTGAAACTCTGGATCCGCTCAACCTGCATACCACCACTGGCCATACTACCTTTCAGGCCTCTTTTTTTCTTGGTCAGGCGGTCAACGAAATCGTCCTGAACCTTTACGAAACCGTATGGGATCGTCGCAGATTCATTGCCGTTATCGAGCCCCATACGCTCCCCTCCAAGATAACCTTTAAAAGATCCCCACGGGAAAGGCAGCGAGTACATTTCAAAAATCGCAACGGCACCGGCATCAGCGGCCATTTTTGCCTTTTCACGGATGCCTTTGAAAACACCTGACTGGCTTACGTCTCCGGGAATACCGGCACGGGTAATTACAATTTTACCTTTTACGTCAATATCTTCATAGTCGTTGTGGTCCGTTGACTTGTCTACCCAACCATAGTTGGCAAATACTACGTTGCCTTCGGCAGCAGCTTCCGGACCGCGCATAATCAGCAAGTCACCCATTTGGGTGAAGCTCAGGTCGTCCACCATAAGTTTACCGGTTTTCGGCGAAGCGGTCTTCATCAGCGGTACGGGCTGCATGTAGCTGTCTCCGTTGATGGGAGCGTAGCCGAAGGCGCGCAACTGAGCGGCAATGTAATGGCCAGCAATCTCGTTGCCCCGGTTACCGGTACGCCGGCCTTCCAGATAGTCTGAAGCCAGGAAGTGCATCTGGCCGGCGAATTCCAGTTCGTTGAAGGAAAACTCAGGAAGGGTCTTGTCTATTTCCTGAGCGAACACAGAAGTTATGCCGCAAACAATGAACAGCAGAGGTAGAAGTACTTTTTTCATGCGGGCAAAGTTATGGATCGTTTTCTGAATTTGCACTACAGTTGTCATACTATCACTTTT
>CAYPIM010000435.1:0-1655 GCA_964410795.1 uncultured Lewinella sp. | reverse complement strand
GTCATACTGTCCGTGTTCTTCAGGGTGGCCAACCGGCCGGTCTCCATTTCGATGTTGACTTCGTTCCGAAACAATTTGGTGGGTACCTCGGTTGCGACGAGTCGGTTGCCGAGAATCAGCTGGTGGTTGAGAATCTTCCGGCGCTTTTTCCACTCAATGCGACCGATAGAGTTACCGTTGCGCAAGACATCAAACCCTCGCCGGATGTCCTTTAGCTGGTAAACAACGGAGCCATCCGCCCGCCTCAACTCCCATTTCGCCGGAACGGGGGTGTAACCGCCACTGGTGCCACTACCAAAATCAAACTCATGGCCAGCGATTAAGCCCAGGAACCCGAGCAAACAACCCCAGCCAAGGTAGTTGGCGCAGCCAGTAGATTTTTCGGGCTTGTCTTTATCAGGATCGATGGAGGCGAAGCGGTATACCTCTTTACCTGTTTCCGCATCGAGGACGATGAAGTTGGTGGCTCTGCCGGTGCCTTCTTTTTTGAATAGGTATTTGGGCTCCATAACGTTGGTCGTTTATGTTTCATATTACGACCAAAGTAGAAATCTTACCTTGGAGAATATCTTTTACTGATAGAACAATTTTCCCCACCTCATTTTTCATTAAGTTTGCATTCTAAGTCAAAGAACCAAAAGAAACAAGCCTAAGCCTGTGTTGCAAAGACTATTCACCAACACCACTGGAGCCGCCTCCCTTCTCCCCGGGACCTGCGAGGGAACGCGAAGCAGTTTCTACAGAAGCCGCGCAGCGAAAGCGGTCGGGGCGAAGACCCGAGCGGAGCGAGTCTCTACGATTGGCCTTGAAACCACCACCATCTTTATCCTGAACGACCAAACAAGCAAGGCGAAGCCGCCGCGAAGCACAACTCCCCTCTCCGTGGGAGAGGGGCTGGGGGAGAGGCCACGAGCGAAGCGAGCCTCCCATAATCGCGCCTCGGTAAGTAAAGCACTTCGCTTGGCTATTCTGGGGCTTTTCTTCTTCCTCTCCGCTGGCCTCTCCGCTCAGCAGAGTACCAACGAGCAAGTTCTTGCTCGGGCCGAACTGGCCGCTAAGACGATTGAGCTCGGCGATCAGATATGGCTGGAGGTAAACATCTCGGCTCCTCCAGGAACGAAAGTTTCCGGCTTGGCCCCAGACCACATCGACGCCCTTCAAGGGCTGGAAACGATTGACGCCAAGGCGCTGAACGTTGTCGCCGAAACGCCGGAACTGCTCCTGCAGCAACGCTTCCTCATCACTAGCTTCGATACCGGCTACATCGCCGTGCCGCCGCTGCCCTTCGTCTACAAAGCGGCGGACGGGCGCCTGGATACCGCCTACACCAACGACCTCCTCCTCACCGTCAATGCACTGCCCGTCGGCGACGATGAGGAAATCATGCCCATCAAACCCATCATTGAAGAACCGCTGAACCTGCTCGATTTCTGGTGGCTGTTCCTGCTGCTGATTGCCGCAGGACTAGGGTATTTGTTCTATACGATTCAGAAGCGTCGCAAGGCTGCCGCACCGCCTCCTCCTCCACCTCCGCCAGCTTATGTCGTTGCCTTGGATGCGTTGAAGGAACTGGAAGGCAAGGAACTTTGGCAGCAAAGCCAAACCAAGGAATACTACTCTGAGCTCACCCACATCCTCCGGGAATACCTGGAGGG
>CAYPIM010000434.1:0-1670 GCA_964410795.1 uncultured Lewinella sp. | reverse complement strand
CTCCTTCACCTTCTTTAGGCGCGGCCGCAGGTGCAGTGATGGTTGAGGGGCACATGAGCTTTCTCCCTCCCTCCGTATATTGCAACCTGCAACCTGCAACCTGCAACCTGCAATTTAACTTCATGCATCACCAGTTCCTAAACCATCTAACCCACCAGCGCCGGCTGAGTGAGCATACGGTCTCCGCCTACGCGAATGACCTGAAGCAGTTCGCTGCCTGGTGTAAAGAGGAACACAATTTGTCGAGCACAGGCGAGGTAACCCGCGACCACGTAAAGGCGTGGATGGCCAGCCTGATGACCGCTAAACTGGCAGCTTCGAGTATTCGCCGCAAACTGTCTTCTTTGAAAGCTTTTTATGCTTATCAACAGAGCAGGGGGCTGCAACGGGAAAATCCAACCTTACGTATTCCTACGCCAAAATTGTCGCGCCGCCTGCCCACCTCCGTAGCGGAGAAAGATATTAAGCAGCTTTTCGGTTCCTTTCCTGATCCACTTACCAATACGGACTTTACTTTGTTGCGGGACCATTTGCTACTCGCCCTGCTTTACCAATGTGGGCTGCGTCGTGCTGAACTCATTGCCCTAAACCAGTTAGACGTAGACCTTGATCACCGCCGCCTATCCGTTATCGGTAAGGGAAAAAAACAACGACTTGTCCCCTTCGGCCCAAAACTTGCCGAGTTGATAGAGTGCTACGACAGCGTTCGGGCGTCTACTTTTCTGGAAGACGATAGCCCCGCGCTACTGCTAACGGATAATGGGAAACGCTTATATCCCAAGTACGCATATAATAAGGTTACGGAATACCTGGGGGCATTCAGTACGGAGGAGAAAAAGAGCCCGCACGTGCTACGTCATACTTTCGCTACCCATCTGCTTAGTGAAGGCGCGGACCTCAACGCCGTGAAGGAGTTACTTGGCCACGCCAACCTTGCGGCCACTCAGCTCTACACCCACAATAATATCAAACGACTGCAGGAAGTCTATCGCCAGGCACATCCAGAAGGGAAGGAGCCTGAAGAGTCCTGATGCTCCAGGAGCTTTATGTGATCTTCTTAATTTGATGCTCCCTTATTGCAACTTTAAAGATTCTGAGCCACGTTCACTATTTGTAAAGGTTGAAATGTTGCAGGTATTTAAGCTTTCCGGAGCCGAAGAAAATATTTCCGAAGAAAAACATCCTAGACTGTTTGTGAATTGTAGGAAAGACCTTACCTTTGCAATCGCTTAAGGAAAATGTCCTGAAGTAGCATTGAAAAACAGGTCAAGATTACCAGTTTTAAGCCGATATAGCTCAGTCTGGTAGAGCAGCTGATTTGTAATCAGCTGGTCGGCGGTTCGAATCCGTCTATCGGCTCTCTTTTAACGATTAGTAAATCGTTTGTCAAGGAGGTAATCTTGAAAGAATTTCACCGGGGGTGCGCTACAGTTGGAGAGGTAGGTTGGACTGTAAATCCAATGTTTCGGCTGAGTAGGTTCGAATCCTACCACCCCCACACCATACTAGATTGATAGTATGATAGAAATAATAGATTTGATAGTTGTAGTGCATTCATGTGCGGCAGTTCTATAAATCTATTGCGCTATCAAATCTATCAATCTAGATTACGCGGAAGTAGCTCAGTTGGTAGAGCATCAGCCTTCCAAGCTGAGGGTCGCGGGTTCGAG
>CAYPIM010000433.1:0-1825 GCA_964410795.1 uncultured Lewinella sp. | reverse complement strand
AAAAGCGATTCGGCCATGCGCCAAAGCCCCATCAATAATTTCTCAGATAACGACGGCTGGTACGATGATTGGGCGGACGGCTACGTGAAGGCCGAAGTTTACCTCGATGGCGCCACCGAGCCGACGCCCGTGGAAGCGGGATGGGTCGCCTGCTGTGGCCCTAATTTCGCGCCGGAAATCGCACCCTTTATCACGATGTACGACGTGGTGCGCGACGTGATGCTCAACGGAAAGAAAAAGCCTTTGATCGAAAAACCAGGTAAGGAATTGTCGTTCCGAGAAGAGATCTACCCCTTCTTTCAGCGGCTTGGACAGATGGAATGGGTGACTGCCGCCGCAAACCATCGCCAGGGCTGGATTGATATTGGAAGCTTCCTGGACCCCGCCTACATCCGCCGTCTGGCCGACCCTGGTGAGGCTAACCGAGCCTTTCGTAAGGAGGTCTTCGACCAATTTCGGCACCCCAAAGACTACCGCTTCTTCAACAACGCATCAGATTTCTCGGATGAGGTACGCTATAAACTACCCTACATGTTGGGCAGTGGCGTCAACTATAGTTTCAGCCCTGCCCACTGGTTCATTATGCCGCAGTTGCAGTTCGAAATTCTGGAACGCTGGGCAGCCGGTGATTTTACCGACGATTGGAATACGACCACTAAAGCCGACCGCTCGCTCGCTTTCGAAGATATTCCCCTTGATCAACAACCAATGGCCCTTACCCGTGCGGCCTTGGAGCCACTCTCTGGCGGAGCCTTTCACCCTGGCGTTGAACTGACCTGGCCCATGCGCCAGCAGGCGATCTATCGGGATGATCTTCCCTTCCGAATCAAAGTGCGCGAATCTCCGGAAACGGTGAGTGAACAGACCTCTAAGCTTGGCTTGTTGCTAAGTCCTCAGACTTGCTTCGGCAACGCGACCCGGTCGAAAACCCCGAGCGGCGAGGCTTACTCCTTTTACGATGTTCCGGAAGACTCCCCGATCAATGCCCAAAAGCCCGGTGATCTCACCCGTTGGTTAGGGTTGCCCTGGCATCCGGACGCTTTCAGCTGCCAACAGGTGCTCTATTCCAACGATTTCCCTAACGCAACCTGGTGGCCAGCTCTTCTACCAATTGACATCTTACCGGAATTCGCTTACAAGCAATTACTGCGCGACGACCTCGACGATGCTACCAAGCTGAAGTTTTACAATGACCGCCAACTGTGGTCGCGCGGCGTCAGCGGTATAGGCTACCACGCTCAGGGTAGTTATGACGACGGATTGGAACGTATGGTCGCGCTGTGGAGCCGTATGGGCTTCGTCCTGAAGCACCCTCGCCCGGAGAACCTGAGTGAGGAACTGAAAAAGATGATCCCCGCAGAAATCTACGTAGAAGTAGGCCGGGGCTCGATGGACCTGTACGACGTTACGCCTCCGAATACCGGCTTGCCGAAAAACTAGGTGACATGCTGCACGACTTGGTGATTGTTGGTGGTGGCCTGGCGGCATCTGCCGCGCTGATCGCCCTCCGTGGAGCAGAGCGAGGGGTGGTAGTGGTTCGTCCGCTACCAAATAGCCGCTTCAAAGTTGGGGAAACGCTCTCGCCGGCGGCCAACCGGGAGTTGCTCGCTTTGGGCATCGATCCGCAAGAACTTGCAAGTACTTGCCAGCCATCGCGAAGTAAGTTCTCGAGTTGGGGGCAGGGTGATTTGCGGGAAACCTATGAATGGCGAGATGGCGCGCAGACGGGGTGGTGCCTTGATCGCCAGTGGTTCGAAGACTTCCTCTGGGCTAAGGCAACGGAAACCGATTTCGAACTGATGGAAGATACCGTCGTTAGTACCAG
>CAYPIM010000432.1:0-1891 GCA_964410795.1 uncultured Lewinella sp. | reverse complement strand
GGAAGGCCGGGAACTACAACAATGCCCGACTCACCTTTGCGCAAGCGCTTACTTTTGCCCTGTCTTTGGCCATCTTACTTTCTCTCATGAGCCTTCCTTTGCACCTGCGGCCGCGCATTATCATTGTGCTTTGGGTCGGCAAGGCATTAATAGACCTGCTGTGTCTTTGGCCAGTGATGAAGCATTTCGGGCAAACGAACACGATGAAATGGTACCCACTAGTAGCAATGGTTTATCCTTTCTTTCTGGTTGGCGTAGGTACCACAGCCTTGCTCGGCTTCACGACAAAGTGGAAGGGAAGACGATAACGAGCTGCAATATTTGGTACCTTGCGCGGGTCTTACTTGATATCCTTTTTTTCGTTTGAAATTACCCCATGAACCTGAAAAATCTATTCATAGCCTTATTGTGCCTATGCAGCGCGGGCTTATCCGCCCAACAGTGTACCGGTAACCTAGGAGAAAATATTTTTGAGGCTGGAGACTTTGGTAGTGGCACCGCTACGGTTCTTACGCCAAACCCTGGTATCGCTCCGGGCTTCACTTACCAAACCAATCCGCCGCCTAACGATGGTTTTTACACCATTACCAATGATATGCGGATTTGGAACGCCACCTTCCCGACCTGGGATGCTTTCCCGGACAATAGTACTGACCCCAATGGCTATATGATGGTGGTCAATGCTGCCTTTTCCCCGGGGAAGTTCTACGAACAGCAGGTGGACGATC
Organism: uncultured Lewinella sp.; assembly: GCA_964410795.1. Classification (GTDB taxonomy): domain Bacteria; phylum Bacteroidota; class Bacteroidia; order Chitinophagales; family Saprospiraceae; genus Neolewinella. Next base: position 1,163 of record CAYPIM010000432.1, on the reverse strand, counting down.
TCTGCGAAAATACCCTTTACCAGTTCTCCGCCGATGTGCGTAATATTCTGATGACAGGGACTAACGGCTTGACGCCCAACGTAAGCTTTAGCATTGACGATGTAATACAGTTTACCACCGGTTCTATCGCTGAAACACAATCCTGGAACACCTACGGCTTTACCTTCACTACCGCCCCTGGCCAGACTTCCGTCGTTTTGGCACTTAGTAATAATGCTCCTGGGGGCTTCGGAAATGACCTTGCAATAGATAATATCTCTTTTCGTGCCTGCGGGCCACTGGCCCGCATCGGCGGTGAAGAAACCCTACGTATTTGTGAAGACGGCGGCCCCGCTACGCTCACCGCTGACATCCAGGGGGATCAGTATGACGACCCGCAGCTACAATGGCAACAAAGTTTTGATGAAGGTGTCACTTGGCAAGACCTACCAGGAGAGATGAACCTGACATTTCTTCATACTGAACGTGCTAGTGGATTCTACTACTACCGCTATTTACTCGCTAATGGCCCCGTTAACCTGACCAATACCAAATGCCGCGTGGTTTCCAATGTGAAAACCATTTTTGTAGTTCCTAAGCGTTACGAAATCATTGATACGATCTGCGACGGGTTGATCTTTGAAGTCGGTGATCAGGAATACCAGTCCTCCGGCGTGTCCCTTGATACCTTGCTGTCTTCTCTTGGTTGCGACAGTATCGTTACGCTGCGGTTAACGGTTGTACCGGATCCCGGCTTGCTAGGTGATTTTGTCGCGACGGACCCCAGTTGTTCGTACCTGACGGATGGCAGCGTTGAGCTAACGAGCGTTACGAACGGAGTAGCACCGTTTTTATATTCGTTTAATTCTGTCTCCCGTGGTATTGGCTCTACAGCAGGGATGCTGGGAGAGGGGAGTTACCCCTACCGGATTGAAGATCGGTTCGGCTGCGCACAAGAAGGAGAAATTAGCCTGATAACGCCCAATCCTTTTACCATCGAACTGGGCGCGCCGCGGGTGCTTAATCTTGGGGAGAATATTTTGCTCAACGACGGTACGAATGATGCCGTACAATCCTACATTTATACACCCGGAGGCCTGGTAAACTGTACGGAAGATTGTGACGGAGAACGGTTCCTCCCCGCTGAAAGTGGCACGCTATTTTTACTAGCTACTTCTCCGCAG
>CAYPIM010000431.1:0-1930 GCA_964410795.1 uncultured Lewinella sp. | reverse complement strand
CATAAGCTGGTGGTGAGGCGGTAGTTTATGGTTTCGTCCCCAAGTTCTTAACCTTATCATTGCACCTGCGTGCGCGCTACCAATTAAGTGGCGCGCACGCAGGTGCAATGATTGTTAAAAGCTCTACTTCAGCTCGAAAAACTGACTTGCTCCTTTAAACCAATACGTTTTCAATCCGTCAATTTACCATCATGATAAGACGCTACCTTCTAGTTCCCACCTTAATTTTACTCTTCACGCTACCGTCCGTCGCTCAAGATCTTCCCGGAGCCTGGTCCATAGCCTCCGACGGACGAATGCTGACCGCTGGCGGAGAAAACTCTGGCGGGTTTTACGCCCCTCAGGAAGTCCATGATGTTCAGCTTGAATTCGCTCAGGCCAACTGGTGGGCGCTGATGGAAAGCAACTATGATTCCGGAACCGACATCCTGGCAACTTGCTGGATCGACGGGATTCAGTACGACAGCGTAGGCGTCCGCTTTAAAGGGCAAACCTCCTACACCCGGAACAACACGGAGAAAAAGTCATTCAACATTACCCTTGATTACATAATCGAGGGGCAGGACGTGGATGGTTACAACACCTTTAACCTCAATTGTGGCTGGGAGGATAATTCTTCCATAAAAGAAGTGCTCTACAATAATGTTGGCCACAACTACTACATGAGCCTTAAGGCGAACTACGTCAATCTTACGCTCAACGGAGCCAACTGGGGGGCCTACCAGAGTATACAACAGTTTGATTCAGATTACCTAAGAGAGTGGTTCTTTAGCAATGATGGTACCATCTGGCGTGCGCTGCGAGCTGCCGGAACCGGAGGCGGTGGTGGCCCGGGAGGAGGCGGACCAGGCGGTGGTGGCCCGAATTTCGGAGCAGGAACTTCCACCCTGAACTATAACGGGCCGAATGTTTCAGACTATGAAGAAGATTACACCCTCAAACGCACGGAACAAGCTGAGCCCTGGGCCGGTTTGATCGATGCCTGCGAGGTACTCAACAACACCCCCACAGCAAGCCTGGAGCAAGAACTCTCCCAGGTACTTGACATTGATAAAGCATGTTGGTTCCTGGCCCACGAAATCATCTTTGGAGACGACGATAGTTACGTCTTTAAGGGTGGTATGGATTATTACGTTTACTTCGATCCCGAAACCAGTAGAATTATCCCAATGGAGTACGATGGTAATAGTATCCTGGGAAACCGGGCCTTGAGCTGGGACCTCTTCTACCGGGAAGACAATGCAGACTTCCCGCTTATGAACCGGATGCTGGCCGTACCCGCCATCCGGCAACGCTACCTGGCGCATGTACGGGTTATACTAGAAGACTATTTCACCCCGGAATATATTGACCCAAAGATCGATGCATGGGCAGATCTCATCGATGCATTGGTACAGGAAGACCCTAAGAAATTCTACACTTATAATCAGTTTCAATCTGCGATTTCCGCGCTTAAGCAGACCATAGTAAGTCGAAGGAATTTACTCCTGAACGACAGTGAATTACAGGACATAGTGCCCCTCACGATAGCCGAAGTTTCCTACTCAGTAAATGGCAGCGAGTGGCAACTACCAACGCCAATCGAAGCGGTGGATGTGACCACTCGGGTAAGTGGAGCGGCAGGCACTGCATCTGTTTGGCTCTACTCTGGAGCAGGGCTCACCGGATCTTTTTCCAAAACAGAAATGTTTGACGACGGCCTCCACAATGATGGAGCCGCAGGAGACGGACTGTACGGAGGGACCATCCCCCCACTGCTGTCAGGAGACTACGGCCGCTACTACATTGAAGCAATTGCCGCCAATTCCGCAGCCACCGCTACCTATGAACCCAAAGGCGCTGAGCACAACGTATTCCTTTACCGGATAGACAACTCCAGCGCCCTCGCCGGAGACCTCGTCATCAACGAATTCCTGGCCGCCAACGACAC
>CAYPIM010000430.1:0-1933 GCA_964410795.1 uncultured Lewinella sp. | reverse complement strand
ATATTCTAATTTTGGCAAAAGGTAAGGAATCTCTCCAAAACCTCACTGAGTGGAAGCAGTTTTGATCATATGCTGCACCTTTTTCAATGTTCCATATTGTGTCTGTTCGACGCAGATGTGTTTCGCCTGTAAGACCGATTGTTTTAGAGCTACCATTTTTGATCTAAACCGACAATATCAATAATGTCTAGGGTGGGGCCTTCTTCCCAGGGCAGCATAGCATTCATCAGGCGGATAGATTTGAAAGACTTTAGGTCTCGTGCTCTGATAACTGATGGGCGAATAATTCCTTTTTCCAGAAGCATCTCCCGCCGGGTACCGCGTAGGAGAGGCCAGGCTGGTGTATGCCAGTGTTTCCCATCGAAGAGTGCAATATTGGCGTAGCTGGCGTCCGTAAGGTGCCCGTGTTGAACCATAAGGATATCGTCGCAGTGGCCTTTTTTCTCAAGGCACCGTCTGATGCCACTTCTATCGGCGTATTTACGGCCGTAAGCTACTTTTTCGGCGTCGACCAATTTGAGTGACGTGATCGGGCGGGGATGATAAGGGATTAGCTCCTTTTTGATTAAAGTAGCACCGTACTCGATCCTTAATTTGTAGAGCCCTTTCCGGGGTAGATCAATTTCTTCCAGTAATTTCTCAAGCTTGATAACTGGAGACTTGGGGAAATGCGTTCGCCGTGACCGATCAATACGGCGTTGGTGATAGGGCAGTAGATTGGCTTTTCCATCCATGATGCGGATAGATTCCAATAGGACTGGAGGAGAAGTTTTCTTTAGTGTCAACGAGTAGTTCTCTCAGCTTTACGGTTTGATTCTGGCTACGTAAGCCGCTCACTTTCAAGTAGATTTAAGTAGCCCAACAGACTCTAATGTAGTGAAAATTGGTTAACAGCCAAGGGAATGCGCACTTTTGCCTTTAGTTCTGCGTACTCTTCGGCCCAACTACTCCGGGCAGTAATGCCTCCTCCTGAGCGAAAAGAGTGACTGCCATCGGCCCTTTTTTCAATGAAGCGAATAAGAACGCAGGTGTCCAGGGATACCCCGTCAAAATAACCCCCAATACCACAATAATAGCCACGTTTTTGGCCTTCAGCGCTGCGGATGATATCGAGCGTAGCTGGCTTGGGGGCGCCAGAAACTGATCCAGCCGGTAGTAGAATCGAGAGTATATCGCCGAGTTTGTCTTTCCAGTTTTCTGCTAATTGTCCCCCAATTTTACTGCTGGTTTGAACGAGCCCTCTTCGGCTGGTAGCAATTTTATGGAAATAGCGATAGTCAGTTACCCGAACGCCTTTGGCTACCTGGCTCAGGTCATTCCGAATCAGGTCAACGATGGTAGCATGTTCAGCAATTTCTTTCTTACTGTTCAGAAGAGCTGCTCGGGCTTTATCGGTATCTAAAGCGGTTCCTTTCATCGGTCGACTCTCGATATACCCCTTTTCATTAACGGTAACGAAAGTCTCGGGGCTGAAACAAACAAAGTTGCCCGGCCAGTAAATTCTGTACTTGGCTTCACTTTGCCAGTAGATGTCTTCAAGGGAACAACTCAATGCTACGGGGACCGGGAAGGTTAGATTGGTCAGGAAGCTATCTCCTCGTTGTAAGCCGCTTCTTACGGTTTTAAAAGCATCCCGAAAAGTCTTTTTTTCGATGTGTTCCGGATAGAGTTTTGGTGGTAACATCCCGGATGGCGGGTGCCCGGGGTCGATGTGGTCGCGGAAAGAGAAACGTGGTTGATCGGTCGTGTTGTCTCCGGCAGCCCATACTCTAGGGGCTTCCTGCTCAAAGTCGACAAGGAAAAAACATGGCTCCCCGGCGCTTCCGAGTTCGTTCAGGCGTTGAGCCCAGGAGGTCATATTTTCCGTTGGTTGTAGCATCCGTTAATTAGGACGTTTTTGAAGACAAAAAGTTACGGTGGTTTACGTAATCTT
>CAYPIM010000429.1:0-1948 GCA_964410795.1 uncultured Lewinella sp. | reverse complement strand
CTGGAGGTGGTAGCCGATGTAGCCAGTGCTTCGGGCGTAACGATTATTCTGGCATTGAAGGCCTTTGCTTTTTACCCCGCATTTCCCATCATTGCGGAATACCTAAAGGGCGCAACGGCCAGTAGTTTGAACGAAGCTTTGCTGATTGAAAAGCATTTTGGGAAACCACCACATGTCTACGCGCCGGTTTACCGCCCGCAGAAGTTCGGGGAGGTCTGCGCTATTGCTGACCATCTGACCTTCAATTCACTTGCGGAGCTTGAACGCTATCGGAGTGTTTGGGGACCAAAAGGTAAAAGCATCGGCTTGCGCGTTAACCCGGAGTACAGTCCGGTTACAACGGCACTCTATAACCCGGCTGCTAAAGACGGTAGGCTGGGGGAGACGCTGCCTAATTTACCTACGAAACCGCCCCAGGGGCTTAAGGGCCTTCACGTTCATACCCTCTGCGAATCATCAGCGGCGAACACCGCTACGTTGATTGAACGGGTAAAGGCCCTTTTCGGTCATTACTTGGAACAGATCGAATGGCTCAATCTTGGTGGTGGCCACCTAATGACCAAGGCAGGTTACGATACCGACTTACTGATCAAAACCCTCCGCGATCTTCGTGCTCGTTATCCTCACCTCGAAGTGATCCTCGAACCGGGCAGCGCCCACCTCTGGCAAGCCGGAGACCTCAGCTGTTCCGTCCTCGACATCGTCGAGAACTACGGCCAACGTACCCTGATGCTCGACGTGTCCTTCACCTGCCATATGCCCGATACACTGGAGATGCCGTACCGGCCTGAGGTTGCCGGAGCGAGCAAGGAGGCAAAGCCTGAATTTCCCTACGGCTACCGCCTGGGAGGGATGAGCTGCCTCGCAGGAGACTATTTGGATAACTACTTTTTCTCCCAACCCGTCAGGGTTGGTGATGAACTGGTCTTCGAAGACATGGCGCATTACACCACCGTGAAAACGACGATGTTCAATGGTGTGCCTCATCCGGATATTTGTCTGGTAGACGCCCACGGAGAGGTCACCCTGCGGCGAATGTTCGGTTTTGGGGACTATGAAGCCAGGATGGGATAAAGGCGTCGGAATTAGCGCTTGTAGCTCACGCTCAATCCTTCTTAAAAAACCTTTAGCATTGCGCAGGTTTACCGTTAAAGTGTGCTAAAATGTTGCTTCTGTTTTAGTCTGGGCCTAATTATGTATCCATAACCCATAGCAAGACTAAAGCCCATTATTATGCACAGGATAGTTGTTCTCCCTCTTTTATTTCTTTGTTTTGGTAGTGTGCTATTCGCACAAAGTAGCGCGCTTTCCCTGGAGGTTCAGGCAGGCGTTGGCTCTTACACAACCTTTTCTGATTTTCAGGAAACCTTTCTCAGCATTGAAGGCCGTGATTTTAACCGCTTTAGCGGTAACGTAGCCGAAAGCGATTTACTGCCCTACGTGGCGGTTGGGCTGAACTATCAACTTAGCGAACGCTGGCAGGTCAACCCTTTCCTGCACTACCTTTTTGGTGAAGGGACGCTCTACGAAAATGATTTCTTTCGATTTGGCGTCACCGACATCAATCCGGTGGAACAAATCTTCTCTGCTCCGGCTGATAACGAAATGAAGGCGCTGACCGCAGGTGCAAACATTCGTTATCGGCTGATGAACCTGCTCGGTAATCATTTGTACCTCGGCTCAGGCATCGCCTACACTTCACGCAGCCATTTTTACCGTAACGAACTTGATGTAGACTTCGGCGCTGACCGCATCGCCCAAAGTGTTGAAGAACGTTTTACGACGGAGAAAAAGTCGGCAGTGTTTATTCCCGTTTCCGCAGGTTTAGAGCGAGCGGTGAGTGATCACTTGACGCTTTTGCTGAACGCTCAAATCTTCATCGCTCCGGGGATGGAAGATCGGGCGTGGTCGGCAGGCTTGGGGCTGCGGTACGCGTTGTAGTAATGGG
>CAYPIM010000428.1:0-1970 GCA_964410795.1 uncultured Lewinella sp. | reverse complement strand
AGGTGCGGAAGGAAAACTGTTTCAGACAAAATTGATGCGGAACTAATGTGCGGTACGCTCTAGGTGTGGAGACATCGCTAGGTTTTGCTACAACGCTATATCCGAAAAGGTTTCTTTTTGCCAACTATGGCTTCTTCCACTCGGAGACATGAATTATCCCGACTTTGGGGAAAAATCGAACCGCAAAAGAGCGGTCAGCATACAGTATTCAGGCTCGTTTTGCCTGAATACTGTATGCTGACCGCTCTTCTGTGTATCGCTGTCGGCGTAAGAAAGTTCTAGAAACACTGCCCAGAGTCCGGGGTGTCTCATATTTACCTTGTCGGGAATCTACCCCTACTGTTTACGCCGCATTTTCGCAAGTATCTGGTTGAAGGGATCTTTACCGCCCTTGCTTTTCAGTGCTTTCAATTTTGACTTTTGTTCTTTTGTTAGTACCTCACTAACCGCTAGGCGAAGCTTTTTCCGAACATTTCTACCCTTCTCAGAGCTAGCGGCCTGGGTACGCAGAGCGGTAATCTGCCTGGTAAGGGTAGCTTCCTGGCCTCTGCTTACAGGGCCAACAACATTCTCTAGTTCCAGAATAAAGAGATCAGCTTTGAGGTAAAAAAGGGTATCACGAAATTGAGCGTGTAGGCCAAACTGAGTAAACACGAAGAAGAGGAGAAAGAATAATGTCCGCATTGTAGTTGTTTTCCCTAGGGACGAAAAGACAGGAAAGATTCCATAAACAGGTACGTATCTTCTGAAGATATTTTCTAAAATTATCGATCGAATCGTAATACCAAGCTTGGTACTCTCCCGATTTAAACGAGTTCAGTATTGGCTGCACCAAAAAAATAGGCACGTCTATTTCACCCCGCATGCCATCTGGCCCACCGGCCGTCCTAAACGGTTCAGATGGTATTTGATACGATTCCCGGACCTGCGTTAAAGATATTCTCCGCTCGCCTAATTATGGCTACGAGTTTCGTAAGTGCTCGTTGAAGAAGGCGATGGTACGATCCCAGGCGAGCTTCGCAGCTTCTTCGTCGTAACGTGGAGTGGTGTCGTTATGGAAACCGTGATTGGCTCCTGGATAAACATGCGCTGTATAAGCTTTGCTGTTTGCTTTGAGGGCCGCTTCATAGGCTGGCCAGCCTTTATTGACCCGCTCGTCGAGTTCGCCGTAGTGTAACAGTAAGGGAGCCTGGATGGATGGAACGTCCTCGGCTGGTGGTTGGCCTCCGTAGAAAGGGGCCGAAGCTCCTAGTCCCGGAAGGCGAACCGCCATTTTGTTAGAAATTGAACCGCCAAAACAAAACCCAACAACACCTACCTTACCCGTACACTCGGGGTGGTGGCGCAGGTATTCGTAGGCAGCGATGAAGTCTTCCAGCATTTCCTCACGATCACGCGCTCTTTGCATGGTGCGGCCTTCGTCATCGTTGCCAGGGTAACCGCCTAAAGGCGTAAGGGCGTCTGGCCCCAGGGCGATAAAATTTGCGACCCCTGCACGGCGGACAACGTCTTCAATGTAAGGGTTCAGGCCTCGGTTTTCGTGGACGACGATGATCCCCGGCAACTTTTCGGTAGCGTTTACCGGCCGGGCCAAGAGGCCTCTCATTGTAATTCCGGTTCCGGGAGTGGTGTACTCAACCGTATCAGCATCTAAGCGGGGATCATCCGCACGAACCTGAAGTGTATTCTCATAATCAGGAAGCAGTCGGTTCAGCAAGCCCGCTACCGTTAAACCACCAACCGCATAAACGGAAAGTTGCTTAACGAAGCCGCGGCGGTCAAGCTGGTTGTGAGCGTATTTATCGTAAAGGTCGAAGACTTCCTGGGGAATGGGTGGCATGGCTGGATGGTTTGTGGTTAAAGCTGGTGATCAAGGTATGGAAAAGGTTACCTAAACCCTACTAAAACATGAGTTATCCCGAGCACGAAGTACAGCGCAGTTATACTGATAACAAACAAGTGATTGCTGA
>CAYPIM010000427.1:0-1985 GCA_964410795.1 uncultured Lewinella sp. | reverse complement strand
GGAAAAACTTACTGCTTAGTCACCACGGTAACCTCCGAGATCATTCCGGTATCCTCGCTCCGTAACAGGGCAAAGTAAGAACCTGCGGGTAGTGCCTCCAAATCTAGACTAAGGCCCGGAGTGAAGGTTTTACTAATTAGTAAACGACCAAAGACATCGTTAAGCTCAACGGTGAGGCGCTCATTGTTGTTACCTGCCAGCTGTACACGTAAGGCATCAGTGGTTGGATTCGGATACACGGTAAAGTCAACGTCCAGCCGGTTCATCTCTCGTGTTGAAGTAGCTACATCAACTACCCGGTAGCCCTTCCACAGACGGGCTGGAATATCGTAAAGGAAGAGACGATTGTTGGCGTAAGACATTTGTGTAATTTGCGCAAGGGGGGCATCATCAGGCAGCTTGGTTTCGCCGCTGTACTCCCCCGTAGTACCATCGATGTAATACAACTTCTTATTCACGTAATCGTACACTCCGTACTCTTGTTCCGGGCAACCTACGTAGGCGATGGTGCGCTCGTTCAGGTTTCCAAACTCTACCGGCAGGTTGGTAATGTCTAAGGTATCCACCGCTGCGTTGTCTGTCGCGTCGTAGCGGTAGATTTTGCCGTTGAAATAGTAAACGAATAAGTTGTTGTCTACGTCCAGATCTCCGGTTGCATGTCTATCGGGCTGATTGACTGCCAGTACAAGCTCTCCGGTGCCTGTGGGCAATCCATCAACATCAAGGGTATGGGTAAAGACGCCATTATTTCCGAACCCGTTTCCTTCAAGCGCTTCCCTTACGGGATTGTACCAAAAGCCACGAAAATCAAAAGCCTGTTGCTCCGAGAATAATAACTCTCCGGCGGGGCTAAAGGCTTCTATTGGGTAGGACGCAAAGCCACCATTAACGGAATAATAAGCCTCAAAAGCAGGATGGTAGGCAACTCCGGAGCGGAAGCTACTTCCACCATCACTAACCGGTAAAACGACATCAATTTGGGCATCGGCGAATGTCGTACAATCCTGTGCATTCATCTCGGCAAAGACAAACAGCAAAAGACCAGAAAATAGTAAACGATAAAACATCTATAGGGGTGATTTAATGAGCGAAACAATGAATTTCTTGAGGAGCAATAGTAGCACCTCGAAACCTACAGTAGGAAATTCAGCCCCATAAATGTTCTGAACGACACCGTTTTAGTGCGGCTACTTCATTTAAAGTCAGCAATTCGTCAGGAGTTTGCCCGCCGCCCGGCGGCGTTTATTGCCCAGACGTTGGTACAGTCGTTTGTGGTTTTTGGTACTGCGGGAATGCGGATAGTACTCCGGGTAGTCTGGTTGTTTCTGGGGTTTGTACTTCGAGCCGTTACGTTTATTGTAGCTGTACTTGGTCTTCAGTTCGTGGGCGTTGGTTTTCTCAAAAGGCGCTTCAGTCACCTCCCCAAAGTACGCTTCGTAGGGGTCAGACAGTACCGTCCGCGTGCGGTGCTGCGGATGGGAGCGAAAAGCTCCTTTTCGGACGCCGGAAATTCCTCGTTGATAAGCATCTTCGATAAAATAGTCTGCTTCCGTAACGGGGCGGAAGGTGAGCCCTTCCGTATTACTAAGTCGTAAAGCGTTAATAGCAAATAAGTCTTGCCAGGGCTCCCGTATGATTCGGCGGCCATAACGGTCGAAGGCAATGTTTTCCGGCCGGTCCGCTACGTCGAGGTATTCCAGGAAAGCGACCTTCTGGATATGGGTGAAGGCCCGGTGGCGGTAGTAGCGGGTATATTTTGCTTTGAAGGCATCGCGGAGCGCTACGGTCTCCGTTATTGTCAATCTTTGGCTTTCCACCAGTGCGCAGAGGAAGCCCAGGCGGTTCCAGTCGGCATACCGCTCTGCCGCGCTCAGCACTTCGCACAATTGGTTAAAAGACAGTTCGTGAAACCAGCTAACCTTGTATTTTTTCAGGATGGTCATGCGGGGGGAACGAGGCTGAGGGAGTGGAAAGTTGCGGTAGCC
>CAYPIM010000426.1:0-2052 GCA_964410795.1 uncultured Lewinella sp. | reverse complement strand
TAAGAATAACTAACGTAAGGAATGGGCGGAGGGAAAAAGCTAAAGCCTTCTTCCTGTACCGTAGCGATGCCGAAGTTCCAGCGGTGTTGGCGGACGTGCAGTGCGGCGTTGAAGGTTGGCAGCAGCACCAAACTACGATTTCGGAACCGGCCTGAACTGGAGAGAATCATGAGTGCCTCCGAGTAGATTGACCAGCGCTTACTGAGCTGAGCGCCAATACCCATTCGGTGGCCCCATGCCGTACCACTGCCGTCTCCTCTCCCCCCATTGACGTTATCGTATAGTAGGCCGGTGCCAAGGTTTAAAAAGCGACGGCCGGTGCCTATTGTAAGCATTCCGTGCAAGTCTCCCAAGAGGGGCAGGCGACCGTTTCCAAAAGCCTGGTTGACGGGGACGTAAAGCAATTTATTACTCACCCCTACGTGAATAAGCGGTGAGAGGCTCCAACGGGCGCGTTGGGTAGCTAATATACCTAATGGCCCGGCGAGGCCGACCCCAATTTGGAAATGATCGTTAAGGCTCCACTCCGTAGTAGCATAAATCAGGTTGATGGTTTTCACCTCTGCCTTTGTACCGTACGGCAGAGCGGTTGGCTCATAGGTAAGGTCCGTAAAACCGATGCTTGTCTCCATCGAACGGCTATCACGTTGTCCATCTCCTACCGCCCTGAATACACCGAGAAAACGGAGTTTATTCGTGGGGATAACGGAAACTTCGGTCGCAGAGCGCACCCTAAAGCGAATGCTTCTTTCGTCTACTTCCAGCGCAGTTCCTAATAACTTAGTGTAATCCAGCAAAATCAACTGGTGAAGTTGTTCTTCGTTACCGAGTTCTACCTTGTAGTGAATACGGGATTGGTAGTTCTGAGCAGAAAGGCAACAGCAAAAGAAAAGGGCAAGGGTTAGAAGTCCTGAACGCATAGAGGATACAATAGGTGGATAAAGCAACTTAATGATTTAGACGTTAAGGTAGTCAACTTCCGTTTGTCTTAAGTAGGATTTTTATGAAGGCTTAGTATAAGTTTCGGGAAGTTGAGAATTTTCTTAGGTCTAAATGAGGCGTTCCTTAACTTGTCCTTTGTAACATCTACTTCGTTAATCCATGCCTGAGACCAAAAACTCGCTCCAACCTTTACTCGATGTAATCACGCATCGGCCGAGCCGGCTGTTCATTATTCTTGCTGGTTTTTTTGTTGCCAATGCACTGGTAGCAGAACTGATCGGGGTAAAGATTTTTGCCCTGGAGGACACACTTGGTATCGAGCCGTGGAATTTCAATCTCTTTGGTGAGGTGGGTGCGCTGCAGTTCTCCGCCGGAGTGTTACTCTGGCCAGTTGTTTTCGTGATGACTGACCTGCTGAATGAGTATTACGGTAAGCGAGGCGTACGGCTATTGAGTTACCTCACCGTTGGGCTAATTCTGTATGCTTTTCTCATGATCTTTGCCGCAATCAATCTGGCACCGGCTGATTGGTGGGTAAGCCAATCGGTTAGTCAGGGGGTTCCGGATAGTCAGGCGGCTTTTAGGGTTACTTTTGGCCAGGGCATGTTCATTATTGTGGGTTCCGTATCCGCCTTTTTACTCGCTCAGCTGACCGATGTTTTCGTTTTCCAACGGATCAGAAAGTCTACCGGAGAGCGCCGCTTATGGTTGCGGGCGACCGGCTCGACCCTCGTCTCCCAATTGGTGGACAGCCTGGTGGTGTTGATGGTCGCCTTTAAGCTGGGGCCGGAGCTGTTGGGCGGTCTCATTGAGCCCTGGCCGTGGTCGCGTTTGCTCGCCGTTGCTACGGTACAGTACACGTTTAAGTTTGTCATGGCAGTAATCATGACTCCCGTCATCTACTTGTTTCACGGGTGGATTGATCGCTATTTAGGGCACGATACAGCCGCACAGATGAAGGCGCGGGCGCAGGTGCAGGGGAAGGTTTAAGGAGCGAGGACGGCTGTAAGGCTTTGCTCGCTTCCGCTCGTAACCTCACCCCCAGCCCCTCTCCGAAGGAGCTACTCTCCCTACACAAGTTTATTCTTAAAAAAATCCAATATTTGCCTA
>CAYPIM010000425.1:0-2062 GCA_964410795.1 uncultured Lewinella sp. | reverse complement strand
GAATATCCTCAACGTCATAGAAAACCTCTACCTGTTCCTCTAACCGATAGGCATCAAGCAAGGTCTCTCCCAGGTCTTCAAGATAACCTGGCATGTGAACCGAAGTCACCTCTTCCCCTTGGTAAAGTTTATTATGGATCAGCCCCATTGCACTTACTCGGTTTTGGCTTTCTAGTAAGGCTTTGCGCCCTTTCTCATCATCAGTTTGCAACCCCCGTCGTTGAATTTGTAGTAAACTTGAGACAACCTGAAGGTTGTTTTTAACCCGATGGTGTATTTCTCCAATCAGCGTTTCCTTATCCTGCAGCAACTGCTCGTTTTCTACATTCTTCTTTTTCAAACGCTGGTTAAGGGTAAAAAAGACAATTCCTCCAACAATCGCCAACAATAAGCCAAAAACCGTCGCGTATAACTGATTGCGCTGCTTAGCCAACTGTACCTCCTGCAAACGGATCTTAACCTCCTTTTCTTCCGCTTTGTATTTCTCTTCCAGTTCAATAAGGTTCTTGATGTTTTTCGCCGTTTGCAGTGAATCCTGCTGGGCATCCATGAGTTTACCGTACCAAACGACGGTGTCGTACTGCGCCTGATTCAAATCCACCGTCTGCAAAGCCTGGTAGGTTCTCTTTAGTCCCAAGGGATCTTTCGAGGTCTTTTGGATCTGATCAATAGTCCGTAGCAACAGTTCCCGGGATTCATCATACCGACCGATACGCTGCAGCAATACCCCCTTATTTGTCATCCTCCAGGTCAGTTCTTGTTCCCCTTCCCCTACCTTCAATAAATCATAATCTTTAAGTGCTGCGGTGTAGTTGCCTAATGCAGTATTTATTTCTGCACGTGCACTCAAGGCATTTTCCACCTCCAACTCCATATTATGCTCTCTTGCTAATGCAAGTGCATCTTCCGCCAAACCAAGTGCTTCTTCGGGGTGCCCCAAAAGATTGTAGTTGACCGAGGCGTTGAACATAGCCTGGGAAAGTAAGCCATGACGGCCCGTTTTCCGAGCCAGGGCTATAGCTGTCGAGTCATAAATAACCGCCAGCTCGTAGTTCCCTAAGCCGGCACTCAAAGCAGACAACTCACTATACCCCCTAGATTCATTGTAAGTTTTCCCTGCATCATGGTACTCTTTAACCAAAAATGAAGCGAGTTCCGCAGACTCTTCTGTTCTTCCCCCTATCATTAACAAACGTACTTTATTCAGGTAAGCGGATGCTAACATGTTCTGATCATCAGCTTTTTCAGAAAATGTAATCGCATTATCTACCGCCAATAAGCCCTTTTCCACTTCACCACTATTATAGAAAAAGTAGAATTTGTCGGTATAGATTCTGGCGAGGCCCCAATCATCGTTCAGTTCGCTGGCCAGCATTAATGCGTGTTCAAACAATGTGTCAGGAACTTTTTGCCTCGCATTAAAATACCCAAAGGCTAGATCGGATAAAGCACGAACCTGATGGGTATCCCGAGCGGTAGCCATAACTGAATCCAACTTTTCGGAGAGGGGCTGGCAAAAAAGGCAGGTCACCCATATAAAGGAAAGTATAAGTAACGATAGGCGAATACGCAACATTTATAAAACTTTACACAGGTTACAAAAACAAAGAAATAGTAGAGACAAGGAATACGGACTTCAACTACAGCACTAAGGGCCCGGACGAAAAATACTAAAACGTTATCTCAACGCCGTAGCCATCCCCTGTCAATATTTTGAGCTCCCCCTTCAATTTCTTGGTGAGCAGCCCAATCAGATTACGACCGAAAGACGTGCTATCTGCACGCTTTTCTGCGTCAGCAGCACCAACTCCATTATCACTTACGCTAAGACGTAAACGTTCTTCTTCTCGGTGAAGCAAAATTTCTATGGTTCCTTCCCGGCCGTTAGGGAAAGCATACTTCAGCGAGTTAGTGATCAGCTCATTGATAATCAAACCCAGCGGAATTGCACTGTCTACATCAAGGTGAATATCCTCAACATCATAGAAAACCTCCACCTGTTCCTCCAACCGATAGGCATCGAGTAAAGTCTCGCCCAGGTCTTCAAGATAGTCTGGCATAT
>CAYPIM010000424.1:0-2072 GCA_964410795.1 uncultured Lewinella sp. | reverse complement strand
GAGTGTAACTCCTCCACCGAGTTACTTGCAACCTAGGCGTGCGTAGCCATCCATCGCCAACTGGTAGTCCGGAGCGAAGCGCAGGGCTACGTCGTAATCCGCACAGGCAGCCGCAGGCTCGCCGAGTTGTTCTTTGGTGTAGCCCCGGAAAAAGAAACCACGGATATGAACGGGGTCGTTCTTGATTACGAGATTAAACTCCGTCAAGGCTGGTTGCAAACTGTCCAGTTCCAGGTAAAGCAAGCCAGCATTGAAGTGACCAGCGACGTACTGCCGATCCGCCAAGCTGGCTTTCCGGTAAGTTGCGATGGCCTCGTTGAGCTGATCGTTGTCGCGCAGGTAATCCGCTTTTGCGTGTAGTGCCACTACGTCTTCGGGGTCAATGGCAACCGCCGCGTCAAAGTACTGGCCGGCTCGGGGCAGGCCTTTGGCAAATAGCAACTGACCAAGCTTAATGAAAGCATCCGTGAAGTCGGGATCGATCTCAGTCGCCTCCTCAATGGAATTAATGGCGCGCGCCGTGTCGCCGGTTTCCAGGAAAGCCTGACTCAGCAAATAATAGGCATCCGGGTTACGGGGATCAACTTTGGACAACTCACTTAAAGTAACCAGCACTTCATCATATTGCTTCAGGATCAGTTCGGTTTCCGCCAAGCGAAGTAGGGTTTCTACGTTTTCTGGTTCCAAGCGGGAAGCACGCTCCAGGGTGCGCAGTGCTAGGCGGCTGCGGTAGTAGTCTAAGTAAACATCGGCCAAATTATAATGGTAGCTGATATTGGTGCTGTCAATGGAGAGCGCACGGGTCATATCCGCGATGGCCGCGTCGTAGTTCCGTTTGTCGTACTCCATAGTCGCACGCTGGGCGTAGAGATCGGCGTTGTTTGGATCAGCCGTGATGGCTTCGGTTAGGCGGGCGATGCCAGGATCACGGCTGGGCGTAGTTACCGTATCGTCTGCAGCGGACGGAGCATCGCCGTTGCAGGAGAAGAGGGGGAAAAGGAGGAAAGGGAGAAGGGAGAGAAGGAGAAAAGGGGGAAGGGAGGAAGGGAGGAGCCTATTCATGCGCTGGGGGATTACATTTGCGTACTGAACTGCAAAAGTACCATGTCTAACGTCAGCCCCCTCGTTGAATGTATCGTAAATGTATCCGAAGGTCGGGACGAGGCCCTACTTGCTGCTTTTGCGGAGGCAATTATTTCCGTTTCAGGCTGCAAATTACTGCACCAGGATGCGGGCGCGGGGGCGCACCGGACCGTTTTCACCTTCGCCGGAACGCCCGCTCCGGTCTTCAAAGCAGCATACCATATATATAAGGTTGCGGCGGAGCAGATCAACATGCAGCTTCACTCCGGGGAACATCCACGTATCGGAGCGGTAGATGTTTGCCCCTTCGTCCCCATCCGTGGTATCGAGATGGCCGATTTGGTGGCGCGCACGCAGGTGCTGGGTGAACGTATCGGAGCAATGTTGGATGTGCCAGTTTTTCTCTACGAAGAAAGCGCCACTGCTCCGCACCGGAAAAACCTCGCCGCCATCCGGAAGGGCGAATACGAAGGCCTCACCGCCCGCGCCAATGACCCCGATTGGCAACCTGACTACGGCCCCAAACTGAACCCAAAATTCGGCGCTACCGTCCTCGGGGCGCGCGCCTTCCTGATTGCGTGGAACATCAACCTGGCACCGGAGGTGCCGGTCTCCGTCGCTAAAGACCTGGCGGCGAAGCTACGAGGGAGTGGGCGTAAGGGAATTCCTGGCCTCTTCCCCGGCCTCAAGGCGATCGGCTGGCACATTCCCGAGTTTGGCCGCTGCCAGATCAGTTGCAATGTGGTCGATGCCGACGCGACGGATCTAGCGAAGGTTTACCTCACTGCCGTCAGCCTGGCGGAAGCCGCCGGCGCCAAGGTTACCGGCTCGGAGTTGATCGGCTTGATCCCCGAGCGGTACCTGCGCCAGGCGGGGCGTTCGTTTACCTTCGGTGGCAATCGGGAAGAAGAATTAGCCGCCGCCGTGACGGTGCTCGGGCTGAATGACCTTGAACCGTTTGATTGGCGGAGGAGGGTTTTGGAAGAGGT
>CAYPIM010000423.1:0-2072 GCA_964410795.1 uncultured Lewinella sp. | reverse complement strand
TATCCACTACTTTCTACCCACTACTTAATTTATGCTAAAAGTCTACGATGACACCTACTTCATGAAACAGGCCCTTGAACAGGCCAAGCTCGCTGCTGCAGAGGGGGAAATTCCTGTCGGAGCAGTAGTGGTCGCCAACGAGCGAATTATTGCCCGGGGGTATAACCAAACTGAGCGGCTGAGTGACGTAACGGCCCACGCCGAGGTGATTGCCCTAACGGCCGCTGCCAATTTTCTAGGAGACAAGTACCTGCACGATTGTACGCTCTACGTTACGCTGGAGCCCTGCCCGATGTGTGCTGGAGCCCTCGCCTGGAGCCAGGTAAGCCGCATTGTTTACGGAGCGAGTGACGATAAGCGTGGATTTATGCGGTTTGGTCGGGAAATGCTTCACCCTAAAACCCGCCTAGAATTTGGGGTTCTGAACGAAAAGTGCGCAGAATTGATGAAATCCTTTTTCGCTTCTCGCCGATAGTGATAGAATGTTATGAGGACGGGGTGACTGGCCAAATATACTACGGAGGAGGGGCGTTTTAAGGGCTAAGCGCAAGGCAGAAGTCAAGGACTGAAGCAATCCGCATAGCCATTCTATTAGAGTGTAAATCGTTGATTTAAAAAGAAATAGTTCGTTTTTTTGACTGAAAGTCCGTAAAAAAGGCGATATTTGCACCGCTTTTGAAAATTCGTCCCAAAGGGCCTTCGAATGCAGCTGTATTCATCATTTGAGCAGGAGCATCCGAAGGCCCAGGAACATTAAAATACCAAAATGAGAAAAGCTGATTTAGTAGCAAGCATCTCCGATAAGACAGGCATTGCTAAAGTAGATGTCCTGGTTTCCCTTGAAAGCTTCTTCAAAGAAGTAAAAGGCAGCCTTGCTGAAGGCGAAAATGTTTACATCCGTGGCTTCGGTTCTTTCGTCGTTAAGAAGCGTGCCAAAAAGATTGGACGCCACATCAAAGAGAACAAAGCGATTGAAATTCCGGAACACTTTATCCCCGCCTTCAAGCCCGCAAAGGTCTTTGTTGAGCAGGTAAAAGATAATGTCACCGCTCTACCGAACGAAGATCGTAACGATTAGTGGGCCGTTCCCAGTGGATCGCCGTAGCAGCAGTCTCTGTACTATTGGTACTTACCTACTGGGGATGCCCGGTAAGACCGCCAGAAATGGAGGACGGGTTCAAGCGTGGGCCATTAGCGTCTACCGGTCTCGAATCCTTGATCAGAGCTGCCCGCTCCGAGCTTAAACCTGCCGAGATAGCTACCCTGGCGGATCTGGAAAGCCGTCTTGAAAAAGAAGAATTGGCAGATAACCGCCAGCCCTTACTCGAACAACTGGCTGGAGAATGGTATAAAGCTGGCCACCCAGCCATCTCCGGCATTTATGCTAAAGAAATCGCCGAGGAAGTAAATACTGAAGATGCCTGGAGCATCACTGCTACTACCTTCAATATCTGTCTCAAACAGGAGGGTGTTGATGATAAGACCCGGCAGTTCTGCGCCAGCGAGGCGGAACGGGCTTATCAGGCCGCTATTAGCCTCGACCCGGAAGATCCGGACAACCGAATCAACCTGGCCGTGAGTTATACCGATTTTCCGCCCCGTGAAGAACCGATGAAAGGTATCATGCTGTTGCGAGAACTGGAAAAGCAATACCCCGAGAACGCTCGGGTGTACACCACATTGGCCAAGCTGGCCATCAAAACTAACCAGTGGGAGAAAGCTGCCGAAAGATTAGAGACTGCCGTTGAACTGGCACCGGATAATCCCGACGCTGTTTGTAACCTTGCCAGAGTCTATGAAACATTGAATCGGACGGACGAAGCGGCACCTCTTGCCCTTCGTTGTCAGGAACTTGTTAAATAAACACTGTTATTCAGGTTAGTAACCAACAATTTATCACCGCAGGATGTACTATCTTTGCGGGTCCTAAGGGAAGACAATTCAATAACACGATTTCTAATTTGTTGATTGCTGAGTTGGGCTTCCTAAGACTATTCGTAACCTTATTTTATCACCAAAACGACTAACTATGCCGTGTGGAAAAAAGCGGAAGCGTCATAAGATTGCTACCC
>CAYPIM010000422.1:0-2112 GCA_964410795.1 uncultured Lewinella sp. | reverse complement strand
TATGAAAAATCACCTACTCCTATTTCCTTTACTATTGCTATCTCACATTTTACCGGCGCAACTGGTTTTCTCCACAGCGTCGCAAAGAAATGGTGTCGGCAACGATGCGTTCGATGTCGCAGAATGGGGAGAGCAATACCTCATTCGGACTTCAAATGAATCGATACTACCGTATAAATATTACGATGACTTTTTATTTGCGGAGGCAGACGGAATTAGTTTTTACTTTGATTCCTTCAACCCCTACGTTCGTGAAAGCGACATCACCACTACGGACTTTGCGGTACTGACGGACAGCACAGCGGTTTCTCTGGCTGCGGACTCCGGCGATGTGCCAAGGGTACGCCTTACCCGTTTCAATAAGATAAGGGATACACTTCAGATCCGCGACTTCAACGACCTCAGCGTCAGTCCGTACAGTCTGTGTTTCGCAAGTGATTCGGTTTTGTTTTTCGTCGAGTTACCAGGGAACGATGATTTTATCGTCAGATCGTTCACCGGTGATTTTGATGATCGGTACAGCGTACCTTTCAGCGAAGAAGCGGCCGAGCTGAACTTTCATACCGCCTACGCTGATGTTACTGGAAACTTATGGGTGGCCTACGAGCGCGTGAGAATTATTGATGGGAACCGGGTAGGAGCAGATCAGTTGGTCGCGCAATTAGCACCGGATGGTACATTGGCGGCTGAACGCTCGGTCGCTGGTCTTCGCCGCGTTGGCCTGATCAACGATGGGTACACCCACGTAAGGCCGATTGGCCAAAACGGAATAGCTATTCTGGAAGGTTTGAGTACCCCCGATTTAGGCTGCGTGACCTCAACCTGTGAGGATGAAGGTGGCTATTTGCATATCTATCGGGACCAAAGCTCTCCACGAGAGTTTTATAAGCTGGACTTTTCACCCTTCGGTATGGAATTGCTGCCCGACGGCAATCTGTTCGTTTACGGAGCTACTTCTGTGTTTGGCGACGATGGGAAAGGCGTACTCTTTAACCCCACCGGCTGGCCGGACGGTAACCGCATTCATGTACTAAATGATCCTTATGCTACGGGACAAGAACCAATCGCATATAACCGGATTTACGGAATGGACGTAGCTGCTAACGGTGATCTTATTGGCACGGGCGTCATTGCTTATGGAGAAACGAATAGGGTTGAAGAAAGTCATTGGCTCTTCCGGATGGGGCCTGGCGGTTGCTTCACGGCCGATTGTTCCGACCTAGCCGAAGACCCTGGGAATCTTGTTCCCGTTATCAACCTAACCTCGGACCTCACCATAAATACCTATCCGAACCCTTTTACCTTTCAGCTAAATTTTCTTCCCGCAGAAAACCAGACCGGAGTGCCGGTGATGGTCAGCTTGCGGGACGTGACGGGCCGCTTGGTTCGGGAGGGCAAACTGGGCAACGGCCTGGAATGGTCTACGGTAGACCTCGCGCCGGGGCTTTACCTGGCTACTTTTGTTAGTGGTGCGCAGCGAGGGACGGTTAAGGTGGTGAAGCGGTAGAAGCACGAGATTGATGACCCAGTATTCCTGGATGCCAGCTTCGGTGTAGAGAAAGCCCAAAAATCCGCGTTCATCCGCGCAATCCGCCCAACCACGAGGTAGCCGCGTAGCGAATCCGCGATTCTTTTTTGAGGTGCTTCAGCAACGTTCCCAACTGTCAGACGTATTAGTTAGGTATTATCATTTCTCCCCAATGACCCCGACTGATTACCTTGGCTTTGCTGGCGTATCTCTGATCCTGATCGCCTATTTTCTCAACCTCTGGAAATGGTTGGATACGGACCATTTGGCTTACGTATTGCTCAATTGTTTTGGCGCACTCCTGGCCTGCACGGCTTCGATCATCATGGAGTACCTGCCCTTCGTCTTACTGGAAGGGGTTTGGTTTTTAGTCTCGGCGGTGGCTTTGTGGCGGCGTTGGAAGAATTGGAAAGCTCGGATGACTCATGTTTAATCTCCTGCGGAGAGCGGTTTGGAAAACCTTCTTTGCATCCTGCGTGCGCGCCAAGAAAGGACTTGGAACCGTATCGGCGGATGTCTAGCCCACTAGTGGTCGACGAAGTTTGATTTTAGCGCATTGGTCTTACGAGCGGCAGCGAGCTGCC
>CAYPIM010000421.1:0-2115 GCA_964410795.1 uncultured Lewinella sp. | reverse complement strand
GCTTTAAGGAAGTAGATACCGCTGCTCTTTTTGATCACGAAGCGCTCTTTGTAGGCCTTCGCATTGCGGCCCAACGCTGAAGTCAGTTGCTCGATGACGGAAGCGTTGATGACGGGTGCTGGAGTGTTCTGCTGCAGGAGCTTTTGGTATTTGTCGAGCACTACTCTAAATGCGTCGTCGGTGTAGGGCTTCAGAACGTAGCCGATGCCGGTGGTTTGAAAGGCCTCCAGCAGGTACTGATCGTAGGCCGTAACGAAGATGATTGGCGCGTTGACTTCGACCTTGTTGTACAGGTTAAAGGCCGAACCATCGAGCAACTCGATGTCGGAGACGATCAGGTCGGGCTGGTTCTCTGCTTCGAGGTAAGCACGGCCATCGCGGACGCTTTGCACCCAATGCAGTTCTAGCTCTTCCCCAAAGTAGGCCAGGAGCAACTGTTGTAGGCGATCAGCAGCCAATTGTTCGTCTTCGAGCAGTAAAAGGCGGATCATGCGGAAGCTTGTTTTGCTAAAGGAATAGTAACCGTAAAGTGGGAGGAGGTTTTATGAACAACGGCGGGTCTGCCGGTAAGGAGCTCCAAACGCCGGCTGAGGTTGCTCAGTCCGGTACCCAGGCTGTCTTTGATGTCTGGCTTGGGGCTGAGGGTATTGCTGATTTCCAGCTGATCTTCTTTTTGGGTGATGCTTACCCGTACCGGTTCGTCCGGAAAGGCAACGTTGTGTTTGACGATGTTTTCGAGGAGTGTCTGCATTACGGCCGGGGGAATGAAGTAGGGCGATAGCTGGGTCGCCTCAAGCTTTGCTTCAAATAGAAACAGGTTGGCGAAGCGTTGTTCCAGCAGATAAATATAGTTCTGGCAAAAGGCCCATTCCTGGGTCAAAGGCACCATCTCCTCGTTGCGATGGCGGATCAGGTAACGGTAGAGAGAGGATAGTTTTTGGGTGAAGATTCTCGCTTTAGCCGGGTCCGCCCCGATCAGGATATCGAGAATATTGAGGCTGTTAAACAGAAAATGGGGATCTACCTGGGTTTCCAATTGGCGCAACTCGGCCTCCTTCTGGTTGCGCTCGAGGGCCAGGAGTTGGTTTTGGGAGGTATAGTATTGCTTTGCCATCAGGAACAGGGCGATGGGGGTGACGTCGGAAAAATTATCGATGATGCCCCAAAGGATGTTTTCCAAATAATTAGGGCCAAGTGGCCCAATGCTGGTCAGCAATAAGTGCTGAAACAGCACTTGCACCAGCAGGATCAGCAGGATGAGGGAAAAGAGTGGAAAATACCTCCGGGGAGGAAAGTAGGTGGTAAATACCCCAAAGACGATCAGGATCACCGAGATGATCTGGAGGGCAAACTGAATGGTGAGGTGCTTCAGTAAAGGCAATGACTGGGTAGTAAATAAAGGAATATCCTCCTCCAGCCATTCGGCAAAGAAGGTTATGAGGAAAGCCAAGCCGTAGTAAATACTGATCAGCAGCCAGTCGGAACGTTTAATTTTCTGAATCCAGGTCATACGCTTCGTTTAGGGACGCCGTAAGGTAATCGACTCTTCTTGCCCGACAAGCCCCAAGACGGGGAACTCGTGAATTAGCCGGTGAACAAGGGATTTTTTCAGGTGAATAGATTTCTGATTTTCCGGCATGCAACCAGGGAATATTTCGCCCAAATTGTTAACCGTTAAATCTCGTCCGTTCACCGGAAGAATTCCCCCGTTCAACTTTTTGGGCTGGTTTGGCCCTTGCTTCCCCCGCTAGATTTGTGGCATCGACAAACGATAAAGCATTCAACCATCCAATACTTTAAACCTAGCAAAGCAACCACCATGAAAGCGAATATCACTTACCTCTTCTCCCTTCTTCTCTTTTTACTGGGCAACGTAAACCCAGCTGCTGCTCAAAAAATTGACCCGCTGACGACCCTCCTCCCCGTTACCGAGCTCCGAGAAGACCTGGCTACTTTTAAAGAAAACCTGGAACTGGTTCACGCCGGCCTGTACACCTTCACCCCAAAGGAAGAGATGGACGCTCAATTCGCTGCAATTGATGCATCCCTCACCGCCCCCATGACCAGCCAGGACTTCTACCGCAAACTGATTACCCTCAACCAGTTTATTCGGAA
>CAYPIM010000420.1:0-2119 GCA_964410795.1 uncultured Lewinella sp. | reverse complement strand
TGCTCTTTCTCTACGTCTTACAACTTACCGGCCAGCTGAACTGGGAACAACACTGGAAACATCTCATCCCTGGAATAATAGAATTTTTTACGCTTGGCGCTTTCTTTCTACTGGAAGCTGGAGGAGCCAATCGGCTGTTTTCAGTAGACCTGGCTGACATATTCCTATCGATCTATTTTCTGGCCGGATTGGTTTTTAGCCTAGTTTATGCCTGGCGTACCTTAGCCCGGTTACGATCACACCGAAAGAATTTGCTCGAAGTGCATTCGACCCTTAAGGGTAAGTGGTTGGGATGGTTGTCGATAGGGATTTACCTGCTGATCGCTTTCATTTTTATCCTGGTGCTCCTACAACTTGGTCCTATCCTATTTGATGATCAGGTGGAATATTTACTTGTTTCTTCCATCAACGTAGTCCTTATTTATTACCTCGCGGTCAATGGTATTCGGCAACTTAGTTTTAAGATGCCCGAAATGGGCAATGAACAAGACAAAGTGGAGTTGACAACTTCTGTGTTCAAGGGGGCGCAGGTGCTGGGAATGGCTGAAGGTGCAGTAAGGGGAGAGGGGGCAACCGAAAATCCTGTTTTTCAAAAGCTCCTTGCTTTGATGGAGACCGACCGCCCTTACCTTGAAGATCAATTAACCATTACCGACCTTGCCCGGCAGATGGCCATGAGTGAGCGTAGCCTCAGTCGATTGATCAATAGGGAATCAGGCAGTCACTTTAATGCCTTCATCAACGGCTACCGCGTCGCAGAGGCAAAAACCTTGCTTTCCAACCGCGAAATGGATCATCTTACGATGGAGGGAATCGCCTCCGAGGCTGGTTTCTTCTCACGAGCTACCTTTTACGCTGCCTTTAAAAAAGAGACCAACGAAAGTCCTACGAGCTTTAAAAAACGGCTAGCGGCCCGAGTTTAGCCCACGATGCTGAATTTTTTTCAGTGCTGGCGGCATGTCTGAATTTCCGCCAACCCGTCCGGATCTCCGCATTTCACCCTACTTGGCCGGAATATCAACACCCATATTGGGGCCTGCCAAGACCTTTGCATCGCAATCACCCTAAATTACTGATTGATGCAAAAATCTCTTTTTCTTCTTCTTTTCCTTCTTGCTGGGGCTACTGCTTTCGCCCAGGGTAAGAATTCTATTAATGATAATGGAGGCTTCACCGAACGCCGAGGCCTAAGTCTCGAACTTGGTGGTGCCAGCGGCTTTGCCCAAGACGTTCGTTTCTCCCGCCTGCAGTATGCTGGTGTTGGATTTACTGCCGGTATCGGTTCGGTGAAGCAGACGGCTGACCGCGAACGCCGGTTAGGACTCGATTTTACTTCTACCGCCATGAAGGCAAACCTCAACAACATCTCTACCCTAAATCGCCTTCACGTAGCGTTGGCCTACGATCAGCAACGGCCGGTTGGTCAGTTGTTTGGGGGGCAATGGCTCGCTGGTGGTGAAGTTCGGGCCGCTGGCACGCTGTATACCAGCGGGGCTGAGGGCAATAACAGCTCACGTGTCTTTACGGATGTAAGCCTGACGGCCCTGAGTAGCCTTCGGTTTCAGGTGAAAGATAATTTGCTGACCGTTGGTGTTGGCCTCGGTCTGCTGCACTGGGCACAAGACAACCACAGCTTCGCTTTCTCCTACCCACAGCACGTACTTGAAGCCGGAAACTTTAGTTACGAAGACAGCTCCCCCGGCGAACCTTTTGGTAGCCGTCAATTGCAAAGCCTTCTTGGCGTCGGCCAGTTCCGTACCCACATCAATTACCGAATCGACGAGCGTCTTGGCTTTAGCTACGACTGGGAAATGACCCGTTACACCCAAACCAAAGACTATCCCGTCACCCAGGGAGAGCACCGGCTCATGGTGAGTTATACCTTTTAAATTTAGTATTACCAGCGGTGGCTTCCCATTGCTCCTTAACCTCTCTATTGCACCGGCGCCCGCATAATCCCCTACAAAAAACAACCATGAAACAAGTACAAAATATCCTCCTCCTTGCCCTGGTCTTCCTTGCTTTTAATAGCTGCGAGAAAGTTTTCCTTAAGCCAGAGCCAGCAGTGAATAACCTGGAAGTATTTGATGATTTTAGCAAGATATTCCTGGAGAAATAC
>CAYPIM010000419.1:0-2144 GCA_964410795.1 uncultured Lewinella sp. | reverse complement strand
TAATTGGCTGAGCAGTAGAAGTTGCTTGAACAGAAGCATTGCCCATCTCGTCGAGTTCAACGGTTACGTCCTGGCAAATTGCCTCGGGATCAATGTCGTCAACAAGAACAATGGTCACCGTATCCTGGATGCTTTCGTTGCCGGATTCGTCAACAAGTACGCCGTAAACAGAGATGCTATCGCTGCCGTCTGCTAATGGGAAGTGCTCAACGTTGGTTACGCGAACGATGATGTCTTCATCTGCCGTACAGTTGTCTTCAAAGACGCTGAAGAAGAAAGGAGCAAGACCGGGGAAGAAAGTTTCGCCGAAGTCCGTAATATCACTAACCAGAAGGTCCTGGCCTAGCGCGTTGTCCTCAATGAAAGTACTGCCGGGGCAGGGGCAGGCTGGGTTAAGGCTGCTGTTGAGAATTAAGTTGATGAAGCTGGTCTGGCTGATTTGTGGGCCTTCAGTGTCATCATCACAGGGGTCAGCACATTCAGATGAAACAAATCTAAGCCCCGCAGCAGTACCGGAAAACTGTGTACAGTCGTCGGAAAAGTCAGTAGGCGTTCCGTTATCTGAAGGCGTTATTACTCGAAAATTGAAATTGCCATTGCGCGATTCAAAATTCACTGTATCAGCTACAGCAAACGTATAAGTAGCATTGGTTGCTCCAGGAATATTAACCCAGCTAGTTGCTCCCAGGTATTGCCACTGGTAAGAGGTAATAGACGCCTCGCCTGCAGCCCCCGTGAAATCCCCAATGGATAAGGTGAATTCGGTTACATCAGGATCAGTATTGCAAGTAGAAACGAAACTAGTTTCGTTAATGAAAGTAGTATAGCCTAACTCTGTTGGAAAATCACATCGTTGTGACAGGAGAGTACTACTACAAAAAATGGCCAAAACCATCGGCAGGATTACCCGCATGCGCGAGGGTAAAAGTGTAAACATAATATGTCGTCTAAAGATTATGAGATTAAATTCTAAAGCTTAAAGATACCAGCTTATTAAAGAATTAAGCAAATTAATCCCCAATAATGTTATGAATGGAAAGACAATTATTTTCCATCTCGGTATAACAGGCTGATATTGTGGCAATAAGTGGCCAAAAACCTGGAGGCACGTAAAAACACCTATTCTCCAATTGTAAGCACAATTTTCCCCACGTTTGCGTTTGCTTCCATGTATTTATGGGCATCCGCCACGCCTTCCCAGTCGTAGATAGTATCAACTACGGCCCTAAGCGATCGGTCGGAGAAGCGTGGCCAGATTTTTTCCCGGAAATCGGCCACGAGCTGGCGTTTGTATTCTTGCGAGCGGGAGCGCAGGGTTGTGCCGGTGATTTGCAGGCGCTTGCGCAGAATTGGGGCCAGGCTTACGTTTTCCACCCGTGCTCCGCCCAATGCCGCGAGGCTAACGATGCGCCCGTCCATGGCCGCAGCCTTAAGGTTTTGCTCGAAGTAACCACCGCCGACGAAGTCGAGGATGACGTCTGCCCCCTTGCCTTCAGTTTCGTCGAGCACCGCTTCCGCGAAGTCCTCCGTCCGGTAATCAATGCAACGAGCGGCGCCCAGGTTTTCGAGGTGCTGGTGTTTTCTACCACTGGCCGTAACGACCACCCTTGCACCTGCGTGTAGCGCCAACTGAATCGCTGCCGTCCCTACCCCACTCGCACCCGCATGAATCAACACCGTTTCGTCTTTTCTCAGGTTTGCGATCTGGTACAAGGCCTGGAAAGCCGTAAGGAACGCTTCCGGAATAGCCGCCGCCTTGGTGAAGCTCATGTTGGTCGGCAGCTTCAAAAGCATGTCCGCATCAACGGCGATGAGCTGAGCGTAGCCGCCGCCACTCAGGAGGGCACAAACATTATCACCGACTTCAAAGTCCGTTACGCCAGCCCCCGTTTCCATTACGGTTCCGGCCATTTCAAGACCTAATATATCCGTTACGCCAGCGGGCGGCGGATATTTTCCTTCCCGCTGAAGAATATCGGCGCGGTTCAGCGCCGTAGCGGCAATATAGACCAGTACCTGGCCGGGGCCAGCTTTAGGGTCTTCAACTTCAGTAATTTGGAGTTGATTGGCGTCTCCGGGGGTCTTTACGGTTATGGCTTTCATTGGGGCGAAGATATAGATTGATAGATTTATAGTGGGTAGTA
>CAYPIM010000418.1:0-2151 GCA_964410795.1 uncultured Lewinella sp. | reverse complement strand
TTCAGCACTTAGCGTTTAGCATTCAGGCATCGGTGCGAACTAAAAGCTGGATACTAAGCGCTAAACCTTAATCCCCTAACTTAGCCCAATGACCGACAAGCAGAAGACGGGACAAATCGGGGAAGCGTTGGCCAAAGCTTACCTCGAAGACCTTGGTCTGGAAATTCTCGCCTCCGGCTACCGCTACAAACGCGTGGAGCTCGACCTCATCGCTCGTCGGGAAGACGGGTGTCTGATCTTCGTAGAAGTTAAGACGCGCCGTGGGCTGAAATGGGGCCACCCCTCCGGGGCAGTCACCCCAACGAAAGAGCGCAACATCGCACGCGCCGCCTCCGCCTATATGCGGGAAGTAGACCACCAGTGGGAGGTTCGGTTCGATGTGGTGGCTGTTTTACTACACAAGGATGGATCCCATACGCTGGAGCATATTCCCGATGCGTTTTTTCCTGGACTCTTTTAGGAGTCGGGAGTTTGGAGTCATGAGTCGCTACCGCAAGTACTGTTCGTGGCACTTGCAGTAGCGACTCCAGACTCCAAACTCTCGACTCTAAAACTCCAGACTCCTAAACCAGTCCTCTGCGCTTCAGCTCTAAATATTCATTAATCACGGCTCCAGAAAGTTTTTCCGGTCGCGTAAGCACTACCTTAATTCCATTCTGCCGCAAACGAGCCGCCATCAGTTCTTTCTGCTGTAAAAAATTACGGGCAGTAGATTTAAGGTAGACGTCTTCAACTTCTTCCACTGAATCTTCCAGGAGTTCTGCGATCTCTGTATTTTCGAAAAGAATAACCACCAGCTGGTGAGACCGGGCAGTACGGCGCAGGGCGGGCAGTACGCGATCAAGCGCATAATTACTCTCGAAGTTGGTGAACAGAATCATCAGACTACGGCCACCGAGGAGTTTCCGGCCAGCATAGTATAGCAAATCGTAATTGGACTCTACCTGCTGATCTTGCTGGCGGTAGAGCGACTCCATGATTCGACGGAGATGATCAGGCTTCGAGTCTGCGGGGAGGATGGTGCCCAACTTATCGGAGAAGGTAAGTAAGCCAGCTCGGTCTTCTTTGGTGAGGATGACGTTGCTTAGGGCAAGCGTGGCGTTAATGGCATAATCCAACAAACTAAGGCCATTGAAAGGCATCAGCATGGTCCGGCCTTTATCGATACAGCAGTAAATCCGCTGCGCGCGTTCGTCTTCGTACTGATTCACCATCAGGGCGTTGCGGCGGCCGGTGGCTTTCCAGTTGATGCTCCGGTAGTCGTCGCCCAAAACATATTCCTTGATCTGGTCAAATTCGTAACTCTTCGCCAGACGGCGCAGGCGTTTACGCCCTGCTGCGGGCACCGTCGTTTTAGCCTTGAGCGTAAACTGCTGCATCTGCAAGATGCTGGGGTACACTGGTACAATCGTTTGGGCGGGAATTTCCAGGCGGCGCTCAGCCAGCTGCCAGTCGGTGGTTAGAAAAAGGTTGATATTACCAAAGTCGTACTCACCGCGGGTCATTGGCCGGATGGGATAGATGAGTTCACGATCGGAGTCTGCCGGCAGTTCGAATGCGACCTGGTGATTGCGGATTTGGAGGTCGGCAGGAAGTTCATCAGTGAGCAAGACATTTACTTCCTCCGCCCCCGTATTATGAACCTTGACGCGAATGTTCATCTCATCACTCAGCGATAGGACCTTGGGCACGTTCCGCTCCGCAGAAATATGGCCAGTAATTCGGTAAATGCGCCAAGCATCATACGCGAGTAAGCCAAACAGCACGATCAGGCCTAAAACTGCCAAATAGTAAAGTGCTGTCCAGTAGAAGCCTACGGCAGAAAGTACGACTACAACGCCAAGGCCGATAAAAAAGCGGTTCCCAAGGTGGAGGTAGCGTAGGTGATTGTAGACGGAGTTGTGCCCATCGCGGTAATTGAAGTATAAGCCTACTCCAATGGCCACCAAGACAATCAAAATGGCCAGGCCCGGACCAAACTGAATGGCCTTGGCGAGCAGGCGGCCAATGATGACCGTAGCGACCAAGCCCACAATCACCCATTTAAGGATGCGGGTTTTGTCCGTAGGTTGATCTTGGGTGTTGTCTTCCATTTGAGACGGTAAGATAGTAATGTAGTCTGGTAGTTTGGTAATCATTACCGAAGGGCAA
>CAYPIM010000417.1:0-2241 GCA_964410795.1 uncultured Lewinella sp. | reverse complement strand
CCGGTTTTTCCGCCTTGTTAGCCACCAAAATCCACCAGCACAAAAGTCAACAAACCTAAATTACACTGTACTAGTATACCTACAAGTCTACAGTAGCATAGAACCTTCTACCCTACCCTGCTCTCGTTGTGCGAACACACTATGCACCCGCGGCCGCGCAAAATACTGCCCGCTCATGACCAAACTGCCCCCGCTCATGACCAAAGCCCGGTTTTGCACCCCTCACTCCCCCAATCTTTGCGGCAGACAAATGAACAACAAGTCTCCCTTTACTTCACAAATCAAACCGTTTATTATGAGACGCTTTTTTTTCCTTTTCCTCCTACTTGCTTCCGGCTTTATTGCAGCACAGAGCTACGTACAAATTGAAAGCCGCTGGAAGAAAACCTTCACCAGCACCCCACAAGTACACGTACAAGACCCTACCCCTGCGTATGGCCTGACCGAGCCCGGCTGGTGGTCCAAAGACTGGGTCGTCGAAGACGCTGGCGGAGGCTACGTCCGCTTCAAGAATCGCTGGCGCGGCACCTACCTGCTTCAAAACGTTGACGTTGGCCCAACCGAAGCCGGCGAAGCAAAGCCCGGCTGGTGGTCCGCCCAGTGGAAGATTGAGCCCGCCGGCGGCGACTTCGTTCGTCTCAAAAACAGGTGGAGAGGCACCTACCTGCACATCCACAACGAAGCCTTGGAATGTGGGCCGATGAAACCTGGACAATGGGGCGCTCAGTGGGTCATCAAGGGATATAAGGGCAGTTCACCGCAGCCGCAACCGCAGCCAGGACCAAAGCCACAGCCAAAACTAGGCCCCGCCCACGACATTTCTCAGTTCTCCATGGGCGCTACGGCGACTCCTCCGGCCATCAAGAGTTACGTCAAGAAAGTGAGCCCTACTACCAGCAGCAAACCGGTAAAGGCAGGAGTATTCAGTCTTGACATGCCCCCAATTGGCAACCAGGGCCAAGAAGGAAGCTGTGTAGCCTGGGCCTTGGGCTACGGAATTATGAGCTACGAAATGAAAAAGCGAAGCGGCCTGGGGTATTACTACCTGGGTACTAAGAACCTGAACACAATGCAAATTGGCAGCCCTGAATACCTTTTCAACCGGGTAAACGTCAATAATGCAGATTGTGGAACCGGCAGCTGGTTCGTCGGGACTCCTGCGCGCCGCGGAGCACTCGATCACCTGAAGTACGCCGGCATCGCGCCCCTTGCCACTGCGCCTTACTCAGACAGTAATGGTTGTGGAACAGTAGACAACTACAAAGAGCCCGAGAACCCTTTCGCAGCCCAAAACCGCATCGACCAGTACGCCTTAATTCCAAACGAAGGCCTCACCGAACGTAACCTCAAGCAACTGCTCAACGATGGCTACCCCATCTTGGTCGGTGCCAACCTTACGAAAGCCTTCAAGGAAGGACGAAGAGGATTCGTTTGGAGCACCGGCGCTGGTGGCGTAAACGGCCAACACGCCAACCACGCCATGGTCATCATGGGCTACGACGACAGCAAGCGTGCCTTCAAACTACAGAACTCCTGGGGCACGAAGTGGGGAGACGATGGCTACGGATGGATCAGCTACGACCACGTAAAAACTGCCGTATTCGAAGCCTACGTCGTTTACGCTGACCGGCTAGACGGTTTTGAAATCACCGCTCCGAATTACGTTACCGTTTACAGCGAAGCGCTATACCTGGCGGATGTCACCCTCACTTACACCCTGAACGGCGCAGAGAAGAAGTTTGAAAAGAGAATCAGTGCCTTCTTCAGCTTCGAGCACCAACTCCCCAGGGGAGCCAAGAATGTGCGCCTGAAGGTAGACGGCTGGCTCGTCACGGACTCGTTGGACTTCGATAAAACCTTCAACTCCAATTCCATCCAGGCTTGTTATAAAATCTGGGGATCTTTCATCGATACGGAATACGCAACGATGGAATGCTCTTACTAGAGCTTAGTCTCATATATACTGGGCTCGGCCACTCCAGGTGATTTTTGCCGGATGCTTTTTGCGTCTCACTTCGTTGGAAAGCCTCGCCAACACTATGGTGTTGCCTACGTTTTCCGCCTCGTGAGTCACAAAAATCACCTCGGCAAAATTTAACCTTTAGTGGCCGAGTCCAGTATAGGATCGGTCGG
Organism: uncultured Lewinella sp.; assembly: GCA_964410795.1. Taxonomy (GTDB): domain Bacteria; phylum Bacteroidota; class Bacteroidia; order Chitinophagales; family Saprospiraceae; genus Neolewinella. The sequence goes on along the minus strand of CAYPIM010000417.1, from coordinate 108 downwards.
GTGCCTTGGGGTGCCCGGCCGTTACTTTTGTTTCAGATTAGGTGCGCTCTTAGCTCACTCCCCCTCCACACTACCGTTAGCGTCCCCTGTTTTGAGCAGGAAGAAATT
>CAYPIM010000416.1:0-2307 GCA_964410795.1 uncultured Lewinella sp. | reverse complement strand
TAACCGTAGAGACATTTGAATTGGCGTAGTAAAGCCCTCCGGTAAAGGACATATTATCCAATTCCTTAGTAATCGCCACTTGCGAAAGCCAATCATTCATTGTCGTACTCTCGTAAATTGCAGGATTGTAGAGTACTACGTTCTCCAAAATGTCGGACCCGGGCAAATTCAAACCGTTGTTGGTGAAAGTGGGGAACGGCCCGCCCATGGGTGGGCCCTGGGTTACGGAACCGTAACTTTCGCCAGTTTGGGTGTTGTAGAATTCATAGTTACCAAACTGGAAGAAATTTCCACTAAATGCCCAGAAGAACGGAAAGCCTTGCGCTAATACTTCTACGGGACTTGCAACGGCGGTAGTGTTGCGAAGCGTTTCTTTATCGGAATACCGGGTATTGATACTGGTCCGCCAACCATTGCCTAGGTCATGATTCCAATGTATTCCCGCAGCAACTTCATCGAAGCCATAGAGTTTTTCAGAATCAAAATCCAATGATTCATCAAGCCCAGTGGTAGAACCAGGAACCGAGAAGGATTGGGGCTGAATCAATAAGGAAGAGGTGTTGTCGAAGCCAGGTACTACTTCGGGATCAGCAAAGTTCTGGGTCGGCGTGTACTCAAAAGGCGCGGTGTTGTCATTGAGGTACTTTAGCGTAACCTTTAATGAACCGCGGTCGTACTTTTTAAAGACGTTCCCTTTCAACTGCCCACCATAGCTTAATTTGTAACCAGGGTATTTGGGGCCATCAGCATTTCGGTAAAAACCGCCCACGTTGTAGGTCATTGATTTATCTTTCGACAAGGGACCACCAAAATTGACATCTGTTCTAAAGTAGGGGTTTTTGCCATCTCCTTCCAGTCCACCTCTTACACTTACTTCTCCGGCAAATTCTTCGCCGCCAGTTCTTGAGATATAATTGAAAATACCTCCGGGTGCATTCGGGCCTAAGATAGCAGCTGAACCACCACGGACGGCTTCGACTCTATCTATTGTCGCATCCGCTCTGAGGAACATGTCGGGGTTGTTAAGTCCGGAAATTCCAATTACCGGAAGTCCGTCTTCCTGCATGGAAACATACCGAAAGTTACCGTCCCTGGTAGAAGAACCTGCGCTAAGACCTCTCGTGTAGATACTATTGCCAATCTCGCCTGAAGACGAATTAACGTATACTCCGGGAAGGTTTTTCAGTAGATCCGTGGAGCTGTTTGGGACGATTGCTTTAAGATTTTCGGAGGTTATCGAAGAAATCGCAACCGACGCCGACATTTTGGTGCGAGCATCGAATACTCCGGTCACGACTACTTCTTCCAAAAGGGCACCAGACTCCAACACAACTTCCATGTTGCTAGCTGCTGCTAACTTTTGGGTGTAGTAACCGGTATAGGTGATTACGAGAACGGTACCTGGGGCAACTTCTTCCATGGCGAATTTGCCATCGAAATCAGTAACGGTTCCCGTTCCCGTTCCTTGGATGATAATGGAGGCACCAATCAATGGTTCGCCATCGGAATCAGTTACCGTTCCGGAGACAGATTGGGCAGAAAGACTAGTCGTGAGTAGGACTAAGCCCAGGAAAAAGAACAGTTGAATTAGCGTTGAGCGCTTCCCGCTTACGGCGATCCCGGAAGGGCCGTTTGAAGCGTTTCTACGTCGGTTGATATGTTTCATTAGACTTCAAGCTTTGTTAAAAAAAATAGAGAAAAGACAGTTATTGACTTACCAAATGATCAACTGAAATGCACCCAGTTTCACGTACTGGACAAACCACGCGACACCATTCATAATGTTAGTAAAGCTTCATGGAGCACACGCACACCATAACCCTAACAAAGAATAAAATGCACGATTTGACCTTCTGGCAAAATGATTGACTTATTTCATCAGCAAATTTAGAATAAAAATTTATCGGCCAGAATTCTCTAAAATGCCATTTGTATTCAAAATCATGCATTTTGCACTGTTCTCTTTATCCCAGACGGGCTATTCTTATTGGCGATCGATTCTGATAAATTCTTTTGGGGAAATATCCATTTGACGATCAAAAAATCGAGTGGAGTTACTAGGCATTCCCAGGCCTGAATTCTTGGTGATTCTTGCCATGGACACACTAACATATCGTAACATTTATTTTGTCGCTAGGCCTTTTGACAAGCAGATTGCCGGGTGGTTTCGCTCAACCAGTAATAGGCCTTTTTATTACGGCGTTCGGAGTTGATTTTTGCTTCACAACTTCCCCTGCACCTGCGGCCGCGCCTTAGTCTCGTAAAGCCAAATAATCCGGCGCGGACGCAGGTGCAAGCATTGCGGAC
>CAYPIM010000415.1:0-2310 GCA_964410795.1 uncultured Lewinella sp. | reverse complement strand
GCCTGTCTAATCTGTGGGGCTTACCTCGTAGCAGCCTCTCCCCAAACCCCTCTCCCACAAGCCTCGCCTTCGGCTTGGCGGAGAGGGACTTACCAAAGAACACACTTCGCACTTTAATGGCGATAACCCGTAACGATTTCCGAACGGCTTAGCTCCCTTTCGCTACGGGGGGGGCTTACGGATTTTAGTCATGAAACGCTAAGCGTTTATTTCTTGAAAAGCCCCTCTCCGCCGAGCCGGAGGCGAGGCTTGCTGGAGAGGGGTTGGGGTGAGGTTGTATGTGGTGGTGGGCATCTAGAAAACGGAACCCCCTAGATCTATCCCGCTCACTATTCTTTCGTCAACAGTTCCAAGGCACCTTCAATACTACTAATTGTAAAAGGGCTCAGTCCTCTGGTTGAATAGACTATTTTCGAATCTTTACCAATAATGGTATGCGTTGGGTAGGAGTATACTTTATAATCAAGGGCGACCTTTTTACTATCAGGAATTACTTTATAAGTAAAACTGTTTTCCTTTAGAAATTCATTAATCTTATCTTTTTTACTTGTAGAAAGGCCCAGGAAAACAACATCTTCATTGTCCTGGTATTTTTCGACGATCTGGTTCAATTCGGGCATTTCCATGATGCAAGGTTTGCATTCAACGAACCAAAAGTTAAGGACGATGATTTTTCCTTTTAGTTTGTCAAGAGAATATTCCTCACCGTTGATGTCCGTGACGGTGAAAGGCAAAGCATCAGTTCCGATTAATTCGCTCTCACCGCTCATGGAGGATTGACTCATGTCCACCATCTCCTCTTTTTCTTCTTCGGTACTCTCTCTTAGAACAACAGCCTTTATTTCTTTTTCTTTATCCAGGTAAAAATCCGGAGAATAGTTGCCGGACATTAAGAGCTTCGCCATCTCCATACCTCTTACCCTTTCTCCTTCCATGTTGTATACAGGGACGCTTTCTCCGTCTAGCATGATTTGCTTTGTACCGAGTTCCTCGTCTGTTGCTTTTGTCAGGTGGGTCGCGTCAAAGGAGGAGGGATGTTCCTGTCCTTGTGCGGCTAAGTTGATGGAGGAAAAACTAAGGAGAACAACCGTTAGGATGATATATTTGAGCACTTTCATTTGCTTGTTTTTGGTTGGTTTAACATTTGCAGGCGCAAAGTAGATCAGTGGGGCGCCGCTAAAGGGTTAATGTAGGTTAATGATCCTAAAACGTTATTGTATGGCAAGTCAGTGCTGATGCTGGTGCGTGTTACACGAGCTATAAATCTATCCTTCTACCCACTATCAATCTATGTCCTTACTCTTCCAAAAGCTCCAACAACCCTCGTAGCGGCACTTTAGCCTGTCCGGGCCGGTAGTTGAGGTCGTACCGAAGTTCCTGTAGCGCTTTCTCGATGCGGAAGGTATCGATCAGTACTTCAAGATCGTGCTCATCTTCGGGCAGCAGGCGGGTGCCCCCCGTTGCTTTGCGGTAGGCAGTAAGGAATTCGGCGGAGAGGTAGCGGTTGGCGGTGCGCAACCAGTCTTCAAGGTGATCGGCGGTTTCCTCCCGGACGCCGGGGGCTAAGTCTTCGAAGACGAGGCCGCAGGCGTAGCCGATGCTGCGCATCATGTTGGCGATGTCTTTGGCGGGGCTGCGCCGCAGGCGCCGCTGGCTGTAGCTGCGGTCGGGGTCGCCATCAAAGTTTTGGATGATGAAGTTCTCATCGGCCAGGGCGACTTGCATCAGGGTGAAGTCTCCGTGGATGCGAATTTTATCGGCTTCAATCTTGTGTGCGAAGACGCGTTTGAGCAAGCTGTGAATACGGTCTTCCAGAGCAATTACGGCTTCGGCCAGGCCGGTAGCGTCTTCGTCTAGTTCCTTAAGGTTCCGTTTCAATAAATCTATGGTTGCGCGAACGTCGCCCTTCAGGCCGGCGTAAACACTGCGCTGGTAGTGCAGGCTGAGGGCCTCTTTCTTAAAGTTGGGATCTGTGACATCTTTCACCATTAGGTGGTAAGAGGCAAGGGTACGGCCCAAGTCAGCCAGTTTGGTGACGAAAAGCGAGCCGAGGAGGTCCTGGATGGTCTCCGGCATATCGCGGTACATTACTTCATCGGTGACGGAAACTTCGTCGGGCTTAGCCTCCGGGGCATTCTGGTTGGGCTGCTGCAGGCGGTTGATCACGTCTTCTGCGAAGCGCTGGACGTTGTTCTGGACGTACCCCCAGGCGTTGCCGTTACTCTCAAAGCGCTTTTCGAAGATGCCCAGCGTAGCGTTCAAGTCTTTGCGCGGTGCGAAGTGGAGGGTGCCGACTACCTCCGGAGCGTT
>CAYPIM010000414.1:0-2323 GCA_964410795.1 uncultured Lewinella sp. | reverse complement strand
TAAAAAGAGCAGGGTAATTAGTCGCATGCTGGAAAGATAGGCTGAAAAGCAAAATAGTTGGTCCATCAGCTTGTCCTATTTTGATAAAGCTTGGGAACCAACTATTTTGACTAGCCTGGCTTAGGGGACTAAACATGATTAATCCCACTTAAAGGCTCACTCGAGAATATCAACCAGGGCGGCGTAGTAACGAGCGGCAACGAAAGCCCCACCGGCAGCGTTATAATGCACATCATCGGCGAGGTAGGCATCCACAAAGTCCGTTTTCATATCAACGATGATCACCTTCGATGTCGCCGTTGTTTGCTGAGTGGCCAAAGAAGGCAACAACTCGATTGCACGGTTGTAGAACTCCAAAAATTCCGGCGATTGCTCACGGGTAAGAGGCGGGGCGGTCAACTCGATCAAGATCGTAACGTTGGGGTTGTTGGCCTGGAGCGCGTCAATAATGCCGTTGATATTGCTCGTTGTGCCATCCAGGTCAGCAATACCGTCATTTCCACCCGGAGAACTGAAGAGTACGATATCGGGCATAGTGCCTAAATCTTGAAGCCAATCGTTTATTTCTTCGAGAATACCACCTGACGTGATACCGCCCCGGCCTTCATGATCGGTATCAAAACTCATTCCGTTGAAATCTGGGTAATTCGCTTCGTCAGCTTCCGTCCCAACGAAGTCAAACTCGTGGTCTCCCTCTATGAGAAGTTTCCAAAGGTCGTAGCGATAGCTTTCGTATTCTGGCCTTGCGCCCTCAACCCTGGAGGCACCAAGGGGCATTATCTTGTTTAAAGAATTGTTTGGTGGTCTTGGGCTGGGTGGTTCTATTTTTTCGCAAGCTACTATGGACAGTAACGCAAATAAGATTACCCCAAGCTGGCTTCCTTTGATGAAAAACATAAGCATTAGTTTTTTGAGTGAAAAATGATGAATACGCACACAGAGTGTATCGTTATCCACTCCCAACCACAGCTGTCTAAAATCAAGAAAAGGGGGAAGGACAACAACCTTGCTTGCGCTCAAAATGAACTACCTCTATTACGGGCAATTGCCCAGGATATTGGATAGTTTTTCGAGCAGATGTCTGGTTGTTGTCCCGGATTAACGCGGATAAGAGAATCTCGGACGTACGCCGCGCTTTACCCTCCTTTTTTGAAAGCCCCTGGAGAGCAACCAACCATCTGCTTGAATGTGTTATAGAAAGTGCTCCGAGATTTAAACCCTACCTCTCGGCCAATAGCTTCCAAAGAAAACAAGTCAAACCGCTTGTCTTTCAACAACTCTTTGGCCAGGCCGACCCGATAAGCATTTACGTAATCATTGAAGCTGGTATTAGCTTCTTCTTTCAGTATTCGGGTGACGGAGATGACACTCAGGCCAAGGGCAGTAGCGAAGGCCTCGCGATCCAGGCTTTGCTTCCTGAATAGTTCTTCTTGCATCAGTTGCTGCATTTGCTCAAAACGGCGGCTTACCGTTTTAGTACTTACAGAACTGTCATCCAAGGAAGACGTACTAACCAGTTTCCGTATCGTCTTACGCTCTTTTTCTACCTGCAGTTGCTGCACCCCAATGTAAACGATGGCAATAAAGAATAAGGATATAAAAATATTTAGGTAGCTCCAGAGGTCAAGATCAAGTAAGATTTCAAGAAACTCAAGCACAAGGAAGCCGAGCATTATAGACATTAAGCCTCCTGCGACAATGGAAATCCATTTTTTAAAACTGTCTTCAGCTTCGCTTTTTTGAACTACGCTGAAGAGTAATACTATTACAATGCCATTAAAAATGGTAATCGTGAACACCTCAATGGGCTCCATTATTTCAATTACAGCAGATCCTGTTTCATTACCCACCCACTCAAGTATTCCGCTTAACGTATAGAGCCCACTAAAGAATAGAAACGGAGCCAGCAAGAAAGCATAAGTTGCCCTGCCAGGTGGTTTTGCCAGCGTTGTAGAAACGTACAAAAACAGTAGTCCTGAAAATAAATACTCGATCCGAAGAAAATCAAACAGGCTTGTTGAAAACAAGGAATTTAAAGGTATGTTGATCCTGACGATGAGAATAGCAAGCACCACCAGCGCAGCCGCAAGGAATACGTTGGGATAACTCTTGTATCTTTTGGAGGTGAGTAAGAGCACTGCGAAAAACAGCACCAAGACAACTCCTACCAAGCCAACCACCTGTTCAAGTTCCATCTTTTTTACTCCTGTTTACTAAGAACTGGTTTAATCTTTTCTAAGGGTAAAGCTAGTCTAGAACTGGTTTACCTTCTCGTCGCGTACCTTAGTACTTTCTTTAAAAATCACATACTTACCAGATGAAA
>CAYPIM010000413.1:0-2373 GCA_964410795.1 uncultured Lewinella sp. | reverse complement strand
TTGTACAGCCCTGCGATGACGATAACGATTGTACGATCAACGACATGGAGACCATTCTTGCTGCCGACGGAGCGATCTGCGAACCTTGCTCCGGAACACCCCTTGATTGCACCAGCGGCCCCGCCTCCGTTGTTCCTTGTAACGACGGCAATCCTAACACTGAAAATGATCTACAAACTATTCTCGACTGCGACGGCTCCATTTGTGTTCCATGTGCTGGCACATCAGTGGATCCATGCCCACCGTTGACTTTCCGGTTAGAAGTCGTGTCACTACACGCCGGTGGAGGCGTGAGTTGTGAAGGTGCTACAGACGCTTCCCTTAGGGTTAGTAATTTTTCTTCCCAAGTCCTGCCCGAAAACATCCTGTGGAGCAATGGTGCAACCGGGCCGATTCAAAGTGGTTTGGCTGGTGGTTGGTACACCGTCAGCCTTACCGATGCTAATGGCTGCCAGGGTGTAGATAGCCTTCTTGTTCCCGAACCCGAGCCCATTGCAATTGCTTTAACCGCCAACGATAGCCCTTGCTTTGGCGACAATAATGGCAGCATCCGTTTCGACGCTGTAGTAGGTGGCACCCCACCCTATGTTTATAGTATTGATGGCCTGCGATTCAGTAGCGAGCCACAGTTCAACTTCCTCTCTTCAGGCATGTATACCATTGCGGTGGAAGACGCCAATGGCTGCATGCTGATGCAAGAAGTTGGCATCGCAGAACCGGGCGAGATCACGGTTGACTTTGGACGTGACACCATCATAGATTTAGGTGAAAACATACTACTCGACCCTGCTTACAACATCGTTATCATCGATAGCTTTATTTGGCTGGGAGTGGATTGTATCAATTGCCCGGAAGTTGATCTTTTCCCGCTCGATAACAGCTCTATCTCGTTAACCATAGCCGACCTTAACGGCTGCATAGCTGACGATGGCATCAATATTGGTGTTCGGACGGAGCCGGATGTTTACGTACCCTCAGCTTTCTCGCCGAATGGCGACGGAGTCAATGATGTAATTTTCCCCTTTGTCGGTAATGAGGTAGAGGCCGTTACGGCCTTTAGAGTCTTTAGCCGCTGGGGGGAGTTGGTCTTCGATGCAGGAAACGCTGCTACATCATTAAATACAGGCGACGGGTCCATCCCACGAAACGATCCTAATTTTGGCTGGGATGGCTTACTGAATGGTCAGCAAATGCAACCCGCTGTCTTTGTGTATTACGTAGAAATACGCCTGATCAACGGAGCACGGGAAGTTGTTAAAGGAGACTTCGTCTTAATGCGATAGATTCATTTGGGCGCGGCCGCAGGATGCAATGGAGGGTTTTAAAATCGCCTAGGTAAAATTGGGCAGCGAAACCATAAGACCTCGGAGCTAGTAACTATCTTTCCCCCATGTTTATAAATAAGAACTTTAGCCTAAAAGGAATCTTAACCTTCTCCGGGGGGCACATCGTCTGGATTACATTATGGGCAACCGCCGTTGCCTGCTTTTACCGCTTCACCAGCTTTGAGTTGGAGGTATCCTGGCTACCCCTATCTGTGATCGGTACAGCCGTTGCTTTCTATGTTGGCTTCAAGAATAACCAAGCCTACGACCGGCTTTGGGAGGCGCGCAAAATATGGGGAGGTATTATTAATATAAGCCGGGCCTGGGGTAGTACGGTAAAAGCCTTCGTTACCGATCAATTTACCGAAGCTAGTATTTCCGATACAGACCTCCACGCCCACCGGCGGCGTCTGATTTATCGCCACATTGGTTGGCTTTACACGCTGCGGAACCAACTGCTTATCCCAACGCCCTGGGAACACTCCAGCCAGAGCAAACACATTGCAGCCCACGCAGACCGCATCCGTAAGACCTTCGGTATCGGGTTGACCGACGACGGAGAGATCGAGAAAATACTGCGCGAAAGCCTACCTGCTGAGGAATTCGACCGGCTCATCAACTATCGTAATACCGCCACTCAAATCATTGATCAACAAAGCCAGGACTTAGTTGCTTTGCGCCGACAAAACATCATCGAAGACTTCCGGCACATGGAGCTACAGAACCTGCTCAAGGAGTTTTACGAACTCCAGGGCAAGGTTGAGCGCATTAAGAAATTCCCCCTACCCCGCCAGTATGGTAACATGAGTTCCGTCTTCGTGGGCATCTTCATTTTTCTACTCCCCTTTGGGATGGTCTCAGAGATGAGTAAGATCAGTGAGTACGGCATCTGGCTCAGTATTCCGTTTACCCTCCTCATTGGTTGGGTGTACATGATGATGGAACTGGTTGGGGACTACTCCGAGAACCCCTTCGAGGGGCTCGGCAATGACATCCCGATGAAGTCGCTGTGCCGGGTGATTGAGATCGACCTGAAAGAAATGTTGGG
>CAYPIM010000412.1:0-2457 GCA_964410795.1 uncultured Lewinella sp. | reverse complement strand
GGGGGTTAAAGTAGCAAGGGGAGAAGAGCCTTGTGCGCTACCAGGTTTTAATGCCTTTCAACCATTTCCCTATAACTTCCCTTGCATCCTGCGGCCGCGCCAAATTAACGATTCTAAATATCTTAATGACAAAGCAACTTTGTCTGTTCTTTATCGCATTTTGCCGTTATGAACTTTCTCCTAATTTTTGGCCCTTCCGCAGTCGGGAAAATGACGGTGGGTAAAGCTATTGCGGCTAAGTCCGGCTTTAAACTGATGCATAACCATGTCTCTTTAGAGTTGGCAAACCGCTTCTTCGATTTCGGAACAGATCCTTTCCGAAAGCTGGACTCAATGGTCCGCTTTGGGGTTTTCGAAGTAGTTGCAAATAGCGATCTCAAAGGTTTCATCTTTACCTTTTGCTGGGCACTAGATCTGCCTTCCGAAGCGGAATACGTTGATAAGGTCGTTAAAGTGTTTACTACTGCCGATGCCAAAATCCATTACCTGGAACTGGAAGCGAATCAGGAAGTAAGATTGGCGCGAAACCTAACGCCAGATCGACTCCTGGAGAAGCCTTCTAAGCGGGATACCGCTTTCTCGGAAGGAATGTTGCTGCGCGACGATGAAAAATACCGGCAAAACACCCGGCCGGGTGAAATGCCAGAGCGGAATATCCTGAAAATTGATAACGCAGAGCTTAGCCCGGAAGAGGTGGCAGACTTGGTGATTAAGCACTATGGCTGGTAAGTTTAGGGCTTTAGCACGATATTATGTCTACTCATTCGTTATGAAAACTAATGAAGAAACGCCAAATATTCCTCCTGATGCTGCTTGTAGTTTTTGTCGTATTGGCCATACCAGAGCTTTTGCACCAAAACGAAGGTAAATCTCGCGCCATGGGCTCTCCCGGGAAGGGGACCATTGAGAACGCTTGGCTAATTCCTTACTTTGGCAAAAATTACCGTTACTTCAGCCCACTAAGCTACTTCGTACTGAACCGGGGGTATGCTCATCACCGCGTACACAATGCCATTCTAGAAGCTTACGAAACCTGCGAGACTACCTGCCCGGAGGCACTCTTCAGATTGATGGAGTGCGGCAATAAACACGGTGGGGAAATGTGGCCTCACCGAACCCATCAAGCTGGCTTGTCGGCAGATTTTATGCTGCCCAAAAAACTAAACAATACTCCACTACGAATGCTGGACCATCTTGGTGTATGGCACTACGCGTTACAAACGGACAAATCGGGCAACTATACCAGCCGCGTAACCGTAGATTTTGAAACGATGGGCCGCCACCTGATTGCCCTTGACGATGCGGCCCGGAAGAATGGCATCCGTATAAAAAAGGTGATTCTGAAAATCGACCTGAAGGACGACTTTTTTAAGACAGCGAGTGGAAAGAAGGTTAAGGCAAGGGGCATTTACTTCGCCCGGTCGTTACCGAAACTCGTAGATGATTTGCACGATGACCATTACCATGTGGATTTCGCGCTTTGAAGACAGCGACTGGAGCCGCGCCTACTGCCTCAGGCTCCAGACCTCATGAAGTGGTATGCCCTTAGAGCTTACTCCTCGGTGGACCCAGTCTCCGTTCACCAGTTTGAAGTCGAAACTTAGCTGTGAACCGGAGCGTTCGGGGTCACGGCTGAAGAATTCGATTTTCTCGATGTAGAGCCCCTTATCATTTGTAGTGTAAGATCCGCCACCGGTAGCATTGAATTTTTTCTTGGCGATGTCAAAAGAGATCCACTGGAAGCGGGTGCCAGAAAGAATTTTCATGGTCTTCCGTGGTGAGGTACGGCGTTCGCTAAGGTCCTGCATGGCACCATTGCGCTTACGGCCAATGATTTCCCAAGCACCTGGAAGGGCACCGGGAGACATGTCATCGGTTCGGGTCCAAACTTTGTCTCCGTTGAAGACCAAATTGGTGCCAATCAGTTCGTAGGGCATGGCGGAAACACCTCCGACCTTGGTAGAATCAGAAGAGTCAAATTCATAAGTGATGCTGAAGTTATCCCAGTCTGCTCGCCAGCGCCCACCGAGGGTAGCGATGAATTCTCCTGATTCTTTGTTGAAAGCCGTCATTACCATGAACCCGTCCGCGATTGTCATGCTGAGTTGAGAGACGCGGCCTTCGGCGTCAGAGAAGGTTGATTCCCACGCGCCGATGAGCTTGGTAGCGGGGGATTGGGCGCAGAGCGTAGTCGCAGCGAAGAGGACAAGGAAGGAAAAGAGATGACGCATAAAGAATAAGTTTCAGGCAAAGAACGCGATTTAGAAGGGAAACCTTGTCTCAAAACCTCCATTGTACCCACGCTCTCGCCCGCCTATTTATTTGTTAAGGTGTCTAATACAGGTCTGAATTTAGCGACATGTTTGTTACATTTATGCCACCAAAACTTTATTAACAAAACTCCTTTTTATTATGCTTTTCAAGCAATGTTTGCTTGCAGTTCTCTGCATGCTACCT
>CAYPIM010000411.1:0-2465 GCA_964410795.1 uncultured Lewinella sp. | reverse complement strand
GCAGCCTTACCAGATTTGCTTCCATTGCTCCTCCGTCCGGTCTTGGCACCTGCGGCCGCGCCCTTATTGTACTTCTTGCGGGAGCCTTTCTTGGTGGGCTTGCCCGTTCCCTGATCGGCTTCGGTACCGTGAATTTTGAGCACATCGACTAGTTCCATGTCGATGCGGGTCCGCTCGATATCTACTGCTTTGACGCGGATGCGGACGAGGTCGCCCATCTTGAGGCGTTTGCCGGTCTTACGGCCGGTGATGAAGAGCTTGCCGGAGCTGATTTCGTACGGCTCGTCCATATCGTCGTAGGAGATCATTCCTTCGACATAGTTGGCGGTGAGCTCAACGAAGACGCCGAAGTCGGCCAGACCGTTGATGATGCCATCGAATTCTTCACCGACGTTGCCATCCATGAATTCCACCTGTTTGTACTTGATGCTTTCGCGCTCAGCGGTGGTTGCTTTCTTTTCCTGGGCGGAAATATGCTTACAAAGCTCCTCCAGCTTTGTGGGGTTCATTTTGTAGAGGCTGCCTTTCTCAATGTTCTCGTCGAGAATGCGGTGCACGAGTACATCCGCGTAGCGGCGGATAGGGCTGGTAAAGTGGGTGTAGTTCTCGAAGCCGAGCCCGTAGTGGCCGATGTTCTCGGTGGTGTAAATTGCCTTGGCCATCGTGCGGATCGCGATGGGGGAAAGCATCTTAACCATGGGGTCTTCGGAGGCTTTGGCCAGCAGCTCAGTATAGCTCTTGGCGATGGACTGCGGCGTGCGCAGGTCCATCTTGTGGCCGAGGGCTTCGGCGAAGTTGGCCAACTCCTCGACCTTCTCCATGTTCGGCTCGTCGTGAACGCGGAAGACGAAAGGAATTACTTCCTTTAATCGTTCAGCCTTCTTGATCATGAAGGTCGCGACCTCCTTATTGGCCAGGAGCATGAAGTCTTCGATCAGCATGTTGGTATCGATACGTTCTTTGACGTAAACTTCCAGTGGCTTGCCGTCTTCGTCCAGTTTGAAGCGGACTTCGTTGGTTGCAAAGTCAATCGCGCCGTGCTTGAAGCGCTCCTTGCGGAGTACTTTGGAAATCTTGTCGAGCTTAAGCAACTCTTTGCAGAAGTCACCACTCTTGGTATCTAGTACCTCCTGTGCCTCCTCGTAAGTGAAGCGGCGGTCGGAGTGGATAACCGTGGAGCCAAACCAGCGCTGGGTGATCTTGAAAGTCTTGGGGTGCATGTTGAAAACGGCGCTGTAAGACAGCTTGTCTTCGTGCGGTCGTAGGGAGCACAGCTCGTTGGAAATGCGCTCGGGTAGCATGGGGCAGACGCGGTCTACGAGGTAGACGGAGGTGGTCCGGGCGGCAGCTTCCTTGTCGAGGGCACTGCCGGGGCGGACGTAGTGGCTCACATCAGCGATGTGTACACCGACTTCAATTTCCCCGTTTTCGAGGGTTCGGATGGAGAGCGCGTCGTCGAAGTCCTTCGCCGTCAAGGGGTCGATAGTGAAGGTGGTGATGTCGCGCATATCCCGACGGATGTTGATTTCCATCGGGCTAATCTCACTGGGCAGGGCTTCGGATTCGGCGATTACTTCGTCGGGGAAGGTGATCTGGAAACCGTTGTTGATGAGGATGGATTGCATAGCGATCTCGCTGCTGCCTTCCTCACCAAGTACGGCGGTGATCTTACCGCTGATTTGATCGAAGCGGTTGGGCTCCCAGTCGAGAATTTTCACGACCACCTGGTCATTGTGTTCGCCCCCGATGAGTTCGGCGCGGTGAACGGCTACGGCTAGCGTAGCGTCTCCGGGCTGCTTGACAACAACTTCGGCGTACTTACTGTGGATCTGGAGGGTGCCAACGAAGTGGGTGACACTGCGTTCGAGGACTTCCACCACCTCACCCTCGGGCTTGCGGCGGCCGGAAGGCGTCCAGGTTCGGATCTTTACTTTGTCGCCATCCTGGGCGTTGCCCAGGCGACGGCCAGTGACGAAAACGTCATCGGTATCACCGTCGAGGACGATGAAGGCGGAGCCGGAGCGGGTCATATCGACCACGCCCTCAGCGTAGGTTTTGGAGGTCTTCTCCTGTATATTCTTAATAACTTGAAATTTGTAGTCGCCGTTTTCGCGGACGAGACCGTCGCTTACCAGCTTACTCAGTGCGCTCTTGACGCTGTCCTGAGAGTTTTTGATTTTTAGCTTCCTGATGAGCTGTTTAGGGTTGTATTGTTTGCGGGCGTTGAGCTTGAGTTCTTTCAGGAGGACGCGGCGTAAATCGCTGGCCTTGAGCTTGGTGCCCTTAATCTTATGCTTAGACATGTAAAATATTGCTGAGTGTGGGTGGGCCATTGGCCACCACCGCGTTCGTTATGTTGGGCGCACTTTTGCCCTACTGGGCGGCGCTTACGCGGATTTTGGGTTTGGGATTATTTCTAATACTGGTATAAGAACACTTAGGGTTTGGCAAAAGTTTCGTTTTGG
>CAYPIM010000410.1:0-2491 GCA_964410795.1 uncultured Lewinella sp. | reverse complement strand
TCTTCGGTAGCTCGAAACGATGGATATATTTTGTATTACAAACAAGCGAACAACTTCGTAGCCCAAATCGGTGATGTAAGCCAAGACGTTAGTCTAGCTTTAACTCCTAAAAATTGGCTGCCAGCTGGAGGAGGTTCGACGTCTACTCAACCCGTAGGCTTACTGAATAGTGTAAAGTATATAGATAACTTAGGTACTGAGGTAACCGGCAGTTTAGACGTTCTCTATGACCCTGTGGCGGGTCTGGTTTACGTTAATCCGGCCCCGCCAAGTGTTTTAACCGAATATCCAAGTCTTTCGGTATTCGAAAATTTATTTATCGCTAAAACCTGGACTTGGGATGAATTTACGCTTGGCTTCGCTGCTTACGCAGACAATTTGACATCCGCAAACAAGGCAAGTTTGATTAGCACTATGGACGAATGGCTGGACGGTGCTGGCGGAGAAGCTAAGTTTATGGCTTTCAGAGATGATATCCTTGACAATGCAACTGGTCTAAGCACTTTCTTAGGTGGAGACATGACCAAGGTCCCTGCCTGGACTGTATTCTATGATGGAGGAGGCCTTGTGAGCGTCAACCCTAGCAATCTTGGGCGAATGGGTGCAGATTTAGCTGACCATACAGAAATGTTACCTTTCCTACGTCAGGATCTAAATCATCATTTTAAGTTCTGGCTAAATGCAAATAATTCTGGCCTTGACAATATCTCGACTAATCTTCTGGAATGGCTAGAAGAGTTGGTAATCACCCTTCCAAACACAACGGTTACTCCCAAAGCAGGAGGTGTTGCGGTTTATGAAATAAAGTACAATGGCGATATAATTGCGGAGGTTAGTCCGTCAGGTATTACTTATACTGACAACGGGCCTCTTTTACCCGCCCAGACACTGGAAGAAGTATCTCCAGCAGGCAGTTTCGGAATCACCTGTAGCCCTTGTGGAATCGGCGTAGGAGCTTGTTTCCCCGCTGAAACATTGGTGCATACTCCAGATGGCCCGAAAGAAATTGCATGGGTCAAACCGGGGGATCAAATACTTAGTTACTCCGAAACATCCCAGGAGGTAACAAAGGCTACGGTAATAAAAAGGACGAAAGGAGAATGGTATCGTTTCACTCAAATCTTTGCCGATAGTCTTAACTGGTTATCAACCAACACTCACCCATTTTTTGTACCGTCTCTAAAGCGGTATATCCCTGCAGACAGTATTCGCAGGGGGATGAAGATCATGGCGCTATCTGGCGCTTTACTAACGGTAACCTCTGTTTCTTCAGCGGATACCACATTGCCGGTTTATAATCTTGATGTCTCTGACAACGACAATTTTTACGTTGGGGCAGACCGAGGGGTGCTTGTTCATAATACAAATAATCGTTGCTGGGGATTTGGTATTACTGACAACATGTTAACTACCTGGAGTGAAGCCCAGAAAACAAAACTCTGGAACCACCTTGAAAGTGGCAACTTCCCTCCGTTCGTAGCCTTCGTAGAAACCAACCCCGCTGTACTTGAATATAAACTTGCAACTTGGAAAATTCTTGAAGAAGCAGGCGAGGACGCAACCAAAGCGCGCCTCCTGTTCGAGGAAACCGGCTCCCCTAAGGTCCAAATGACCAACGGAACTCAAACGCTTACAGGTGACTTCCCCATGACCGTCCCCCTACCCGGAGGATTCCAGGCGGTAGATCAACCCTTTATCGTAATAAAACTCGACAACCTCTATTACTTCCGTCCTAAGCATTTCCTTAACCAGGGAACTCTAGTCAAGTATGGTAAAAAAATCACCCGAACAATATCACCCCAATTACCTCTTGTTGGTGCACCTACAAATTTAGACCCTAGACCCATAAAATCAATGCAATCATCTATCTCTAATCACACAGGTGATGTTGAGAGTGATTTTTACTTTGCATTAAAGAATGCTTATGAATACCTGAATGGCACGTTGAACCCGGCCTCCCTACCTCCAATTAAGGTTTGGAGGAATATGGCGGATGGTGAATTATGGACGTTAGATCACCGTCGCTTAGTTGGTTATCGACTTGCGGGTTTAACGGATGTCCCTGTACAGTGGGCTACTCCGCTAGAAGTAGCAGGAGAATCCTGGATATTAAACATGCCTGAACTCTATGCCCAGTCCTCTAAAATGAGCACTAAGACAGGTGGTGAAAACCTAAAGGTATCTGTATGGAGAAAAAACAGTAATGACAAATTTGTCTTTGGAGGCTACAACGCTTCTTATTCTACCTCTGAAAGGTATAGCGCAAATCCGTCGTGGAAGCTTGAAAAGCAAACTAATGGCAGCTATATTGTTAGAGACGGAAATGGAGTCCAGTTAGACATCCTGAATGACATCCCTAACTATATAGACTTCAACGCAGAACGGATTGTAGGCAATGGTGGAACTTTCGATCTTGTAAAGGAGACCGAAAAACTAGCCGTTGACAAAGCGGAAGAGCTTTCAAAATTCATTGAAGGCCTCCCTAACACCG
>CAYPIM010000409.1:0-2494 GCA_964410795.1 uncultured Lewinella sp. | reverse complement strand
GTCCTGTTTCGCAGCACTTTTACGCTGGAAAGGCTGCCGGACAGTTTTTTGATTGACATTACTGCAGACGCACATTTCCGACTGCACGTCAACGGAGAGTGGGTGGCCTGGGGGCCACAGCTGGGCGATGTTCAACACTGGCGGTACGATCATCACGACTTGGCTCCTTACTTGAAAGCTGGCGAGAATACCATTGGTATTGAAGTATTCAACTGGGGGCATTTCCGACTTTTCGGGATGGAGAGCGTCCGAACGGCACTTTTGGTTCAGGGGTACGGACCTTCCGAATTTTTGACTACACAGAGAGGCCGCGAAAACTACCAGTGTGTTCTGAATACCGGAGTTAAAGGAAGACAGATTAAGTGGAGATATAATGATCGCAACATTATTGGCGGCCTTTATGCCAATAACCCAACCGATAGCTTGTACGCTGCAGATTACCACTGGGACTGGCAGCAAGAAGGCTTCGCAGTGGGCAGTTGGGCTTATCCTGATTTTGTGGAATGGGGGCACCTGCGCAAGAACGGTGGAGGCTTCCTCTGGCTACTGGAACCCCGAACCAATCCTGCCCAAAAACGGACACCGCAAACGTTCAAAGCACTTCGGCAATCCAGCGGAGGCGTCGCCATGCCGAAAGGCTGGTTCCTGGGGCGGCAAAGTGTTGCACTACCTGCCAACGGGGAGTATCGCTTCTTACTGGATATGGAAGAAGTTACCCTTGGTTTCCCAACCCTTCGGTGGAGTGGCGGTAGGGATGCCATAATTACCTACACCTGGGCTGAAAATCTGTTTAACTCCGACGGTACCAAAACCAATCGGAACGAAGTAGTGGGCAAAATGGTGAAAGGCTACTTTGATACCATAATCTCTGACGGGGGTGAAAACCGTACCTATGTACCAAGTTGGTACCGTACCCTGCGTTACCTGGAAATTAAGGTAGTGGTGAAGGACGAACCCCTTGATCTTCTGGCACCCACCTTCGAACGTGTTACTAGCAGCGTCCCCTTACTAGCCAGTTGGCAAAGCGATGATAAAGTACTGGACGATATTGTGGACATGAGCATAAGAACGGTGGAAATCTGTACGCAAGATTATTACCTAAGCGATGCTTATTACGAGACGATGCAATACATCGGCGATTCAAAAATTCAGGGCCCCGTCTGGGAGCTTTACACGGGAGACCGTCGGCATACCCGCAATGCTCTCCTGGATTTTCACCGCGGACGCAACGAAGATGGAGTGCTGAAATCTGCCTATCCTAACCGTTACCAGTTCTACCACTCCACCTATTCCCTGGTGTGGGTAGATATGGTGTACGACTATTTTGAGCGGTCCGGTGATACCTCTTTTGTTCGCCAATTCCTACCGGGCATTATTCATACGCTGAGTTATTTTGAAGCACATTACAATGCGGAATCCGGATTCCTGGAAGACATCCCCTACGGCCCGTTCATAGATTGGTACGTTGGGGCGAAGACGATGGGGATTGCTCCCGGTTCAGATGCTTCGGCTTCTACTCCGGTAAGTCTGCATTTTGCCCATGCACTGGGAAGTGCTGCTGCACTTTTTGATGCTCTTGGTAGAAAGCCCAACCAAGTAGCCAGTTGGAGGGCGCAAAGGGAAGGTATGATCTTTACCCTCCGACGACGGTGCTATGTTCCCGAACGAACATTGCTCGCTGAGCGGCCAGATCGGACATATTTTGATCAGCACAGCAGCATTCTTGGTATTTTGCTTGATGTCATCCCCGCGGCGGATCAGGGCGCGGCACTTGAGGCTTTGTTACGGGATGAGGAGTTAGGACAGGCAACATATTACTACCGTTACTACTTGTTTGAAGCCCTTGCTAAACTCGGTCGTGCAGACCTGTTTCAGAAAACCCTGGAACCCTGGCGTATCCTTCGGGAAGCTGGTGCAACCACGTTGGTAGAACGCTTTGAAGATGCGCGTAAGCCTACACGGTCCGAAGCGCACCCATGGGGGGCTTCCCCCGCTTTATTCGCTTTCACCTTACTTGCCGGAGTGGAGAATAAGCACGATCCAAACAGCATCCGAATGGCTCCTGTCTTCGGTCACCTTCAGCGCATGAAGGGTTACTGCCCAGTGAACGGACCTGAAGCAGGTGTCCGGTTTGACCTTAAAACAACCGGTGAAACATTATCAGGAACCGTTGAGGCTGAAAAATTGCCAGTTGAATTCAGTTGGGGTGGACATCGCTTGACCGTTGGGGCGGGGGAGACGCGGATGATTTCACTGCTGCGTGATAAATAAACATGAATCCATCCCAAACTTTGGGTAGTGTTTTGGGAATTCTACCTATTTACAAGCTGGATTGTGGTAAAAAAAGCGATCAGCGATCAGCATTCAGGCAAAACTGCTCTGAATGCTGATCGCTAAAATTCTTACCAGCCACTACAAAACATGGCAATTCATTCCAATGATTAGCTTGTATCCTTGTGAACCATGAAGTTAAGCTAGTTTGGCGGCCAGAGGA
>CAYPIM010000408.1:0-2496 GCA_964410795.1 uncultured Lewinella sp. | reverse complement strand
AAGTTTGAGTTTAGCACCATAACGACTAACTCAGAATTGCTCCCCTCTCCCCCGGAGAGGGGCTGGGGGTGAGGTTACGAGCGAAGCGAGCATCCTTGCCTTGTGCTAATTTCAAACTTCGGCAACTAGTAGTTAACAATGCTAGTCAACCTTCTTTGCACCCGCGTCCGCGCCAGATAATTGAATTTATGCGACTATTTTTTTTACTCCTCCAGCTTTTTCTTTGTAGTGTTTTGATTGGTCAATCAGCTTCTATCACCGGTCTTATTATGGATGAAGACGGTCAGCCAATCCCTTTTGCTTCGGTTGGTGTTCCGGCACTTGGCCTTGGTTCGTTAGCGAATGAAGAAGGAAGCTTTAGCCTCGAAGATATTGCCATTGGTAGGGTAGAGCTGTCTGTTTCTGCCCTTGGCTTTGCCGTTGAAACAGCGGTCTTAGAACTGGAAGACGGCACTGCAAAAACGATAGATATTACCCTGCTCGCTACCGGTGAGACGATGGAAGAAGTGGTGGTTACCGGCACGATGAAAGCAGTTAGCCGGGCCAATAGCCCGGTGCCCGTGGAAGTATTTACCGCTGAGTTTTTCCGGGCGAATCCTACGCCCAGCGTATTTGAGAGCATGCAAAATGTAAATGGTGTCCGACCACAGCTGAACTGTTCGGTTTGCAACACCGGAGACATCCACATCAACGGCCTCGAAGGGCCTTATACGATGGTACTTATTGACGGGATGCCGATCGTTTCCGGTCTGAGTACGGTCTACGGCCTTACAGGAATTCCGCAGAGCCTGATTGCCCGGACGGAGGTAGTGAAAGGGCCAGCGTCGACGCTCTACGGCTCCGAAGCGGTGGGCGGCCTGATTAATGTTATTACCAAAGACCCTGGTAGTGCGCCAACCTTCTC
Source organism: uncultured Lewinella sp. (assembly GCA_964410795.1). Lineage (GTDB taxonomy): Bacteria > Bacteroidota > Bacteroidia > Chitinophagales > Saprospiraceae > Neolewinella. The sequence goes on along the minus strand of CAYPIM010000408.1, from coordinate 1,592 downwards.
CGCCGATGTAATGGCTTCTGGCTGGGGTGAACTGAACACGGACCTTGGCTTTAAGGCTACGATCGGCGGAAAGGCCCATTCGCTCGTTGGCGTAAACTATTTCCGCTACCAAAACCCGAAGGACAAAAACAACGACGGATTTACCGACCTGACACTGCAAGACCGCATTTCGATCTTCAATAAATGGTCTTTTGACCGAGCAGAGGGTAGGGTGTTCACCCTTGCGGGCCGTTTTGTTTATGAAGACCGTTTTGGCGGGCAGTTGGATTGGGATCGGGCCAGCCACCGTGGCGGAGATGAAGTGTACGGCGAAAGTATTTATACCAACCGCTGGGAAGCCTTCGGAACCTACCAGCTTCCGGTACGAGAACGGGTGATGTTCCAGTTTTCCGCCAATGGCCACGACCAGAACTCGGTCTACGGAGAAACAATTTACAACGCCACGCAGTACGTTGGCTTTGGCCAACTGACCTGGAACAAAGAGCTGTTCGGCAACCATGACCTGCTGTTGGGCGCTTCGTACCGCTACACCTGGTACGATGACAATACGCCGGTCACCGCCGGCTTTGGCGAAGAGGTGGGCGTCAACCAGCCCTCCATCATTCACCTGCCCGGCGCATTCTTACAGGATGAGATTCGCCTCAACGGCCAAAACGTCCTCCTTCTCGGTGTCCGCTACGACTACAACTCCCTCCACGGTAATATCCTAACCCCCCGCCTGAACTATAAATGGAATTCGAAAAGCCAGCAGGACGTAGTACGCCTGAGCGTTGGCAGTGGCTACCGCGTAGCCAACGTCTTCACCGAAGACCACGCCGCGCTCTCCGGTGCCCGCGAAGTTATATTCGAAGATGAGCTCTTGCCCGAGACCAGTTGGAACGCTAATGTGAACTACACCAAGCGAATCTTTACCAAGGGAGGTACGGTGATCAACCTGGATGGATCAGTCTTCTACACCTTCTTTAATAACCGGATTTTGCCGGATTATGAGACGAACCCCAACGCCATCATCTACGCCAACCTGGATGGTTCGGCGGTGTCACAAGGCGTCAGCATTAGCTCGGACATTAGCTTCAGTAAAGGCACAAGCCTTAACCTTGGCCTCACGGTGCAGGATGTGTACACGGACGAAGATGGCGTGCGTGAACGGCAACTGCTCACCGAATCGGTATCTGGTGTTTGGCGACTGAGTGTTCCGCTGCTGCGCTACCAAATGAAGTTTGACTATACCGGCAACGTTTACGGACCGATGGACTTACCCCTGCTCGGCGAGCTGGACGACCGCCCCGCGCAGTCCCCTTGGTTTTCTACCCAGAACCTACAGCTAACGAAGACTTTCCTCAACGGCATGGAAATCTACGGCGGGGTGAAAAACCTGCTGAACTATACCCCTCCGGCAAATAGTATTGCCCGGGCTTTTGATCCTTTCGATCGTAACGTCTCCTTCGGAGCCGACGGCCAGGCTCTGGTGACGCCCGAGAATCCCCGGGGCCTTACGTTTGATCCCACTTATGTTTATGCTTCTAATCAGGGGCGTCGGTTCTTCATTGGATGGCGCTGGGCGCTGAAATAAACCGGTCGAGGCACACTCC
>CAYPIM010000407.1:0-2509 GCA_964410795.1 uncultured Lewinella sp. | reverse complement strand
ATAGGCGTGATAGGCGTGATAGGCGTGATAGGCGTGATAGGCGTGATAGGCAAAATAAAAATCTTGAGCAACAGCTCCTAACTTATTGAATATCAATAAGTTACTTTCTCCATAGCCGTATACAAACGTATATATTCGCTTATATACGTGTAAAAGACGACTAATAAATGTTTACGGACTGAAGTTTGGGACAACCAAATACTATTGTCATGTCCGGTTTCAGAACTCTTGCCGCTTACCAGAAAAGTTTTCTTCTCGCAACCTCCATCAGAAGATTGACCGTGAGTTTCCCTAAGGAGGAACGCTATAGCATGACGGATCAAATACGACGTTCCTCCCGTTCCGTTTCTGCGAACCTGGCAGAGAGCTACGGCCGCAGAAGGTACCCAAAGCACTTTGTAGCAAAGTTGGCAGACGCCGTATCAGAAAACTACGAAACACAATGCTGGCTCGATTTCGCTCTGGAAGCGGAATACTTAAAAGAAGAAGACTACAACAAGTATATCGCTGCATCCGAGGAAGTAGGAAAGCTCCTGAGCTTCATGGAGAACCACCCAAAAAAATACTTGCGCTAAAAGAAGTCTAAATGCTTCACCCAAGCCCTACAGCAGTACTACCCACTACAACATGCGGTAGCAATGACAAGCCTCCAACACCTCCAACGTGCGGAGCACTACTCACTACCCACTACCTAGTCTTCGGCCGACGCCGCTTACCACCGCGCCCCATCATCTGGTGGCCCTGCTTCCCCATGCGCTGGCTGGCTTTGATCTGGCCGGTTTGCTTCAGGGCTTTGTCCATCATATCGATCTGTTCGCGGATTTGAGGGATCTTGATGTTGGCCTCTTGTGCTTTTTTGAGGTACTTCTTGGCGGCAACGAAGTTTTTCTTCTGGTACTCGATCTGAGCGAGTTGGAAATGAAGAGTTGCTTTCTCGGTTGGGGTGGGAATATCCACTGTTTCGGCTTTACGTAGCCATTCTTCTCCTTCCTTCATCTGTTTGCGGCTCAGGGCAATGTTGCCGCGCATCATGTAGTAGAAAGCGCGGTTGGCGCTGTAGAGCCACTCTGGCTTCAGGGTGAGGTTGAGGAGTTTTTCGGCACCGTCAAAGTCTTGCACCTGGACCTTCTGTGCGGCCGGAGCAACCGGACCAAGAAAGATGTAACCCGCTAAAAGGGCGACACCAGCAATCACGAAGAAAATACCGTACCAGATGCCGAGCGTTGCCCAAAGGGCGATACCCCCCAGGATACCTAAGGCGATGAGGGCAAAACGAATGTACGGAGGTATGATGAACATAAAAGATACTTATTTGGAAAAGCAAAGATAGGTAGCAAATTATAGGTTGTGCTACTCCAGGCTGGCCTGGTATTTTTTCTCGGCTCGTTTTGCGATGAAGACTGAAATCTCGTAGAGTAAGTATAAAGGAAGTGCGATCAACACCTGGGTCACTACGTCTGGCGGTGTTAATACACTCGCTAGAATAAGGATACCGATGAAGCTGTGCTTGCGGTATTTCCGCATGGAGGCTGCCGTAACCAAACCAAAGCTGGCCAGGAAATGAATCAAGACCGGCAACTGAAAAATCAATGCCGCCGGTAAAGTAAACATGACCATGTAGCTAATCACAGAGTCAAGGGTAGGAACATTCGATGCTCCCCCCACGGTGAAATTGGTAAGGAAGTAAGTCCCAAACGGGGCAATGATCAAAAAGCCAAAGCTGACACCAATGAAGAACAACAGTGAGCAAATAAATATGACACCACGCGTCGCCTTTTGCTCCTCTTTGTAGAGCCCGGGCCGGATGAACGACCAGAACTCGTAGAAAACGTACGGAAAACCAACGACAAACCCACCAACAAAAGACATTTTCACTGCGGTAATAAAAGACTCTCCCAGGCCAATTGCCTGGACGGCAACATCTTCTGCAGGCGCCATACAGAGTGAGCCGCCGGAAAGGTTACAGAACCATTGGTAGCTGATAAAATCAGCCTTTGTTGGCCCTAGAAGAATTCGTCCGAAATACCAATCACTGAAGATGAATAGGACTATGCCGCCAATTGCGATTGCGATTAGCGAGCGCATCACATGCCAGCGCAATTCTTCGAGGTGATCGATGAATGACATTTCTTTGTCTTCGGGCGGCTGCGGCCGGCCGTGCTCGTCCAGTTCCCAGTCTTCGACGTTTTGTTGGTCTAGTGGCATGGTGCGAAGGTAATTCGTTAATTGCTTAGTTGCTTAACGCGTCGGGGAGATAGTCGTTGGCGGAGGGGAGAATTTTACTTTTCAGGTACATTTTTCGCTTTGCGGCTTCCTTCGGAGGTGGGCGCGGCCGCAGGTGCAGGGGGAGGTCTTGGCCCCGGTCGAGACCTTCCAGGTCGAGTTGCGCTGCGAGAGCGTCTACCTCTTCGCCTCGGAGAACTCGGCTTGGAACTATCCACAGTACCTCGACCGGAGCTTCAACCTTCCTTGCATCCTGCGGCCGCGCCAAAAATAGATTGATCGTTTT
>CAYPIM010000406.1:0-2515 GCA_964410795.1 uncultured Lewinella sp. | reverse complement strand
GTAGACTACGTAAAGATTTACCTGCGCTCCGGTAACGGAGGCCCGGGGTCTGCGCATTTCTACCGGGCCAAGGGCATCACCCACGGTGGCCCCGATGGTGGAGACGGTGGCCGTGGCGGTCACATCATCCTTAAAGGGAACCGGCACCAGTGGACGCTGCTTGGCTTCAAGTACCGCAAGCACACCAAAGCTCCGCACGGAGGCAACGGTAGCGAAAACAATCGGCATGGTGCCGATGGCGAAGACGTTATCCTTGAGGTGCCGCTGGGGACCATTGTCCGCGACGCAGAGACCGGTGAGGTCGAATTCGAAATGACCCACCACGATGAGATGAAAATTCTCGTTCCCGGAGGCCGGGGTGGAAAGGGAAATACTTTCTTCAAATCCTCTACGCATCAGACCCCTCGCTACGCTCAACCGGGCGAAGAAGGCATTGAGACCTGGAAAATCCTGGAGCTTAAGGTGCTCGCGGATGTCGGACTCGTTGGCCTTCCGAACGTCGGGAAGTCAACCTTGCTCTCTGTAGTTTCTGCTGCGAAACCAGAAATTGCGAATTACGAATTCACTACCCTGGTGCCTCAGCTTGGCATGGTTCAGTACCGCGACGGACAGAGCTTTGCAATGGCGGATATTCCGGGGATCATCAAAGACGCCCATTTGGGTAAGGGCCTTGGCCACCGTTTCTTGCGACACATCGAGCGCAACGCGAGCCTTTTGTTCTGTATCTCCGCAGATGCGGACGATATGCAGGGTCAGTACGATATTTTGCTTAACGAGCTGCGCGAATACAATCCGGAATTACTCGATAAACCCCGCCTTTTGGCCCTCACCCGCGCTGACCTCGTAGACGATGAACTCAAGGAAATGCGTAAGGACGAAATCCCCCAAGGCATACCCTATATCTATATTTCAGCGGTTACCGGAGAAGGTATTACCGAGCTGAAAGACATGCTCTATAAGATGATCATTGATAACCGAGAAAGCTACGACGGGCGCCAGGTTTCTATGGAGGAGTGAAAACATTCAGTTTTTAGTATTCAGCATTCAGGCCCGTCTCACATTTGTAATACGGGCCTGAATGCTAAATACTAAAACTGAATGCTGTTTCCTAAAGGAACCGATCCAACTGCGCGCCAACGAGGTTCTGCAGCATAGCGCTGGAGAGGTCCCGTGCTTCGATAGCGGAGAAGCCTTTGTCCATAAAGTGATCTTCGATGCGTACCTGAGACTGCTGATAGGTAAGGCGGAAAGCACTGAAGATCTTCGCGTGGAGGGGATCTTCGGTGGCCCAGTCGTCGAGGTTAGTAAAGATGGTAGTGGCCCAGTTTTTGACGCGGCTGGCGGCTACGGGCGTTAGGGGCTGAGTGGCGTTGATGAGCTGACTGCGCTGCTGGATGAGTTGGCGGGCGCGGGTATCGTTGGCCATGCCGGCGGAGAGGTCTTCCGTGATGGTGAGCAGGGTGCTTACTTCGGGCCAACTACTGATGAGATCGCCGTTGCTGGTGGGAATTACAACAATTTCGCTGAGTTTGCGGTACTTTCTGATTTCGGGCATGTCGTCCCATGCGGCTTTGTAAGCGGCCGTAGTGCCGGGGCCGTAGTAACCGTCGATACTGCCCGAGTAATAGCCTTTTTCCTTGAGTACGCGCTGAAGTGCGGCAGAACTACTGCGTTTGGTCTTGCCGTCGATAGCGGGTATGTTCATGGCCGGCGCATTGGCGGGGTTGGGTAGGGTAGGAGAGGTAGTGGGGGGAGACATTGGAGTCGTCGTCGGAGGGTTGTAGGCTACCGGTGTCTGAGCCGTAGCACCGCCGTAAGTTGGCGGAGCATTTGTAGGCGCGGGCGCAGGTGCAGGGGAAGTTGAAGGAGCCGGGGGCTGCACCTGAGGGGTAGGCGCTTTGGCATTTAGGTCAATCGGGATCAGCGGTTTCTTGATCCCCGTCTCGAACTGGTTGATGGGAATGAGGCGCACGTTGTTGATGGTGCGTACAAAAGCATCCGAATACCCAAGTTCGCGGATGGCGGGCAGGAAACCGGCAGCAGTACGAGCATCCGGGTAGATGCCCGTGACGATCTTGTTCGTGCCGTCTACGGATTCAACGTAAAGTTGGCCAGCACGCTCCAGCGTAGGCCAGTTGATAGGGCGGTCTCCGGAGTGCAGCGCAATCTGGATGACGGTCACTTGCTGACCGGTATTCAGCGGCAGGGCGAAAGCGCGGGCGTTGCGGAAACCGTTCTTGTTCAGCGAAGCCGCCGTTGCGTTGGCTTTAGCTACCTCAGCGTACTGGCCGACGTAGACCTCAACGGTGTTTTCTGGCCCCGGCGCACCATAGACGAAGCCCTGGCTCCGTAGGTTCTTGAAGTCTTCGGCTTTCACGTCGCGAAAGGTGCCGACCTTGATCGTGTACAGGTTCTGAGCAACGAGCGGGCCAACGAGGCCGCACACTAGCAGGAGGAGAAAAAATCTTTTCATGGTATCAGTGGTAAAGTTCAATGCTTTTTGTAACGTTTGGGG
>CAYPIM010000405.1:0-2522 GCA_964410795.1 uncultured Lewinella sp. | reverse complement strand
GAAATGTCCATTACGCAAAGTTTTGAAACTCAATAGCCTCTCATAACTTACTTGATAAAACTACTCACCACGCCAAACAGCTCTTCTGGCCGTTCGGCATGTACCCAGTGTCCTGCTCCCTGAACGGTCTCCACCGTCGCCTGCGGGAAGAGCATATTGATCAGTTCTATATCGTCATCCTGAACATACCCGCTTTTACCGCCGCGAATGAATAGTGTTGGCGCATCGAACTCATCCCCCATATTACCCACGGGGCCAATGATCTCTTCGTAAGCAGCCTTAATGGCCGGAAGGTTCATCCGCCATTTAAATCCGCCGTCGGAGTTGCGGGCCAGGTTCTTGAGTAGAAAGAGCTGAATCCCGGGGTTGGGCATATACACACTCATCAGGCGAGCGGCTTCTTTGCGGTTTGCAACCGCTGCGGGATCAAAGGCTTCCAACGCAGCGAATACATCGCTGTGGCCGGGCCGGTATTTGCGCGGTGTAATGTCCACAACAATCAGTTTTTGTACCAAGTCTGGGTAGTTAATGGCGGCCTGCATTGCTACCTTCCCGCCCATACTGTGGCCCATTAAGTAACACTCGTCGATGTCGTGTTCTTCCAGGAAGGCAGCAACGTCTTCTGCCATCAGGTCGTAGTTCATTTCCTCACGGTGGAAGCTACGGCCGTGGTTACGCAGGTCCAGTAAGGTGACGGTGTACTCTGCGGCCCAACGGCGGGCAAGTGTACTCCAATTGTCTAGCATGCCGAAGAGGCCGTGGAGAATGACAAGGTTAGGGCCGGTGCCGTAGGTTTTGTGGTTCAACATAGTAAGGGAGTAAGGGGAGAATGGGATAAAGAGCGGTGGGCTGCATGCCACTTTACTTTTCGGCTCCTTCTCCGTCGAGCCTTAGGCGAGACATGTGGGAGAGGGAGGGGGGAGAGGCAGAAAATCAAACCTTGAAGAAGCCGCGAAGCGAAATGTCAGGTGGTAATAGGTGGGCTGCAAAGTTAACCTACTCTTCTTCCTCTTTACTCCCTTCTTCCTTTCCCTCTTTACTTCCTTCCAGCTGCACCGGACCCCGGACCCAAAGGTCGCGCCGCGGAAAGGGAATCTCGATGCCTCGCGCCCGGAAGGCCGCGTCTATGGCCAGACGGATATCACTCTTTGTGTCTTCAATACGCATCAGATCGCGCGACCAGAAAAGGACCTCAAAATCCAGGGAAGAATCTCCGAAGTTAAGAAAGCGAACAAAGGGCGGAGGAGAGTCCATTACCCGGCTATGGTCTTTAGCCGCTTTAATGAGGATTTCCTTAACGAGGGCCGTGTCTGATCCGTAGGCTACCCCCACCTGCACGTGAAAACGCGCCTTGCGCTCTACCTGGCTCCAGTTCATCACGTTTTCACCGATGAGCTTGGAATTGGGAACGAATATGATGATATCGTCACGCGTTTCCAGTACACTGGTGCGTGCGCCAATCTTGCGCACGGTACCTACTTCGTGGCCGCTCAGTTCGATCACATCACCCACTTTTACCGAACGCTCAAAGAGCATGATGATGCCACAGATCAGGTCATTAAACGTCTGTTGGAGACCGATACCAATACCGACCAAGAGCGCCGCCGCACCAGTCCAGATACCAATCAGGTTGAAGCCCGCAGCCTGGATGACCAGCAATACGCCGATCAAATAGGCGAAGTAAGTCAGTAACCGATTGATGGCAAATTGACTGCCGGTGTCAATCTTGCTGCGCTGGTAATATCCTTTCAGGAGGAAAGTGGTGATGAAACTCAGAACAAGATTTACAAGGAAGAAAACCAGTACGGCGTTCAGCATCTTCCCAATGGTGAAATTCATCACTTTCCCTTCCGCTCCCGTAGGAACGTTGAAGGGGTGGTAGTACGAAAGACCGGTTTGGTTGGCAAAAAGAATAATAATGAGTGTAATAAGAACGGCGCGCAACCACTTTACTCTAATGGGCGTGCCGTCGGCTATTTTTGCACCAGTTGCCCGGGCAGCTTCCCGCTTACGGTGAAACCGCTGCGTAACAATCTCGCCCAGCACGAGGTCCAGGATATTGAAAACGATGTACGCAATGAGGACCTCAACCAGATGGCTAATGAGTACGGTAAACCTTAACCCCGAACCGTCATTGGCTGCCTCGGGGTTGGCCATCTCCCTCAGCTTTAGCTCTTCAGGACTGAGCTGTTCGGTTTCAATAATGAAATCGATGATCTTATAATCAAGCTCAAGTACCCTGAGTACCCCGATCAGAAAGAAACCCAATACGGTGAAGCGTACCGCTCTCCGCATCCTGCTCCGGTTCACCTCCAGGGTGGAATCCATACCGTAATACCAGGGGAAAATTCGCCGCACCAACAACCAATAGGCAGCTGCTAATACCGCCGCCATAAGACCAATGGTGGCTAGTTGCTCCAGATCCAGGGTAAAGCGGCCAATGGTAAAGAGGTCTATGTCGCTGAGTTGTTCCATACGGGCTGTGCGAATGTAGGAGTTAAAGGGGAGAATTTAGCTTTTAA
>CAYPIM010000404.1:0-2532 GCA_964410795.1 uncultured Lewinella sp. | reverse complement strand
GCGGACCTCAACGTCCGCGTCGTCATCCTGCCCGATGGCGAAGACCCGGACAGCTATATGCAGAAGGTCGGCGTAACCGCCTTCGAGGAATACCTCACCCAGAAGCGGCGGGACTTCCTCTTTTTCAAAGCAGACCTCTTGCTAGAGGAGGCGGGCGACGATGTTGCGGCCCGCTCGGCGGCCATTCGGTCCAGCATCGCAACCCTGGCCCTTGTGGAAGATCCACTCAAACGGGCGGGTTACCTTCAGCAGTTTACCGGTCGGCTTGGCTTGGAGGAGAGCTTGCTCATCAACCTCGTGAATCAGGCCGTTGCGGAGCGACGGGAGAAGGCGAAAAAAGACCAGGAGCGGGAAGCAAGAAGAAAAGAAAGGGAGGCGCGCACGCAGGTGCAAGGAAAAGGTAAGCGGCCAAGTCGGCGGCGCGATGTACCTCCTCCACCCTCCGGCAATGATGCACCGGAATGGGGAGGCATGGAAGAACCCGGTTGGGCAGGAATGCAGGAGCCTGGCGCTGCTTCCGACGTTCCTCCACCACCGTCTTCTGGCGACGCTCCAAATTGGGAGGGCATGAACGACGACAGCGGTTGGGTCGGAATGCAGGAGCCAGGTTTCGGTGGTACGGGAGAGGTATTTGATATGCCGCCGCCGATGATCGATGGCCAGGTGCCCGATGTCCCCTTCAATGACCCCGTTGCCGATGCGCTGCTTTATACCGGTCATACTTTCCAGGAAAAAGACCTTACCCGGCTGCTCATCATCCACGGCGCAAAGGTCTATGATGAAGAAACCAAGGTGTCCGTAGCGGGCTTCCTCACCGCCAACGTAGCCGACGTGCTGGAAGACTTTGACAACGAACAATACAAAAAGGCCGTTACGATTATCACCGATTACGTTGGCCAACATAAGCGAGGTCCCGCACCGGAGTGGTTCCTGAACCATCCTGAAGAATACATTCGCATCCTGGCAACCGAGGCTACTGCGGCGCCCTACGTCATGAGCCCCAACTGGAAAGACAAGTACAAAGTCTACCTTCGCCAAAAGCACCCCGACGAGAACCAGAAGCTTTACGCCGACAATTTCCTTCGCATCTTTCGGATGGAAAAGGTTGACCGCAAGTGTAAAGAAAACATCAAGAAAATCAAGGAGCTTGAAAAGGCTGGAGAGACCAAAAAGGTCATTCTTTACCTCAAGCTCCAGATGCGCCTCGATGAGATGCGCAAAAACCTTGCCGCAGAATTAGGCACCGTTGTTATTTAACGGTTAAGCGATTAAACTACAAATTGACTAAAAGACTCCCCCAATGCTCCAAGCAATCAAAAATCGAAAATCAGTATTCCCCCAATTCATGACGGATCAGCCCGTCAGTAAAGAAATTATTTCTGAACTTCTACAGGTAGCCAACATGGCCCCCAGCCATAAAAAGACAGAACCCTGGCGCTTCCACGTTTACACAGGTGAAGGCCGGGCGAAGCTAAGCCAGACCATCAAGGAGGTCTATGAAGCCGCTCGCGCGCCCGAAGTGCGCAATCCTAAAGTCGTTCCTAAGTTCGACAAGAAAGTACACCAGGCCCCAGTTGTCATGACCGTTTTTCTCCACCGGGACCCTGAAGAGAGTGTACCTGAATGGGAAGAAGTGGCTGCGGTAGGTTGCGCAGTAGAGAACCTTTGGATCAGTCTTGATCAGTACGGTTTAGGCGGATACTGGTCTAGTCCCGGCTTTTTATGTGGTGATTACGGGCAATGGCCCGGTACTGCGGCCAACGAACGCTGCGTTGGTGTGTTCTACTTTGGCCACTACGAAATGCCAGACCTCCCCCGCCAAATCGGCAACTGGGAAGACAAAGTGAGCTGGATCACGGAATAACCCCAAGCATAATGCGCCACGAACTCTTTAATATAGACACTGCTTTGCTCACCAATCGGTGCGTAGTTCGCCGTTTTCGGGAACACGAAGGCGAGGTCTTTCATAACCTCATCTTCAAGAATCGAGATATCTTGCAGGATCATTTCCCCATGCTGGTAGGCGAAGTAGCGGACAGTTCGGAGACCACCGAGGTATTCGTACGCGAGCGCATTGCCGGTTGGTTGCTTCAGCAGGATTTTGCCTTTGGCATTTGGTCCAACGAAAGCACCGAACTGATCGGTTACATTCATTTGTTTGACCTCAACTGGCAAGTACCTTCCGCTGAGTTAAGCTTTTTCCTGGACCGAGACCACCTGAAAACCGGTATAATGACCGAGGCCCTCGCCCGTGTCGTTAGGTTTGGCTTCAAGCAGTTAGACTTAGAAAAGGTTTACATCAAAACGCTGGCAGACAATTATGACTGCCAACGACTGGTGCGGCGGGTAGGCTTCAGTCGTGAGGGTGATTTACGCAATGAATACCGCAAGCCTGGTGGCAGCCTGGTGGACCTGATTCGCTTTGGTTTTAGCCGGGAAACTTATGGGGAGTAAAACCTCGGGCGAGGGGCTGTGCCCTACGGTATACACACATCTTTACGTATCGTCATACTTTTTGAAAATTTGAAAATT
>CAYPIM010000403.1:0-2542 GCA_964410795.1 uncultured Lewinella sp. | reverse complement strand
GGGGGGAGAGGCAGAAAATCAAAAAATATCCAGTAGTTTGCCTTGCTCTTTAAACCCTTTCCCTGCACCTGCGTTCAGCGCCCTCCAGAAAAGTATCCGGAAAGCGTGTATCTTGCAACACTAAAAAACCTTATCCACATGCTACGTAAGCACCTGATTTTACCTGCCCTCCTCTCCGCCGGCCTAGGCCTGGCCCTTTTCTCCTGTGGGAGTGACACCGAAACTGTTGAAGTACCCACCGAAGGCCTCATCACTACCGTAAAGGAGGTGAGTGCTGATAACTACAAGATTGAATCCGAAGTTCCCGTGGACGTCGTTGCCGACAGCCGCATCATCGTGGAAGACCTCGCTGGAGACCGCGATACCTTCACCCTGGACCAGGCAAAACTATTGTCTCAGGTCGCCGACCCGGACAGCCGCGAAGGCCGTTACATGCGCAGCGCAGGAATGGGCTACTGGGGCTTCCTGATGTTGGGGCGCATGGGCGGAACGCCAAGCGCAGGCGCCTACGTGAACAGCGGTGCTCACCAGCGTGCAGCCGGTAACGCCGGTGCCCGGATGACCAGCTCCGCTAAAACCACGACCCGCTCCAAGTCCGGCTTCGGCGGCGGAAAATCAACCCGTTCTTTCGGTGGATAATCGCCTTACCGATGCCCCTCGCCTGAAGGACCGCTGGTTCAAAAAACAGGGCCTGGACTACTACGTCCGGGGCGAAAACGAAGAGTATTTAGCGGACGAAATTCTCAGCCTCAGTGCACAGGAGACCAGTGCTGCAATGCGCGCCGGAGATGAAGCCTGGGACATCCTGCGCGCCACCGCCAGGAAGAGCGCCTATATGGACGATCGACTGGAAGGACTTGGCATTCCTGATTTTGCGCGGCCGCTGGTGCAATGGTCGGTTGAGAATGAGTGGGACAACTTTCTGGTTGGTCGCTTCGACTTTGCCGGAGGGATTGACGACCTGCCACTGAAACTGATCGAATTCAACGCCGATACCGCCAGCTTACTGCCGGAGACGTCCGTAATTCAACCGGAAGTAGTCCGCAAAGCTGGCTTAAAGCCAGCCCCGAACGACCTGCTCGCCGCACTGGAAAGCAACGCCCGCCGCCTCGGTGGAGGTCGGTCGGATACCGCCATCGCCGCCGCCCACCTGGGCAGCGAAGACGATAGCCACAATGTAGACGTACTCGCCCGCATCTCCACCGCAGCAAAGTGGGGCCGGACGGACAACATCACGCTCCCTTCCCTTGAGATCAACCCGGACGAGGGCGTCTTCTACGAAGCCAGCCCCGGCAAATGGATTCACTACGGCACCATGATCAAGTTCTTCCCGTGGGATTTTGCCGCTATCGAAGAACCGGAACTCTGGGAGTACCTTGCCGAACTGGTGATGGCCAAAAAACTACGCGTGTTTAACCCCGCGTGGACGATGCTGCTACAATCTAAGGCCCTGCTCGCTTATGCTTGGGAAGACAATCCCGGTCATCCCTTATTGCTACCCACGGCTTTTGATCCCGCTCAGTTGCCTCGCCCGCTGGATGGCTATGTCCGCAAGCCAGTCTTTGGCCGGATGGGGGAGAATATCGAAATTGTGATGAACGGCCGCAACGTCGTTGCCGAAACCAAGGGGGACTACGGCAACGGACCCGTTGTCTACCAGGAATACGCCGAGTTTGCCATTGATGGCGACAAACATCGTTACCAACTCAGTACCTACCAGGCACCACAAGCTTGCGGCCTCTGCTGCCGCCGCCAGGATGATATGATCATTGATGACGACGGTGAATTTGTATCCTTGGCGCTGATGAAGAAGAAGGTGTCCTTGCGGTTTTAATTCCCGTCCCGGTCGATGTAGCCTCCGGCTGCGAGCGGTCTGAGCACTTTCCAAGTGCGATGTTTCATCCCTATTGTAGGCCGAACCCGGAGGGTTCGGTAGCCGCTCGCGCGCGGAGCGCGCATCGGCCGGGCCTTAAATATTTAGTAGGAAACCATGACCACCCAACCATACAAAACCACGATCTCAAACCTTGCTGACTTGCACAAATACATCGGCAAAGAACTTGGGTTGAGCGACTGGGTAACGATCACCCAGGAAGACATTGATGTTTTCGCCAAACTTACGGGGGATGAGCAGTGGATTCACGTAGATCCCGCTCGGGCTGCGAAGGAGTCGCCCTTTGGAACGACGGTTGCGCACGGTTTCATGATTTTGTCTTACGCCTCAAAGTTCAGCTACGAAACAATGGAGATCGGGGACGTTGGAATGGGACTGAACTACGGACTGGATAAGCTACGCTTCACGAGCCCAACACCGGTTGGAAGCCGGGTGCGGGGCCGGATCTCTCTACTGGAGGTGGAGGAGAAACCGCCGGGGGTGAAGTATAAAATCAGCATTGTCTTCGAGTGTGAAGGCCACGATAAGCCGGTCTGCGTAGCGGAGTGGCTGGCGATGGCGTATGCCGCCTAGCCTCCGGCTGCGAGCGGTTCGAGCACTTTCCAAGTGCGATGTTTCATCCCTATTGTAGGCCGAACCCGGAGGGTT
>CAYPIM010000402.1:0-2571 GCA_964410795.1 uncultured Lewinella sp. | reverse complement strand
CCATTAGGGAAGCAATGGATACTTACCAACCGGTGTTTAAAACGCAGCGCTATCTCTTTAGGTGGAAACGTCTCGTTCTCTACCCAAAACAAAGTATCATCGCACAGCACTTTTACCTCTCTCCCAACCATGATCCACTTCACCCCAATATTCTTTTCCGATTGGCGAAACTTCCCTGCCCATTTCCACACTTCACCAAACATCTTCTGATGGAGCCTCTTCAGGAAAGTTTCGGATAGCACTTCTTCTGCTGTAGGCTTCTGTTTCCTTAACCACTTTTGCGCCTTGCTTATATTTAGCAATTCAAATTGATCAAGCTCGTGCTGCAAGCTAATCGATTTAATCTTTAGCCCCTTCTTTTCTTCTTCGCTGATTGGTGTCTGCCCTTCTTCAAAATGATACGTCAATCCCATAGTTGACGATCTACTTTTCTCACCAATTCTGCCGTAGCATCTTCAATAGCTTGCTTCAGCTGTTCTTCTCTAACTGCTTGATTCTCCAGCCTCATTTGCTGATTAGTACTCAAGATAAGTTCGCGCGCTAATTCGTGTGCGCGTTTTTCCAAATAGTCTTCCAACGTCCCTTCTTTAGGTACAATGGCATACACCAGCTGCATGTCTAATGCATTAGCGGCATCACGTAATCCCTTTAAAGTGATTGCCCCCTCGCTTTCACGTTTTTCGATCTGGCTAGCCGCTTGCCTACTCATTCTTAACTTACGTCCAAATTGCTCTAGCGTCATGTTCAATGATGTCCTGATCGCAGCAATCCAGCCTGATTCAGGAATTGTAACCAATCTGAGTTTATCAAAGCCCTTAATTTTTTCACCTAATGCCCTTATTTTCAGCGATTTAATATTCATACAAGTTTTTTGTCAATTTATATCTTGACAAAGATACATTTTTGTCACACTATAAGTTGACAATAAGACGAAAAAAGCAAGTTATGCCTTGACAAATATATTTATTCGTCAAGGCATAACTTGCTTTTCAAGTACTCAAGTTAAAACTACTCACTAACCTCCAACCGCTCCGGCCCCTTCCCCACCCGGTCCGCCAAGTACATCTTATCCTCGCAGAAGTACAGTAATTGTTCCCGGATAAAGCTCTTGACCTCCGCAGCGATGCGGTTTGGGTACAACAGGTGCAGGTTGGGCCCAGCGTCCAGCGTAAAGTAGAGCGGCCGACCAGTATCCGCCCGGTACTGCTGGATGCGTTCAATTACCGCTAGTGTGTTGGGTCGAATTAAAACGTAAGGTGGGTGGCTGCTCATCATCAGCGCGTGCAACGTTAGTGCCTCCGACTCCAGGATCTCCCCGAAGCGTTCCACGTTGCCCCCTTGGAGCACCGTCAGCATCTCATCCGTACGGCGGGTAGCCTGGGCGTAGCGGGCCGTAGCGTAGGGGTTTCCCTCCATCAATCCGTGGCCAGCGCGGCTACTGACGGATTTCTCCGACTTAGAGATCAACAGGATGTCGTCGTGGTAGTCCTGAAAGACCGTATGCAGCTGATCCGTAACGGAGACGGCAAACTCATCACTACTCCCTTCCAGGCCCGCCAGAGCGCCCCAGACGGCCGCTCCGCCGTAAACCGACCGGGAAGCGCTGCCAGAGCCCAAACGCGCCAGGTAGCTCGCCTTAGCCTTAAACTCGGCCCGATTCTTGAAGGGTTCGAAAAGTTCTTCCTCCAGGCTCACCAAACAAAGCGCCAGTGCACTCATCCCCGAAGCTGAGCTAGCAATACCAGCGGAGTGTGGAAAGCTGTTACTTGTTTTAATAATTAAACTAAGTTGCTTCAAGAAAGGGTAGATCGGCAGTAGCTTCTCCAGGAACAGCTTCGTCCGTTCTGTAAAACCTTGATTGAGTTCTCCGTCCAAGTACAAGGATACGTCTACGCCTTCGCCCGCAACCTCCCGTACCCGATAGTTAAGCGTAGTATCCGTAGCTGCGCCGTCCAGCGTAAAACTGATCGATGGATTACGTGGGAGCTGCTCACCGTGCTTTCCCCAATATTTCACGAGGGCAATGTTGGAAGGAGAACGCCAGCGAATGGCACCGGGGGCAACTTCGCTGGAGATTACGGTAAGACCAGGGTTCTTATAATCAGGCATAATTTTCATTGACTTTGTGGTCGCCACAAAGTACGGGATAAGGTGTTGATTTCTTGCTGGAATTTGGAACTGGTTAGGTAAGACTAAACCAGTCTGTAAGAAATCAATACTTGCCAAAATACGAGGGGCCGGACGCGAAGTCCAGCCCCAAGGGATCATCAACAAATTTTGAAGCAGGTTAGCATGATCCTTCTTTGAGTCAAAAAATTGACTCAGATCTAATTAGCGGTTAGAACCAGCTTTTTCCTTCGCTCGGCGATCGCGCTGCATCGGGTTCTCACGACCACCGCGACGACGGCTCTGGAAAAGATCGAAACGATTCGTCTCCGCCTGAGAAGGGTAGTAGTTGTTGCTCCGGTCTACATCCGCCGTTTCCAGCAATGGGTCGAGCTCGATGGCGGTAACCTGTTTCGTCATCGGGAAAACCTTGCTGACCTTTTTGTAGTCCTTACGCCAGATCTC
>CAYPIM010000401.1:0-2574 GCA_964410795.1 uncultured Lewinella sp. | reverse complement strand
TCGGCCGACGAATTAAAAATCTTCGCCAACAATGAAATGTTGGACACTCCTACCTCCAAGTGCCCTGAAAGGAGGACGCCCTAATGGCGATTGGTTGATTTCAGCCTATCCCGTACGTTGCAACTCTGCCAGGAAGGCTTCGGCCGAAGCAAAGACCTTATATATAGGTCTCCGGATAGTGCCCTCCCTACCCTGCTCTTATCAACCTTTCCTTGCACCTGCGGCCGCGCCTCTATTCCCTGAAACATTTTAACCAACAAGCCTTGCCATATCCCAACAAAGCCTTATCTTTGCGCCCACTTTGAAACGTCCCTTCGCACCAACGGGTGCTTACAGCGGGAGTAAACGTAAGGTTATGTCAGCTCAATCACCATTCATCTTACCCCTAAGCGGGCTTGGTCAGGGGATTTACCGGTATGACCTTATAATCGACTCAGCGTTTATCGCGACCTTCCCTGATGCACCGGTGCAAGAAGCCGATGTCACCCTGGAACTAACGGTAGACCGCCAGCAACGGCAACTGATCATGGATTTTGACTTTTCCGGAAGCGTACGCACCGACTGCGACCGCTGCCTGGCAAACGTGAATTTCCCGATCAAGGGCCAGAACCAGCTCGTCGTTAAGTTCAGCACGGAAGCGGAAAATCTGGAAGAGGAGGGAGACCTGGTCTACCTTCACCCCGACACCAGTCTCTTCAACGTAGCCCCCTACGCCTACGAGATGGTGATGCTCTCTTTACCGATGATCCGCACTTTCGACTGCCGGGAAGGCCAACCGCCCTACCCCTGCGACGAAGAAATGCTGGACCGCATCGATGCTTCCGTTGACACACTATCCGATGCTGCCCCCAAAGGCGGCGAAGATGACGACAAGCCCAGCCCCTGGGACGCCCTCAAAGACCTTAAATAATTATCACCAGCTGTTTTGCAGCTGTTCATGATACCAACCAAAGCTTAAAATTTACAATTACCATGGCACATCCTAAGAGCCGGATTTCCAAGCAGCGCAAGCGCAAGCGCCGTACTCACTACAAGGCTTCTGTACCTAGCCTGACCGTTTGCCAAACCACCGGCGAAACGCACCAGCCGCACCGCGCCTACTTCGACTCCGAAGGCAATATGTTCTATAACGGCAATATGCTCGTTAAGGCACCTGAAGTCGTTGAAGAAGAAGACTTTGGCTCCGACGAGGAGGCCTAGGTAGGCTTTTACCCCTCCCGAAGAGATTAATAGCCCGTTAGCTTAGTGCTGACGGGCTATTCGTTGTTGGGCTGCATTGATAGAAAACGTGGGGTTCCGAAACCGCTTCGCGGGGTTCTGCACCCACGCTAGACGAAGCGTCCCTCCGGGACTTTCCCGTTGGCCCGCTCGCGTTCGGAGAACGCTTCGGCCGGGTAGCCAAGCTACAAACCATACACCAGTCGCACCAGCTCTCCAATCTTCCTCGGTTCCAGCCACCGCGTGACGATCACGATGTCCTCTTTTTCGTCGACCACAATGAAGTTGCCGCCAAAGCCGGCGGCGTAGTAGAGGTGGCCTGGCAGGCCTTCCCAGGCGCGGGGCCCCTGGTTGAGCCACCACATGTAGCCGTAGCTGGCGTTGGCGGCGGCGGGTGTCTGGATCATTTTAGTCCAGCGCTTTGAGATGAGTTGATCGCTTTTCCAGCGGCCATTGCGGGCGAAGAGGAGGCCCAGGCGGGCGTGGTCGAGGGTGTTGATGAAGATGCCACCGCCGTGGTGGCCGCCGCCGGAGACGGACTGCATCTTCACGCCGTCCAGGTCTAACCAACTGTCGTCGTAGCCGAACCAGCGCCAGGTCGTACTAGCCTCGATTGGGTCCATGATGCGTTCCTTAAGCACCATTGGCAGCGGGCGCCGCCAAACTTGTAACAGGCTGTAAGCCAGTATGTTGACACGGACATCATTGTACTTGAAGTGAGACCCCGGCTCGTGCAACTCGCGGTAGCGCCATTTATCAAAGTTGCCCTCTCGGTCGGGCCGGTCGGCCCAGTCGTCGAGGCCGAAGAGTTGTCCTGACCAGTCGGAAGTCTGCTGGAGCAAATGCTCCCAGTTGATTTTAGCATTGTGCTCGCCGGAGAAAGTGCCATCCCAGACGTAGTCTTTGACGGGGTCCTGAACGCCGCTAATCAGCTTGTCGTCCAGCGCAAGCCCGGCGACGGTAGAGAGGTAGGATTTGGTAACGCTGAAGGTCATGTCCACCCGCTGCAGGTCTCCCCACTGGGCAACGATATAGCCGTTTTTGAGGATGAGGCCAGCGGGGCCGCCCCGCTCTTTAGTAGGACCACGCAAACCGTGGTCTGGTTCCCGGCTAAAGCCCTCCAGGATCGCGAGCCGGAGGTCGCGCGCACCGCTGTACTCATTGGCCATCGCGAAGGCGACGGCACTGTCGATGGCGGCAGGATCAAGGCCTACTGCTGTGGGCTTTCGGACCTCCCAGTTCTTTCTCGGAGGATAGTACTGCGCCGAAACGATGGAGTTGGACAGTAGGAAGAGTAATAGTCCGAAGGCAAATCTCATGTTGGTCAGGTTTTGGGCAATATCGGGAATTTTGGTG
>CAYPIM010000400.1:0-2649 GCA_964410795.1 uncultured Lewinella sp. | reverse complement strand
AAAAAGTATGACGATACGTAAAGATGTGTGTATACCGTAGCGCTGTGCGTCGAATCTTCACTAGGCTTGAGGCATAGCATCTCGACCGATCCTTTGCCTACTCTTGCTACCAATATCCCAAAACCCTCCATTGCACCTGCGTGCCCGCCGCCAAAATATTTTCTAAAAAACTTTTCCCAAATTCCAACCTTCTCATCTTCACGCCCATCAAACAAGCAAAGACCCACTGACCACCCAGGATGAGGACCCGAAAAAATGACACATTGTTAGATCGTTGCCTACGCGGAGACCGCGCGGCCCATAACGAACTATACCAACGTGAAGTGCAAGGGGTATTTCACCTTGTCATCCGCCTGGTCGCTAACCGGATGGATGCCGAAGACCTCACCCAGGAGTGCTTCCTTAAGGCTTTTCAACGTTTACCACAGTTTCGGGGGGATGCTTCACTTCGGACCTGGATCAAAAGAATAGCGATCAACCTAAGCCTCGAGCATCTGCGGAAGCATCAGCCTATAATCGTTGCCGTTGAGGAGCATCTGCTTACGGATGAAGAAGCCTTGCCGGATGTAGATGTTAGCCACATCCACCGCGCCATCAAAGAGCTGCCGAAAGGCTGTAGAGTAGTGCTGACGCTGTACTTGCTGGAAGGCTACCGGCACGCTGAAATAGCGGATATTCTGAAGGTGTCCGTCTCTACCGTAAAATCCCAATACTGGCGCGCCAAGCACCTGCTGCGGCAAGCCCTAACCCTCAAAACCACGGACCATGGATGAGTTTGAACGTCAGATTCGGAGACATCGATCTGATCTGGATGCAGTAGAGGACCTTTCTACGCAGGAACTTTGGTCAGGTATCGAAGAACGGATGACTGGTCGTACCTCAGGTAAGCGTATCCGCGGCTACCAACGCTGGCTGGCCGCTGCTACGATACTACTGGTTTTCGCTCTTGGCCTTGCTTACGTCGGCTGGCAAGATGAAGAAAACTTGCCCCAAAGACTAAGTGATCTTTCTCCTGAATTGGCTAAACAGGAGACTGCCTTTTTACAAACAATCTCCGCCAAAGAAGCCGCCTTGAAAATTGAAGAACTGGACCGGGAAACCTTCGCTCCTTTCTTTGAAGAACTGACCATCCTGGACTCGATACAGGCAGGGTACCTACGCGAATTGCCCGAATACGGAACCAACGAACGTCTGCTGAACACCATCATCAGGTACTACGAACTGAAAATACAAATTCTCGAACAGCTGGAAAATGATCTGGCCAAACAACAATATTATGATGTCTCTAACCAATTACTTGAGATTTAGCACCGCTCTGTTTTTCCTCTTTATTACTTCCTCGCTTGGTGCGCAGACGGTCGCCAAAGTGTTTGATGAGTCTTACGATAAGGTGGCAAAAGTAGACCTCACACAAACCCGCGGCCCACTTACCATCCTGCCCTCCAAGGACAATAAAATTCGGGTGGTCACTGAGCTAAGCGTAGAAGCTAAGAATAAGGAAGAGGGTGAAAAATTCCTGGCTAAAATGAAAATGGAAGTCCAGGAAATGAGTGATCGCCTGACGATAAATATAGGTATGGGAAGTATCAGGAGCTGGACCCAAAGAAATAGCAACACGAAGGTGGTGTTTAAGGACGGAGCTAAGTATAGCGGATTGAGGGGCTTTGAAATCTCCTCAACCCTTTACCTACCCGAAACGGAATTGCTGAAACTGGAAACCAGGTTTGAGCGTGTCCAGATTGATCCTAAGGTGAAAATTAACGACTTAAACCTCTCGTTGCACAATGCCAAAATCCATGGAGGCAGCATTGCCGGCAACCTGGAACTGGATATGCGCTTTGGTGAAATTGAACTGGATGATGTTGGTGGTAGTGTTTCCGGAACACTACACAATACCAGGGTAGAATTTGGTAATGTGGGGGATGTTCGCCTGGATGCCCGTTTCTCTAAGCTTAGAATGGGAACCTTGAAATCACTTGATTTAGATGCCCACAATGGCCGGTTGGAAGCAAAGTCCGTATCAGGAAGCGTAGACATTGAGGACCGCTTCGGCACTTACATTCTGGGAAGCCTCGGGAACGCAAGAATAAACACCCACAACGGTACTTTTGAAGTTGAAAACGGTGACGAATACAGAATAGAAGGCCGGTTTGGAAACTTTGATTTTGGTCGTATAGATAACCTGATTGCTCGTGATAATCACAACTGCGACTATGACATCAAGGAACTCGGTGCGGTGACAGGAAATACCACCTTTACTACCTTTAACGTAGAACGCCTGAGCCAAAAGGCAGGCTTGAAAATGCAGCATGGGCACCTGAGGGTGGATGAAGTTTTACCAACGTTTACGGGCGTTGATGTCGATGGCGTTTTCTTTGAAGTCAAGCTGGATTTTCGCCAGCCCACAGACTATCACGTGCGTGCTGATTTCCGTTTCGGCAATGTCCGTTTACCCGACGATTTAAAGGTAGTCAAAAGAGAGAAGGACCACAATATGATTAAATTGGAAATGAAAACCCCGAAGGCTACGGCAGATAGCCCCATAATTCGGGCTGAAGGATCCAACGGAAAGCTCTACATTGATTAAGGGCTGCCCGGCCAGCCGAAAAACGATAGCATAAGTCTTCTCGAGCACGAAGTACAGCGCAG
>CAYPIM010000399.1:0-2654 GCA_964410795.1 uncultured Lewinella sp. | reverse complement strand
CTGCGTCCGCGCCGTCATAAATCACCAATTCATCTCCGCTGGCCAGATTGAAGTGTTGGAAGGTGAAGGAAATTTGGTTGTTTTCGTCTGAGCAAAAGGTTTTGGTGAAGGATTCACCATTTCCGTAATCACTATTGGTATCTCCGGAGTCTGCAAATATTCCGCTGCAGGCATCAATTTGAGTGCCATCGTCGATGGTATAATCGGCATCCCCCATTGGTCCCCCTCCCTGACAACTAATGGTTGCATCCCATCCAGGCTCCGTAAAGGAAAAGTCTGAAACAAACAAAAAGGTAACGCAGGTACCGGTTGCTGTAACCGTACCCGGACTATTAGTGCCGGTGAACTGACCTAGCGATGCCGCTGTCACATCAGGGCCGTCAAATACATTCAAAAAGTCAAATCCGTCCTCAATTTGAAAACTATTAAAGGCGACCACTGGCTGTCCTCCATTATCGGAGCAGATAGTGGTAATCTGATGCTGAGAAACATCATAATTTGAGCCGCTCCCACCAGAATCCGTAAAGCTACCAGCACAGGTCGAGATAGTGGACTCTTCCACACAAGCTACCGTACCTTCAAACCCCGTTCCACTTCCCATGCCATTCGAGGTAAAGCGCACCGTCAGGCAGTTTCCAGTGGATAAATATCTACTAAAAAATATAGCATCAGAACCAGTTTCATTATTTGTAGGAAACCCCGGAAACAAGTCACCAGGATCGGCCGTAGGGCCATCATACAAATAGAGGAAATCATTCGTATTTAGACCTATAGTTGACATCTCAAAAAACACCCCATTCCCATCTGTGCTACAGAAGGTTACCGTATTGTCTTGATTGTTCGGATAATTGCCCAGGGTACCTGGTCCACCAGCACCACCTCCCTGTCCTCCGGGGTCATACACATTGTGCGCAACGCCACAGGCAATGTCTATAGTCATGCCATCAAGAGAAGCATCGAGGGTATAGTCTGCAAGAGCTGATTTAGAATTGCCCAACCACGCCTCCGGATCCGCCAGCACGTATACTCGTGTGCCAGCATAAGCAGGAGGAATGCTTTCTACAGCTGCCCAAGCTTGACTAAAAGGGGAAAAGTTCGACGTATTCGGTACTTCGCTAGCGGCTGCTAAGGTAGCCAAGCCAGCCAAATAGGCACACAGCGCCATTAATACGGTAAGGTTCTTGTAAATCATGAGAGAGAGAATAACATCAAAAAACACTAACTATTCGAAAGACTAAGTCTGACAAAACCCATGAATAATAAGTCTCCGGCACAGAATAAACGGTGCAAGACAAAACCAGCTAAAAAGAACTAAATAACTAAGGTTTATCTATTTTTTCATGAATAAGCAGATGTAAAATCTGAATAGTAGTGCAAGATATAGTATAACAGGTAGATTTTCAAGTTTAACCTCTTTTTTTTTGCTCTTGATTAGAAAGTCCTTGGATTTTACAAATTCCTAAGCAGGTTTTAAGAGCAAAGCTTTTCTCTGCACCCGTCAAACAAGCTTTGGTGAAGCACATGATGCATTAGCCCTTTACAAACATGGCTCCACGGGAAGTTACCGTGGAGCCAAAAAAATAAAATCGTAATCTAATCTAAAGCAACTCAAAGTAGTTTTGATCGGTCCATGGTAATGCTGCTCCAAAGTGGGTAAAAAGTGGTTCCGGCCAATTCGGACCGGAGCCACTATAATTTCGCTAGATTATCATGAGAAATAAAATACACTTGAACAACACAAAATCTTGGGGCACACCGGAGTGCCTGTACTCAGGTCGAGGAGCTTGGCTTCGAGCAGGGCCGTTTGGCTTTGCTCGCTGCCGTTCGTGCTCCTCTCCCCCAGCCCCTCTCCCAACCGCCTTCGGCTTGGGGAGGGGAGCAAAACCGCTGCGGCTGCGCCTCCGCTGAATGTCACAGGTCAGGCGGGATCGTCGGTTGTCAGGATCAGTGTGACACTCTCCTGCGAGTAAAGTCTCACTCCTTTACTCCCCTCCCCAGGGGAAGCTGCCACAGTCAACCTTAAGGATTGTGATGGGGATCGCGTCTGATTCAGGTGGGCAAACGCCGACTCCAAAATCGGTAGGATCATCAGAAGTTAAGGTGAGTATGATACCGCCGTTATCAACATCAGCTTGGCTTGGCGTGTAAGTATTCGCCGTGCCGAACACCCCTGCCCCATCATCAAAAGTTCCGGTACCACTACTGGTCCAGGTACCGCCGAAGGTGGGGAATGCGGGATCGAAAGTGATGCCAGCCCCTACTGCGGTCAAATCCACGTTTTGATTAGAGCAGATGGTTTGTCCCTGGCCAGCTTCTACGACAAGGTCAACTACAGAAATGACGATCACAAAATTGCTGGTATCAGCGCAGGCAGCTCCGTTACATCCCAGTACACTGACAATTTGCCGGAAGTAGACCGTATCGGCAGTGATGTCTGCGGGGGTGGGATCGTAGTTTTCTGTAGTCGCACCAGGGATGGGGGCGAAGCCCGTAGAATCGCTCTCCGCACTGAAGTACCACTGAAAGTTTAAGGGAGTAGGGGAGCCCGTTGCCGCAGCATCTACCGTAAAGGGTTCGGGGTCTTCTCCTGAGCAGATAATTTGATCACCAGAAACAACGGCTGCCTCAACTTCGCCAACGGCTATGTTTACGGT
>CAYPIM010000398.1:0-2678 GCA_964410795.1 uncultured Lewinella sp. | reverse complement strand
GGGTCCACAAAGCCGAAGAGGGGCACCGCCTCGGATTTGCGCAGTACCTAACCGATGAAGGTCGGGCGTTAGAAAAGGCGCATGAGTTGGCTACTCGAATTTGCGGCAATGCTCCTATGACTAATTTCTCCCTAACCCATGTCCTCCCTAGAATCGTCGATTCAAATCAGGATATAGGCCTGCTAATGGAATCAATGGCCGCAGCTATTGCACAAAGTGCTCCGGAGGCTAAGGAACGCCTTGCCGATTTCCTGGAAGGTCGTGCCAAAAAAGTTGGTCAAGATTAACCATTGCTCGCTTAAAGAAATTGTAATGAACTTAAAAGAAACCTCGTTCCTGGATATCCCTATTCTTCAGCCGGAAATAATCAAAGAAGAAACGGCAGAAGGGATCATTTACTTTCGTTCAAAAGAGACTTTATCACAGCATCCTACACGAGTTAGTGATCGTTTGGTGAAGTGGGCAACGAAGACCCCAGAGAATACTTTTCTTGGCCAGCGTAATGAGCAGGGAGAATGGCGAAGATTAAATTACCGTGATGCACTAACTAAAGCACAGGCGCTTGGCCAGTACCTTATTAATAAAGGAGCATCTGCCGAACGACCGCTGGTTATTCTATCTACTAATAGTATTGAGCAGGGGATCGTCATATTAGCAGCTCTATACGCTGGTATTCCTTTTTCTCCGATCAGCCCCGCGTATTCGACCAAATCAACCGACTTTGCGAAACTCAAGCACTGTGTCAGTTTACTCACCCCAGGGCTGATTTTTGTACAAAACGGTTTGGCGTTTGCTAAACCTCTTGCGGCGGTTAGTGACGCTGTCCCTGTATTGGTGGTAGACGAACCCCTCGAAGGCCAAGATTCGTTTGAAGCAGCCTTACAAACCACTATAACAAATGGGGTTTTAGAGGCCCACCAAAACATCACTCCCGATACCGTCGCAAAGGTGTTGTTTACTTCCGGTTCAACCGGTTTACCCAAAGGCGTAATCAATACGCACGGCAACATTACCACCAATAATCAGCAAACGGTCGAAACGTTTCCCTTCATGGACAATGGCGGCTTCCACCTGATCGACTGGTTGCCCTGGAACCATACTTTCGGAGGTAACAACAACTTTGGGATGGCGCTGTATTGTGGTGGTTCTTTACACATCGACAATGGCAACCCCACACCAAAAGGAATACCAGAAACAATTCGAAACCTGCGAGAAATCGCTCCCACCATTTACTACAATGTGCCTAAGGGATTTGAGGAACTTTTGCCTTACCTGAAGGAAGATAAGGAGCTTTGCCAATTCTTCTTCAGCCGCCTAAAGATGTTCTTCTACGCCGGAGCCAGCATGCCCCAACACGTGTGGGATGACCTGGAACAATTAGCTTTCGACACCATTGGCAAGCGGGTTTTTATTGGAACCGGCCTGGGCATGACCGAAGCTAGCCCTTCGGCCATGTTTAACACCAAATTCGGCACAACCCCCGGAATGCTTGGCGTACCGGTACCAGAGCTTGAAGTGAAACTGGTCCCTGATGAAGACAAAATGGAGGCGCGCTTTCGTGGCAAAAACCTCACCCCAGGTTATTGGCGGAACAAAGAAGCCACCCGTAAAGCCTTTGATGAAGAAGGCTTCTACAAAACCGGCGATGCGGTACGCATCATTGACGAAGGTGACCCGGCCAAAGGAATGGTCTTTAATGGGCGGATTGCGGAAAATTTCAAGCTGGTTTCTGGCACCTGGGTGAGTGTAGGTATTCTACGGGCCAAACTCATCGCTGCTGGTGATGGCCTTATTCAGGATGTGGTAATTACTGGCCATGACCGTACGTATTTGGGAGCCATCGTCATTCCGGAGCAAAATTATTGCCGCATCCTGGCCGGTCTACTGGAAAGCGCGACCATTGAAGAAATCGCTCACCATGCCAAAGTTAGGGAGGCCCTACAGGCGGTCATCAATGAGTTAGGGGCTAACAGTACGGGCAGCTCCACCTGCATTCGCAAGGCTATTGTCATGGATGCTGAATTGTCTATTGATAAGGGAGAGGTCACTGATAAGGGATCTATCAATCAACGAGCTATCTTACGGTGTCGGCCAGAGGTCGTCGCTAAACTATATGATGATCAGCCATCAGAGGAGATCATCACTTACCAAAGAAAAGTAAATGTCTGACACGAATACACTCGATACCGGGCGAATTACATTCTTGCAGTATGCTACCATTTTTGTCTGCTTCCTGATGAATATCCTTGATGGGATGGACGTCTTGGTTATTTCTTACTGTGCATCAGATATTGCTGATTCCCTGGGCGTAGGCGCAGAGGCCCTCGGCGTAGTGTTTAGCGCAGGATTGGCTGGTATGACGCTTGGGGCCTTGTTTTTAGCCCCCTTTGCCGACCGCATTGGCCGCAAGTCGATGATTCTGACGTGTGCCTTGCTAATGGGGGCAAGTATGTATGCTACTGCTTTCAGTCAATCAGTTTGGCAACTGGTCATTCTGCGGTTTGTAAGTGGCATAGGTATTGGCGGGATGTTGGCTAGTACGGCCGCTTTGGTGGCGGAGTATACCCCTGATCGTAGCAAGGATTTTTGGATCAGTGCCGTCTTGTCTGGCTATCCCGTAGGGGCCGTTTTAGCAGGATTGGTTGCCGCAGAGGTCGTTACTACGGCAGGTTGGCAGC
>CAYPIM010000397.1:0-2702 GCA_964410795.1 uncultured Lewinella sp. | reverse complement strand
GGCTCCCAACAATAATAAGCCACCCACTCCCGCAGCAGCTCCACCAGCTGATAAACCTGGGTGGAAGGATTGGCCTCGATCAGCAGAGTTTTAGCAAAATGGTTTTCCAGGGCTTTAGCGCGTTCCGTAGCGGCGGCCTCGTCGCCAAGCGCTTCGATCTTCGCGACGATGTCGGCATTTCCGTGCACGTAGGTGAAGTCTTCGTTTTTTTCGAGTTCCCGAATCTTGATCTGTAACTGTTCGTAGATGGTTGCGCGGGGAACGGGAGAAGCCGAAGACAGATCGGTAAGGTGGAGGAGTAACCACACCTCGAATACTTCGTTGCTGAGGGCGATGTTGATGTTTTCCTTTTCTGCCAGTTTGAAGGCGTCGGCAAAGCGTTTGCGTTTGGCTTCGTTTTCGTCGGCGTCGTCTTTGTCGAAGACGGCCCAGGTGTAATCCACCTTCTTCTCAGCCTGCGCCGCTAAGGTTTTTCGTTCAACTATTGCTTGCTCCACTACGCCCAGCGGATCCCGGCCCGTGCCTACGCATTTGACGAACATTGTCTCGTCGGGCAATTCTGGTAACTCCTCTTTTATGCGGTTGAAGTACGCAGGTTCTGTGTTTTCGTCTTCGCACACGATGAGAAATAGTTGGCTGTACCGCGAAATGCGATCAGGGCGATCAACAAACTCTGCCACATCCGTCCGTAAGTTATTTTTGCCTCGCTGTGCCATTATGCTACGGGTATAAGGAGGTCTTCAAGTTTTACCTTGGGTATAGCACCATAGCGACCTTCCAAGTAGCTTTTTTCTTCACGATTTTTATCTGGTCGCTCTTTGTTTCCGGCAAAGTACCGAACGTCAGAAAGGGCAAATATCTGGGTGGAGCCTTTTTTATCTTTCTCTACAAAGTTAATTTGATCGCGACGAAGGTTAGCGTAACTCAGCAGGTTGGTATCATGGGTAGCGAAAATGAGCTGAGCTTGTTTCGGGTTAGACTTGGGGTCGGTAAAGAGATTTACTAGTGCGTTAGTTAGTTTGGTGTGCAGTTTTGCTTCTATCTCGTCAATTACTATGGTAGATCCCATACTTAACGTGAAAATGATTGGTGCAATAACCTGAAATATTTTTTGTGTACCTGAAGATTCATGCTCTGAAAGTGCCCAGGCGAGTTCCTCGCCGGTTTCTTGTCCTTCTTCATCGAGAATGAGATGCGTAGCGCAGATAATGGGCTCTTTACCATCTTCGTCATCGGACAGAAAAATACGGCGAATTCCCAAGTCAAAACTGGTTATGTATTTGTTTATGTAGTCAATTAGATCAGGGTGCTTCTTCAAAGTGTTTTTGGTTACCGTTCCCTGAAAATCTGAATTCAGACCGTCAATTAGAAGAAGGCGGTCAATGTATTGGAAAATGGTACCACAGTCTTTCAGGTTTAGCGTATCTCCGGTAGACAGAAAAAGCCCATTATCGCGAGTTGCCTCGATTGCGGCATCAATTACTTTTTTACCTCCTTCCAGTGCTGAAGTGACATCGATAATATCTCCTTCGCGCACAAATAAAGCAACTTCTCTACCGACTTTCTTTCGGTAGAGCCATTCGGTAAGGATGTTCTTTTGATCGAAACTCAGGCCGTAACGATAACGTGCACCTTCATGAACGAAGACCATGGAGAGTTCAGTTGGTTTTTCTGAGTAGCCACTTACAAGTAAGTTTGGTTCGTAGGGCAGTTCCTCGTTGGAGTTCCTTGCGGCAGAGGTACGTAATAAATAAACCAGAAGGTGAAGACCCTGGAGTATAGTGGTCTTGCCACTATTGTTTGGCCCGTACATAGCTAAAACATTAAGGGCACTAGATTTATGCCGCTCTACAATGTTTTGAGGAAGCTCATTTACGTTCTTTTCAGGCACCATGCTAACGATTTGCTTATTTGCAATAGACCTAAAGTTCGATACGGTAAATTCTATCAACATGGCAGATTGTCTTATTTGAAAGGCTAATATAGGAAAGTTCGACATCATTTTATGAGTGAACTGTAATCTATGGCCACCTTAATACGTTTAACTTGTACTCATTGTTGTGATAGCTGATACTCTAACTTACCTTGCACCTGCGTACGCGCCTCTGAAACTTTCTTATCTATGTCCACCGCCTCCCTTGTTTCCAAAGTATGGTCTTTCGCCAACGTACTCCGCGATGACGGCGTAGGCTATGGAGACTACCTTGAACAAATCACTTATCTCCTTTTCCTGAAGATGGCGGATGAGCAAACGAAGCCGCCTTACAGTAAGAAAATCGATTTTCCTCAGCTGAAGGACGTGGAAGGTAATGAGATAAAAGACGGTGAGCTTTGCACCTGGACGAACCTGGCCGAGAAGCGTGGTGCCGAATTAGAATCTTTTTACGTACAATTGCTGCGTACATTGGCGACGGAGCGCGGGATGCTGGGGCAGATTTTTACCAAGAGCCAGAACAAAATTCAGGACCCTTCCAAACTCGCCCGCGTTATCGCTATGATCGATGAGCAACAATGGAGTTTGCTGGATGTAGACGTAAAGGGGGAGATTTACGAAGGGCTGCTGGAGAAGAATGCTGAGGATACCAAGAGTGGTGCCGGGCAGTACTTCACCCCCCGTCCGCTCATTCGCGCGATGGTGGAGTGCTTGCAGCCCGAACCAAAGAAGACGATTGTAGACCCTGCTTGCGGAACTGGTGGTTTTT
>CAYPIM010000396.1:0-2750 GCA_964410795.1 uncultured Lewinella sp. | reverse complement strand
GCAACCTCGGGTCGAGATGCTCTTCCGCATTGCGCGGGTTTTGGAGGTTGGGGTTTGTGAGTTGTTGGTGGAGGAGTAGAGGGCGAGTGGGCTGTGCCCCGAGGAGCCTTTAGGCTCAAAAACCTTGCGTCTTTAGGGCTTCGCTCCATGTTTCTCGGGGCACAGCCCACTCGCCCTTAATTCTTATATTGCGCTGCAAATCCGCCCCTTCTCTTGAAAGCAACCACCAACACCCCAAAGCAAGCACTCAATAAAGCCTACCGTAAGGAGAAGGTGACCCGTAAGGAAATTGACCTGCTAAAAAAAGAACTCCCGCTTTTGCTGGACCGCATCGCCAACGCCGCCGAATCCGAAGAAAATCACAAAGGCCACTTTCAGGACTTCCTGAAGGAGGTCTGGTACAAATCCGAAGAGTGCCTGGTGGCCCCCAAAGGGCGCATCGACCTGGTAGTGCACAACGGGGCTAAGGCAAAAGAACCCGTTGGCGTCATGATCGAAGCCAAGCGCAGGGCCAACAAAATGGAGATGTTCTCGGCGGCCAAGCCCAACGTCAAAAGCCTGCACGAGCTGGTACTCTACTTTCTGCGCGAGCGCAACGACGGCAACACCGCCATCAAAACCCTGATGATCACCGACGCCGACGAGACTTACCTGTTCCCCGACCGCGAATTTGAACGCCTCTTCTGGGAAAAGAAACGGTTTCGGGACAAAGTACTGGCCGCCGACGCCGACGCGGGGAAGACCAACAACGTCGCCTACGAAATCATCCGCAACCACATCGAAGCCCTCGAAGACACCCTGCACGGCACCACCTTCACCATCAGCCAGTTCCGCAAATGGGCCGAAGACCAGGACCCCGAAACCGATGACAACCTGATTCCGCTCTACAAAATACTGAGCCCACCTCACTTGCTGCGCCGCCCGTTCGCCAACGACAGCAATAAACTCGACAAAGGCTTTTACAATGAACTACTCCACATCATCGGCCTGGAAGAAGTCGGGGTAGACAGCAAGGGAAAAGAGAAGAAAAACGGTGGCAAGAAGATAATCCGCCGGGCCACCGGTGCGAACCGCCACCCCGCAAGTTTGCTGGAAAACACCCTCCAGATCGCCGGACGGGACAATCGGCTGGACAAAGCCCCCGACTTCCGCGCCTACGGAGCAGACACCGAAGAACGCCGCTTCGGCGCCGCCCTGGAACTGTGCACCACCTGGGTAAACCGCGTACTTTTTCTCAAGCTGCTGGAAAGCCAGCTGATGGCTTACCACCAGGGCGACAGTATCCGATTCCTGACCAACCAGCTGGTGCAAGACTACGACGCGCTTAACACCCTGTTCATCGACGTGCTGAACACCAAGCCCGAAGATCGTGCCAAGCACGTAGCGGGCTTTGCCCACGTACCCTACCTTAACTCCAGCTTGTTCGAGATCAGCCCTTTGGAGTCGGTGACGCTGCAGGTGAGCTTCCTCAAAGACCAGGTCGAACTCCCCCTTGCTCCAAAATCCATTCTTCGCACCCGCGGCCGCGCCCAAAAAGCACCGGAAGCGATGAAACCCCTCGAATACCTCTTCGCCTTCCTCGACGCCTACGACTTCAGCAGCGAGGGCAAAGCCCGCATCCAGGAAGAAAATAAGCGGCTGATCAACGCCAGCGTGCTCGGCCTCATCTTCGAGAAGATCAACGGCTACCGGGACGGCAGTTTCTACACGCCGGGCTTCATCACGGAGTATATGTGCCGCGAGACGATTCGCCGTGCCGTGGTGCAAAAATTCAAGGACGACACCACTGATTTCGCGGGTTTCGACTCCGATAGCTTCGACGACCTGAGCAACTACCTCGGGAATAAGTACAAAACGGAAGAACGCCTGGCCGCCAATAATCTGGTGAACAGCCTCACGGTCTGTGACCCGGCGGTGGGCTCCGGTCACTTCCTGGTCTCGGCGCTCAACGAACTGATCGCGACCAAGTCGGCGCTGGGCATTTTGGGCGCGGACGCAGGTGCAAAGAACGTGGATATAAAAGCAGTGGTCGAAAACGACGAGCTTATCGTCACCGACCGCTACGACGAACCCTACGAATACCAGGTCCGGACCGACGGCAACGGCAACATCCGCGCCGACGAGCTGACGCAGACCATCCAGGAAACCATCTTCCACGAAAAGCGGACCCTGATCGAAAACTGTCTCTTTGGCGTTGACCTCAATCCCAACTCCGTCAAGATCTGCCGGCTGCGGCTCTGGATTGAGCTGTTAAAGCATGCTTACTACCGCTCCCCCAACGAGCGAAGCGAGCAGAGCCGTGCGGTAGCCAAATCAAATATCGAGAATCGCCAATCGCATATCGCATATCAAGCCCAGCTTGAAACCCTGCCCAATATCGACATCAACATCAAGCAGGGCAACTCCCTCATCTCCCGCTTCGCCCTCGATGATCCCCTGGCGGGCGCACTGGCCGAAAGCGGCCTAACCCTCGAAGACTACCGCCGCGCCGTTACCGACTACCACCGCGCCACCGGCCCCGCCGAAAAGCGCCGCCTGCTGGAACTCATCGACAAGGTAAAAGGCAACTTCCGCACCCACATCAGCCGCAACGACAAAAAGGTCAAAACCCTCGCTACCGCCCGCGGCAAACTCACCAAACTGGAAGGCCTCCTCGAAATGGGCGACCTCTTCGGCTCCGTAGACGAAAAGAAGGTGCGCAAAGAAATGGCCCCGCTGCAAAAGAAGGTCGCCAAGCTGGAAGCCGAAGT
>CAYPIM010000395.1:0-2752 GCA_964410795.1 uncultured Lewinella sp. | reverse complement strand
TAGAAGGTAGATTGATAGCGCTACCGCATGCAACAGGTGAGTAAGCGAAGCGTCGCGAACGGTACTTGCGGTAGCACTATCAATCTATCACACTATTAATCTATCAATCTACCTAACTCCGCATCGCTTCCACCGGATCCATCTTCGCCGCCAGTCCTGCTGGCACCGCCCCCGCAAGAATTCCGACTACTGCGGACATCAAGACGCCAATAACCGCATATTTAGGGCTGAGTACAATGGAGAAACTTTCGAAGGAGGTGTTGATGATGGAAGTGACTCCGACCACTAACGCGAGACCGATAACACCGCCGATAATACAGAGAATGACAGATTCGGTAAGGAACTCGAGCAGGATGACGAACTGACGGGCGCCGAGTGCTTTCTTTACCCCAATCAGGCTGGTCCGCTCCTTCACCGATACGAACATGATGTTGGCTACACTAATGGCGCCAACCACCATAGAGAAAAGGCCGATAAGGCCACCAACGGTGTTCAGAACTCCAAAAAATCCACCAATCTGGTCGGCAATCATGCTGAGTTGATTCATGGCGAAACTATCGTCTTCCCGCGGCCGCAGGCGGCGGGTGGAGCGGAGAATACCACGAATGTCGTCCTGAACTTGTTCAAGCGGGTACCCTTCTTTTGCCTTCACGGCTACGGTTCCACCGAATCGATTGCGGTTTTTAAGGTTGATGAAGCGGGCGGCGTTGGTGTACGTCACCATAATGGCGTCGTCAAAATCGAGCGGATTTATGAGGTCGCCACCTGCAGCTTCGAGCACGCCGATGACTTCGTATTTACGACCGCCCATTTTTACGGTTTTGCCTACGGGCTCCAGGGCACCGAAAAGCTCCTCTGCGATGGTGAAACCAAGGAGAATCTTGTCTGAGCCGCCGGTGTATTCCGCTGAACTCCAGTAGCGACCTTTGCCTACTTCTATGTTGAGCATCCGGTTCAGCTCGTAGGTAGTGACGAAGAGGAAGCCGCCTTCCACCGTGTTTCTTTGGTACTTCAGGGTTTTTACGCCGGGTACCGTCCAGTAAGAAACCAAAGAGGCGGTGGGCATTCTTTCCTTTAGGGCTTCGTAGTCGTTGTGATCGGGGTAGGGCCGCTGAAAGTATTCCCACCAGTCTCCGCTGTTGTCTTTCCAGGGCCACTTGTCGATGTAAACTACGTCGTCACCAAGTTTGGCAAGGCTGCCCTGTACACTGTCTTCCAAAGACTCTACGGCGGAGAGCACTCCGATGATACAGAAGATACCGATGGATATGCCCAACAGAGAAAGAAAGGTGCGCAACTTATTGCCAGTAAGTTGGGCGATGGCCTGGCGAACGCTTTCAGTAAAGACCTTGAGGAAGAGCATAGTAAAGGAGTGTTTTCGGTTGGGAGAGCTGCAGAATCTCGTCCGGAAGACAAATATCGCTCAAGATACAATTCAGGCGCGGCCGCAGGTGCATTGATAGACCAAAGGCAGGGAAAGTTGGACCAACCGCTAATTTTCCTCGTGATGCATCAACATTCACCTCCTCTTAGACCTTACATATAGGCGGGAAAAGAACCATCTTGTAAAATACCCCTACCTTTGCCCGCTGTTTAGGATTACCGTTAGAACATCTTTCGGTTCCGTCCTTCACTAGAACAACCAACCTTCAGGGAATAAAAATCATCCAAGGGAATGAGGACCAAGCTGTCACAATTCAAATTTGAACTCAACGAAAAACTTATCGCTCGTACGCCCAGTAAGCGACGGGATGACAGCCGCATGATGGTCGTCAATCGGGCAACCGGCGAGATTGAACATAAGATGTTCACCGATCTGCTCGACTACTACGATGAGGGCGATTCATTGGTTTTCAACAACACTAAAGTCTTTCCCGCCCGCCTCTACGGGCTGAAGGAAAAGACCCAGGCGCGTATTGAGGTTTTCCTGCTCCGTGAGCTCAACTCCCAGGCGCGCCTATGGGATGTACTCGTTGATCCCGCCCGGAAAATCCGCGTCGGCAATAAGCTCTACTTCAACGATAAGCGCGGCGTAACCCGCCTCGTCGCCGAAGTTGTAGACAATACCACTAGCCGTGGCCGTACCATCCGTTTCCTCTATGACGGCCCCAATGATGAGTTCCTCAAAGAACTCCACGGCCTTGGCAATACACCACTGCCCAAACTACTCGAACGCGAAGCTGATGCCCGCGACGCAGATCGCTACCAAACGGTTTTTGCCAAAGAGATTGGCGCCGTAGCCGCTCCTACCGCTGGCCTTCACTTTAGCCGCGAGACCTTAATGCGTATGGAGTTGAAGGGCGTTAAGAAAGCTGACATTACCCTCCACCTTGGCTTAGGTACCTTCCGTGCCATCGAAGTGGAAGACCTCTCTAAGCATAAGATGGACGCTGAGTATTTCCGCGTCGAGCAGGATGCCTGTGATACCGTCAACGCGACTAAGATTGATGGAGGCAAGGTGCTCGCTGTTGGTACAACCTCCATCCGCGCCTGCGAGAACAGCGTTAGCGCCGAGCGCCTGCTGGCGCCTAACGAGGGCTGGACGAATAAATTCATCTTCCCGCCCTACGAGTTTCACATCCCCGATCACCTGCTCACCAATTTTCACCTGCCGAAAAGCAGCCTCTTCATTACTACCTGTGCCTTCGGTGGGATTGACCTGATCCTGGAAGCCTACGCCGTAGCCCAGAAAGAAAAGTATCGCTTCTTCGCCTACGGAGACTGTATGTTGGTTATCTAAACCGACAACCGA
>CAYPIM010000394.1:0-2810 GCA_964410795.1 uncultured Lewinella sp. | reverse complement strand
CGGAACTTCCGTCTGGATTATAGATGGCCGTTCCCTCGATGGGTAACAGAAATTTTAAGTTAACGCCCAGCCGGAGCTCCGCATCGCTGCCCGTGTACAAGGCGTGGGAAAGGTGGCCTCCAAGCTCAATCCAGGCCACTGCCGCCGCATAGAAAGCGTCGAGCTGTACTGGTTCTGAAGCGGAGGTGCCAGTAAAATTGTAGTAGTTGAAGATGGGATCGGCCCTACGTGTGCTGGCCACTGCCCTTAGCCGGGAGAAGGCACCCAGTCGGGTGAAATCGCCTAACTGAACGGAAAAAGCTGGTCCCAATATTTCTGCATTTGCGTGCAGGAAGACGGGCTTTTTATGGGTAGTGAAGTCGTAGGTGTAAGTCCGGTTATTGATGCGAAAGGCAAGGGTTTCATCATCTAGTTCGATGCCCTCGGTGGCCAGCAGGTCACGCGCGAGGCCGGGCAAAGAGGCATTGCGTACAAAAAGACTGTTGTTGCTCATGTTGGCTGCTAGGCCCCCCAAGTGGAGGTCCCAGTTGTAGGGGACATTTGCGGTAGCCGCTGGCTGCAAAAATGCGGCGCTGATGCCAGCATGGGGATCGAGGGCCCACCCCGGCTGCAGCTGCGCCTTCAAAGAGGAGAGTAAACCAAAGCCAAAAACGAAGAGCAATAAAGCCAACCGAGAACGAAAAAAGAGCATGCGCAAGGGGGAAAAAGCGAAGGAAGATTCTGACAAATAAGCAACAGCGGCAAAGATCGGTGTTGGTACCGGTATTGCCGCGTGCTGACACAACGTTTGTACAAGTGGGAGTTATTTTCATGCGAGGTAATAAAATGGGGGGATGGACGCTAAATGTTGTTAAAACGGGTATTTTCACTTACTTGAGCTGTGAGGACGGGCTCCGGCTTCCCCCCATTATGAAAGCAGTGATGCCATCTGGTATCTTCCGGAGGCCGTGTATCTTCGCCCCCAAATGCTATTTTATGCTCGCCACCCAAGTTTTAGCCCACGGTATCACCCACCTAACCGACGCCCGTTACTTCGCAGCTTGGGAGGTCAAGTACCTGGCTTTCCCGCTCGGGGACGGTGTTGAAGAAGCGATTAGTTGGGACTACCTCAACGCACTCAAAGAATGGGTGGAAGGACCAGAGATCGTCGTAGAGTTAGGTAATATCGAAGACGGCGACGCCTGGGCCAAAGCCCTGAAAGAACAGAAGATTGACTTTGCGTTTATAGCTTCTACGGCACCAGCGTCCGCGTCCGAAAAACTGAATGCTGCCGGAGTCCGCGTCATCTCCCACGTCAGAGTGGAAGGTTACCAAAGTTTTGAAGACGTGGCAGAAGCCATCATGGAACACCCCAGTACAGAGCTAATTGTTCTCAATTTTGAGCACGGTGGCATCAACTACACCGATCTCTCCAGCGGACATCCATTTTCCCTCGAAGACCTGGATAAACTACTGGAACTCCGTCCTTGCCTCCTCCAGATCAGCCCCGAAGGTGTCGATCCACAAACGATGGCCGGAGCTCACCCCATTGCTGGCTACGCCGTACGCGGCAGTAGCGAAGAGAAGGTGGGCTATAAGAGCTTTGATGATTTGGATGGCTTGTTTGAAGGGCTGGAGGTTTTTGAATGAAGTGGTTTTTTCCGACGGAAATAACCACTTGCGGAGATAAGCTGTATTTTCCGCTTTTCGAAGCACGCACCCATGTCTACCAATCAAACTATTTTTCTTGCCGTCGTTTGCCTGGCAGTTGGCCTCGGGGTCGGCTGGTTTCTCAGCGACACCGGTACCAATAGCACCGGCATTAAGATCAAATTCGGCGATTCTGAGGTCGGGATCAACCTCAACGCCCGGGAAGTCGACGCCATCTCGCTTCTTGACTCCATCTTCAGCGATAAGTACGGAAAACTCGGCCCACAAAAATGGCTGGAAGAAACCCAGGGGCTTTATGAATATGCAGATGCCCGCCTGATTCCCCTGATCGCAACGCTGGATTTCGACCACCCCAGCTCCATCAAACTGCGCGAACTCCGCGATGGGTATTCCGGGCCGTTTGCCGAAAAAAGCCAGGACGTGGTGCTTGGGTTTCCGGGCGATTCACTGACCACGCCCGGCAAAGCAAACGGCTGCGCCACGGGGCCCTTGTCGTTGCTGGGCAGAACGGTGGAAATCTATCAGGAAGGTAAAGCCAACAACGCCCTGAGCCTTAGGGTGTCGGGGACCTACGCCTGTAAATACAAGCAACAACGCGACGACGGTAGTTACCGCTACCCGAACCTGCAGATCAGTCCCCAGGATGCAAAAAAGCTATTTGGTACGTCCAATATGCCCCAGTTTACCCCCGTAAAATTGATTGTGCTGCGCGGGGCGGATGAATAGGTCTGCTTTATGACACAGGTCTGTGGGCGTGCTTCGAAGCGGCCTTTGGCGTTTAGCTCAAGGGAGGCCCAATCTTGCGATCGCCCTAAGAGAATCATTACTGAACGTGCGGTCGTTAGCCTTTTTAACCTACTTTGCATCCTGCGTACGCGCCAAAAAAAGTAGATCATGCAAAACTTCCAGCAAAAAGTAATCGTCGTCACCGGCGCCGGGTCCGGTATTGGCCGCGAGCTCGCCGTTCAATTAGCAGCCAAGGGGGCCATCCTGGCCCTCAACGACCTGAAAGAAGACGTCCTGAAGGAGACCTGGGAGATGCTCCCCGAAAAAGCGCGGGGCCTTATGGAAGCCTTCGACGTTGGTGATCGGAGCGCCGTGGAAAACTTCGCTGCCGCTACCCGTGAGGCTCTCGGTCGAGTAGATATGGTGGTGAACAA
>CAYPIM010000393.1:0-2824 GCA_964410795.1 uncultured Lewinella sp. | reverse complement strand
TCTGATCATGCTAGTATGGAAAAGGAACACAATGATTTTGTTGCCGAACATAAGGCGATGGAGGCGGAGCATCAGCAAATGCAGCGCGATCATGAAAGAATGATGGATGACCACACAAAAGGAGGAATGTAGCAAATTTGTTACCTCTCTTTGCTTTTACGCATCTGCTTGCCAACGGCCGTGCCTTCTTGATATTTCCAGGGGCGCGGCCGCAGGTGCAAGGTTAAGTTGAAAAGCAAGAAAAAAATCCCGTTCTCATCTGGTAGAAAGCGGGATTGTTCTCAAACGATATTCGTTGCTAGTAAAGACTCCTCTCATTTAAAAAAAACCTCAGAAAACACTCAACGTGCCACCTTAATGCCGCACTAGGATAATGAACTGGTTTAAACTTTTCGTTCACGACCTTATCCGCGCCCTGATGATTACTAGCTTCGTTGCAAAAATCCTCAGTTAGCTAAGGCTAAACTCCGGTTTTCGCGCCTTGCCAGTAATCATCAGGTCTGCGGAGTGGCCAGTTCAGAAAAATTTAAACCAGTTCGATACAATCTTTTGTACTCCATCCTATCCGCTAGAGTCTTTAATATTAAGTCTTACCTTCTTGATTTGCTGATGTTAGTAATACTCCGTTCTCCAGCCACCAGCAAGGTAGAATATGGGCAGTTAATGCTTTGGAACACTTGTCATGCATTCAAAATTAACTGCGCTGCACTTCCGTGCTCGGGATGATTTATGTTAAGGATACGGGCTATTTATTGTGCCATCGCTATCCGGCCAAACCAATGAACAACTCTATCTAAATGCTGCTGCCCGTAGAGGGAGATGAATTTACGTGTTTCCCGACTCTCCGG
This sequence comes from uncultured Lewinella sp., assembly GCA_964410795.1. Classification (GTDB taxonomy): domain Bacteria; phylum Bacteroidota; class Bacteroidia; order Chitinophagales; family Saprospiraceae; genus Neolewinella. The sequence goes on along the minus strand of CAYPIM010000393.1, from coordinate 1,976 downwards.
GTTTTGGTAAACGGCTAACCGTCTCTCGGCAAATTCTTTAGTAAGGTTAATTTGACAATCTACGATGATGCAGTGTTTCCACTCTTCAAAAGATTTTGGGATCATTCTTCACTTGGTTTTTAGAATTCCAAAGGTAAGTGTCTGCATTTGTTAATGCAACAATGTCGCATTAGTGAATTAATTCCTTATCTTGTGATCAAGGCAGCTTTAGCATGCCATTTCATACGTTTAAAACCAATTTTATGCTACAAAGGAAATTTGAAGAAGTCGTAAAAGGCTTTTTCCCTAATGCGATGGACGCAAAAGACACTTCGATCAAGTACCTCGGAAAAATGCAAATAGAGCATGAGCTCGATATTTCTAAGGTGTTGATGGCAACCTCAGTTTGCTCGGATGACATCAACGTGCCTTCTACCACCTTTTTCAACGTGCTTTTCGGCCCCTTCGTTATGGGCGGACTAGGCGGCTTACCATTTGTCGGTCAAACGGGTATGACTGCTTTTGCCCACCATATTCCCGACGAAGGAAGTGCCTTTATTTTTTATGGTCCGCACATTGGGGTCACGATAGAAGGCGAATTGGGTAAGATGTACCGTCCTCGCCAGGAGGAAACGGGCAACTCCTGTGGCGCGCTTATGTTAGCTTTGAGTAGGTTTCAGGACAGCACTTATTCACCAGTAATCAGTGATGATGATTACCAGCAGATGAAACTGGAAGAAAGTTTACTGCCCTACCAAGCCCAAATACTTAGTAGTGAAAACCAGGCTAAGGCGATTACGGAAGCTACTTACGAAATCATCAATAAGAAGATATATGATCATTTAAAGACCTGTAAAGCGGAATTTCACGTAGACCGGGTAACCCTGTTAGGAGGAATTATCATCAACACCGACAATGGGGTGGATGACTACTTCGATGCCAGAAATTTTGCGGTTGTCGATGTTAAAGACCTCTAAAAACAACCTAACGAAGCTAAGAACGTGTCTAAATTTTAGCGTTCTGATTACCAGTGTTTTATGAACCTGCCGTCACAAAAAGTGATTCCATAACTCGTTATGTAAGAACTTCTTTGTTTGGCCAAGGGCGTAAGCTGCTGACAATCAGTTTTCTAAGATTTAGACACGCTCTAAAACGGAATTCTGGTGAAGAAGCATCTTTATTTTATTTGCCCTACGGATTATCTGGAAGTCGTCATAGACGGAACATTCGAACAGGAAAACTACTACATAACGTCACTTGGTAATTCCATCACTTTTGATCGTGAGACAGTAGCGGCCATCCATAAACTTGTAGAAACGAAAAATATCACGGAAATCACCTTTGTTTTATCCGATAACAACCCAATTGTTATGGATGGTCTGAATGATCAGGATTTTGTAAATGTATGGGGGCTAGATGTTTTCTATCGTGAAATCGCTAAACTAGAAGTAAGGGCTGAATTACTATGGCAAACAAGTAATCTTAACGGTCGTGTTTTTGCATATTATTTGAATAAGAGAACAGAGGAGTTGAGGGCTAAATTGAACAATGGTTGGTGTGATCATATCGCTATAAATGCGAAAATTTATTCTAGCCAGCGGAACCTTTTTAACGAGCCCCGTAATAAATTTTTCTATCAAGAATTCTGCAAATTGAATTAGACACGCGCTTAGCTGGTACCTACCTTTGCCCCATGCCAAAAACTACCCTGATTGTCGGTGGCGGAGCGGCCGGTTTTTTCTCCGCTATTCACCGGGCGGCCAATTACCCCGAAGAGCAAATTACCATTCTGGAACGGGGGAAGTCCGTTCTGGAGAAAGTCCGTATTTCCGGAGGCGGACGCTGTAATCTTACCCATGCCTGTTGGGACCCGCGCGAACTGGTAAAGTTCTACCCCCGGGGGAGTAAAGAACTACTCGGCCCCTTCAACACTTTCGCCTGTGGAGATACCATGGGCTGGTTCGGTGACCGGGGCGTAGAGCTGAAGATCGAAGACG
>CAYPIM010000392.1:0-2829 GCA_964410795.1 uncultured Lewinella sp. | reverse complement strand
TACCCACTACTTTCTACCCACTACTTTCTACCAACTAAAGCTCTACCTTAGCGCAAACCGCTAACCCCCGGCTCCAATTAACCCTTTACAGCGCTTCATCAGTAGAGTTCTCCGCATTCGCCCCGGCGAAGGGAAGTTGGTATTGTTGTTGCAGGTACAGATATTTCTGATCATCGGGGTTTTACTGATTACCAAGCCAGCGGGAAGTGGCATTTTTCTCTCAAGGTTTGGTTCTGATGCCTTGCCGTATATGTTCATCATCACGGCGGTGGCGGCAGCAATTATTTCTACGGCTTATTCCCAGGCACTTAAGTTCTTTACCATTTTGCGGGTTAACCTATGGAGTTTGGGAATCTGCCTGACCCTATTGGCTGTTTTTGCCGCCATCATCCCGCATACCGCTGCGCGGGATATTGTAGCGGTTGGTTTATACCTCTGGGTTGCACTATTTGGCGTGCTGGCGGCTTCGCAGTTCTGGATGATGGCCAGTTTGGTATTTGATGTACGACAAGCCAAACGGCTTTTTGGGCCTATTGGTGCAGGGGCAATTGCGGGTGGCATTGCGGGAGGTTATCTCGCAACAATTATTGCCGGCAGTTTGGGTATTCGGGCTTTGCTTTTCGTTGCTATTGCCGCGCTGGTTCCGGTCATGCTCATTAGTATTTACATCTGGCGTAAGTACATCTCTAAGCAGATGAGCCAGCTTTCGCGAAAAAAGAAGACCTCACAACTGCGAGAGTCTCCCCACCGGCTCATCTTAGGCTCCAAGCACCTGATGTTGTTGTGCGGTATTATCGCTACGAGTGTGATCACGGCCAAATTGGTCGACTATCAGTTCAGTGCCCTGGCTGCCGAGCGTTATGCGGACGAGGATCAGTTGACCGCTTTCTTTGGCTTTTGGTTCTCTACCTTCAACGTTATCGGCCTGGGGATTCAGTTGTTACTGACGCAGCGTATCGTACAGCGACTTGGGGTTTCCGGCGCCCTAATGTTTCTGCCAGCGGGCCTCTCTATCGGTGCGGTGGCCATGTTGTTTACCCCCGGTTTGGGCGCTGCCATCTTCAGCCGTCTAACGGACGGAAGCCTGAAGCAAAGCCTCCACCGGGCCGGGGTGGAAATGCTCTTTCTTCCCGTCAGTACTGCCGTAAAGGGGCGCATCAAGACCTATATTGATGTGCTGATCGATTCCGTAGCTGGTGGCCTTGGAGGTTTGTTGTTACTGCTACTGGTAGATGGAATGGGCGTATCTATCACGGGAATAAGCTTACCCGTGCTCTTGTTTGTCCTGGGTTGGTTTGTTTGCCTGTTATTGGTGCGAGACGAATACCTGGAAGCCTTTCGGGCCCAACTCCGTCACCTGCGTCCGCGTAAGGAGCCTCGCCGGCTGAAGTCTCGCCATAAAGAGGTGCTCGCGGGCTTTATGCGCGTACTGGAAGACGCTAAAATGAACCTTGATGACAAGGAGTTGCTATACGTCCTCGAAAGAACGGATGACCTGGCCAACGATAAATTTCACGAACCCATCGTCGAACTACTAGGGCACGCCGTACCAGCCGTACGGGCCAAAGCACTGCGGAGTCTTTCTTTGCGCGACGGGCCGGATTTGCTGAACTACGTTGTTCCCTTACTCGTAGACGAAGAGGTGCTCGTTCGCAACGCCGCCCTGGAATACTGCATCTCCCATCACTTTGAAGAAACCAGAGAGTTGATAAAGGAACAACTTAAAGACCCCGACCCAAACGTCTCCGGAACGGCCTTGATCCAACTCCTGGTGGAAACCCGGTCTAACCCGGATATGCGCAAGGAGTGGGGCCTGAAGCAGCAGTTTCATTTCCGCCGTAAAGAACTCCGCTGGATTTCCGGACCAAATGCGCTGGCTTGGCGACTGAAGCTCCTCAAAGCCGCCGGCCGCTCCGGTAGCGATCTTGGTAAAAACTTCATTGCGGAGGAGATGGAAAGCCCTGACCTGGCCGTAGCCAAAGCGGCCATTCTGGCCGCAGGGGAAAGCCTGGATGAACGTTACCTTCTCCGCCTCATCGATTTTCTCTCGGAAGCACCTTACCGTCCGCAGGCAAGGTTGGCCCTCGTACAGTACGAGCTCGGCCTGGTTAACCTTTTACCTGACTACTTCAAAAAGGGAATCATTGACCTTGCGGACATTCGCCGCCTGCCCGCAGTCCTTGAAAAAATACCGAGCCAGCAGACGGTGGACTTGCTCTTCGCCATGATTGAACGCTACCATCCGGAAGATCTTGAAGTGCGCCTTGAAGTCTTCAAGGCCCTCAATGCCATGCGCCGCGACTTCCCCTTACTGCAAATGCCGACTAAGAAGGTGGCCCGGCAGATGCTTACCGAGACGAAAACTTATCAGACGACCATAAATAACCTTCAGGCGCAGCTGGCGCAGCGCAACGAAGGCTCCGCTGAGTTGTGCGGCGCCCGCAATGGCCTTATCAACTTGCTGGAGCAGCGCCAGGCGGGTAGCCTCGACCGACTTTTCCGGCTGCTCGGCTTGCGGTACCAACCAGCGGACATCATCCCCATTTTCCGGGGACTTCACGCTGCCGACCACCAGGAAAAAATCAGTGCGCTTGAGTTTCTGGACATCTTACTGGAGAATAACCTTAAGCGTCTCATCATTCCCGTCCTTGAGCAAGGCATCCGCCTCGCTGAGATTGATGAACAGTCGACCTTGATGTCGGCCGAAGAACTGGGCATCGCCCAGTTTCGCAACTTTCAGCGCATCCTGAGGGGGCGTGATGTGCGCCTGAAACTCTCCGTCATTTACCTCATCGGGTACACCGGAGACGAACAGTACATGCCCTTGTT
>CAYPIM010000391.1:0-2836 GCA_964410795.1 uncultured Lewinella sp. | reverse complement strand
TCCATCAATCTATCATATCTAACCAAGGCGCGGTCGCAGGATGCAAAGAAGGTTTTCAGCGCATCGCCCCTTCGGCGGAAGCTTCCGCCCGCGAGCGAAAATACCGCTTAAGCCCTGCGTACCCGAAAACTGCTATGAGGATAAGCCCCGTGCCCCAGTAAAAACTAGGCGTAAGCTCTTCAGCGTCGTTGAGCAGGAAATAGGCTAGGGCAATTCCGTAGACGGGCTCCAGGTTCACCGTCAGGTTAGCGGCGAAGGCAGAGAGCTTTTTCAGCGCCCGTAGGAATAGGAAATTGGTGAAAGTAGTACAGAGAACGGCTAGTACAATCAGGTAAACCCAGTCCATTGCGGTAGGCATAAAGCTACCCGGCATGAAGGGTAGGAAGGGCGTTAAAAACAGGGTGCCGGCGGAGAGCTCAATGAAGGTAATCCGTAGTGGATCTGCTTTTTCAACGTAGCGCTTATTGAAAGAAGTGAAAATGGAGACGAGTAGGGCTGAAGCCAGGCCTACGAGAATACCCGGTGTCATCGAAGCGTCTACTCCGTCGACAATTAACCAGATACCTGGCAGGATAAAGGCTCCTAATAGCAACTCATACCAAAGGAATTTACGCCCGGTGATCCATGGTTCTACTATGCTGGAGAATAATGATGTCGTTGCCATGCAGATGAGTCCTACACTCGCGTTGGCTAGCTTAATCGCCCCATAAAAGGTTACCCAGTGCAGGGCGACGATACAGCCAAGACCGGCAAAAATCAGGGCTTGCTTTCGACCGATTTCTTTCATGATTTTTCCGACGCGGACGAAAGCCAGCAAGCTGATGCTTGTAAGCAGTACCCGCCACCACACCAGCGTGACGGCGTTGAGGGAGATCACATCGCCCAGGATGGCCGTGAAGCCCCAGAGAAAAACCGCTAAGTGTAGTTCTGCGTAAGCGCGGTTTTCGGAATACGGCATGACGGTCGTTATTTTGGAACCACAAAGATCAGCTATTGGACGGGAATAATAAGGATAAAACAAGAGGGAGCCGGGCGAAGGGGGCAAACCTTTCGCTGCACTTCCCCCCTGCGCTCCCGGACGATGCTTCCTCCGGAAGCGATCGGTCGGACGAGCTCTCCGAGCTCGGATATATCCGAGAGGTTAGTTGCTTCCATATGTTTTTAACTATGCACCGGTATTCTCAAGGCCTTGCCCGAACCTCATGCTTCATTAGGCGCCAGGGTTGTTTTACGCTTCAGCCCTAAACACATCAACACCCCAATGGGAAGCGTATAGGAGGGCACAGGCGTTCCGGGCGGCAGGTTAGCAGCGGATCACTTTACGGCCACGTAGACGAAGTTATCTGGCGGAGCGTACAGTCCCTTTTCCTATCAACAAGGAAGTTATCCCAGCCAGCATTTTTTTACTCCCCGGCTGTAACCATTTCGTATTTCGGAGTTATATTAGTGGGTGTAAGTTGCTGACGGCCTGATAACAACAGTATAATCGGCCGGAAAAGAGAGCGTTTTCCCTTTGCGACCATTCCTTAAGAACACCCCCTAAAACTTCACCGCAGAACAATTCTTGCGGATTTAATCACCCTCCGGGTCAATATAACCCGGGAGTACTAAACCTTATTAACAATAAATCATGATGAATTTCACCAAAACTGTGTTTCTCCTCACAATCACCCTCCTTGTCATTCCCGGCTTTGCTTTTGCGCAAAGCAATACCGCCGGTCAGGAATTAGTGGTCATAGACCAGGACTACGACCAGGCCCTGGCGGCAGCGGCCGAGAACGACAAACTACTATTCGTTGATTTCTACACCACGTGGTGCGGTCCCTGTAAACAGATAGACCGGCTTGTGTATCAGAATGATTCGATGAAGGCCGTCCTGCATAAAGACGTCGTCCTGCTGAAGTACGACGCTGAAAAAGATTCGACGTTTCACCTTTCAAAGAAGCATCACGTCATGAGCTATCCGACCGGGCTTATCCTTGATCAAAACGGCCTGGTCGTGAACAGAATATACTCATTTGCGGGAGAGGATGCTGCGGCCCTGAGCAATAGTGTCGTCAAATTTGTGGACGAAAGCACCGCGCTGAGCAAAAACAAAAAGACCGTTGCTGGCTATTCGAGCGTTATTGATCCAACGATCTATCCGGACTTTTACGCCGACTACGTAAACCGAACCGATACGAAGGTAGACCCAATGGAGGTGAACACTTACCTGGAATCACTCGATGATATTTACGCGGAAAATTACTTTTCCGTACTGCTGTACTTTGCCGACGAGGTCAACAACAGTATTGCGGATCGTACCCTCGAGCATAAGGATAAGTACATAGCCCTGTACGGAGAAACCGACCTCGGAATGTTATTGTACTCCTTCACTAGTGGCAGGTTTAACCGAGCAATAGAACAGGACAACCAGGCTGAATACGATCAGGCTATTGCCTTCTCCAAAAAAGCACTGGGCGAAGAAGAGACTGCAGAACTACTTCCGTCCTTTGAGCGGAGCTACCTGGAGGCCCAAAATAAATGGGCCGAAGTCTTTGAGCTCTACAAAAAAATGAAGGATAATGGCGAAATGGACAACGGCTACATCAACTATTTCAGCTGGCAGGTTTTCAAGCGTTGCGATGACCAGGATGTAGTCCAGAAATGCCTCGCCTGGATGAAAGTAGTGACCGATGAGGAACCGGAGTTCGATTACCTGGATACTTACGCCTACCTACTCTACAAATCTGGCGATAAAGCCGAAACCAAGCGTATAGCCCGGCTGGCCATCGAAGCCGGCAAGCTGGAAGACCGGAAAACTACCGGCCTGGAAAAACTACTCGCTAAGCTTTAA
>CAYPIM010000390.1:0-2841 GCA_964410795.1 uncultured Lewinella sp. | reverse complement strand
CGACGCTTCGCTTACTCACCTGTTGCATGCGGTAGCGCTATCAATCTACCTTCTATCACACTATCAATCTAATGCACCTCCCAAACCCGGTGCAAATTCTTCTTCCGAAAATCCTGCGGTAATGTCTGCTTGGTGATCTCTTTTACGGAGGATGCTCCCATGACGTTGCTTTCGTCAAATTTGAATTTCCGTGCGTTGGTAGCGAAGAGGATGGAGCCACCTTCGTTGAGCTTTGGAGTACAATTATTGACCAGTTTTAAGTGATCGGCCTGCAGGTCGAAGGGTTCCTTCATCATTTTTGAGTTCGAGAACGTTGGCGGCGTGATGATGATGAGGTCGTACTTCGTAAGCTTGGGATCGCGGAGCCATTCGAGGATGTCGGTACGGATGAAGCGATGGTTCCCCATATTGATCTCGTTGAGTTCAAAGTTTCGCTTGCCCCATTCGAGGTAGGTATTGGATACATCGAGGCTGTCTACCCGAAAAGCATCTGCGGCGGCAGCATAAACGCCGAAGGAGCAGGTATAGGCAAACAGGTGAAGTACCCTGACCTGTTTCCCGGCTTTGGCTACGCGCTCCGCCACCATCATGCGGGTATCCCGATGGTCTGCGTAGAGGCCGGTATCCAGGTAATCAGTGAGGTTAACAATGAAGCCAAGGCCATTTTCTACTACCGTGAATTCGCGTTTGGCAATGCTCAGTTTTTCGTACTGATCTGTACCGCGTTGGCGTTTACGGAGCTTGAAGAATACGTCGTCACGCCCAACATCAAGGACTTCGGTGATGATGTCCCGATAGGCCAATTTGCGGTCTTGGTAGTCGTCGTCGGTCCAGACTTCGCCTCGGCGGTGATATAGGGAAACATAGACCTGCTCGGCGTAGCGATCCACCAGGATGGGAAACTCATCAAGATCAGCATCATAGATTCTGTAGACTTCAATCTCCTTACGGCGGGCCCACTTGCCATAATGTTTGGCCATTTTGCGTAGTCGGTTGGCGAAGGGGGTGTAGTCTTTCATAGCGGCGAAGATAAGGGCGAGGCCGCAGGTGCAGTGTGGGGTATTGGAACCGTGGGACTAGCGGCGGGCAAAGTCTCAACTTACCGCACCATTACCCGCTTGGTCCAAAAGGTGGAGAAATAAGCTGCACCAGAGTTTTTACCAGAGACCAGGTCCAGCTCGACACCAGAAGGTGTAGAAATTCTAGGCGGCTAGATTTTAGTTGTCGCCGTTTCCACCCTGATCCGGCTTTGGCCCGCGTCTGCGTTGCCCTCTTTGTTTGCGGTTCGGGTCACGAGGCTGTTCGTTGCGGGTACGTTCTCCCCGTGGCTTTTGCTCACCGCCACCTTCGTTGCGCGGCTTTCCTCCTTCACTTCTTTCACTGCGTGGCTTTCCGTCTCGGTTACCACCTCCACCGGAGCGATTTTTATTGCTACGGCCACCGCCACCGCGGTTACGATTGCGGTCTCCACCGCGGCCACGGCCGCCGCCTCGGCGATCACCACCACGTCCACCACGGCGGTCTCCGCCTTTATCTTTAAGACGGTCAGGAACTTCAAGACGCTCCACCTTCATTTCCATCAATTCTTCGATGGCCTTAAAGCGGCGGCGATCATCGCCACTTATCAGCGTGATGGCTTCACCTTCGGCCGCTGCGCGGGCCGTACGGCCAATGCGGTGAACGTAGTCTTCTGCGTCTCCAGGTACATCAAAATTGATGACCAGGTCGATACCGTTGATGTGAATGCCCCGGCTGAGTACATCGGTTGCAACAACCACCTGAATGGCAGCAGAACGGAACTGGCGCAAACGTTCTTCACGCTCATCCTGAGCAAGATCCGAAGACACATCTTTCACTTTCGGGTTTTTACGAGCGAGGCGTCGCGTCAGCTCCCGCACGGTTTTCTTACGGCCACAGAAGATGAGGATACGATCCATTGTCTTGGTCTTCTCCCGCAGGATTTCCTCAATGAGCGCGTTCTTTGCCCAGTCAGCAACGTAATAAGCTTTCTGCTTGATTTTTTCGGCTGGTTTGGAGATCGCAATGCTGATCTCCACCGGGTTTTTAAGGATATCCCGGCTGAACTTACGGATCTTATTTGGCATGGTCGCCGAGAAGAAAAGAATCTGCAGCGTCTCCTTCGGCAACATATCGATGATCTTGATCATGTCGTTGACGAAGCCCATGTCAAGCATCCGGTCGGCCTCGTCGAGTACGAGGTGGCGAACTTCGCTGAGGTCGGTGTACCCCATATCAAGGTGGGCCATCAGGCGGCCGGGAGTGGCAACGACGATGGGTGCGCCGGTCTTCAGGGCTTTTTGTTCCTGGGCCATGCTGTGGCCGTCGCGTCCGCCGTAAACGGGGATGGAGCTGGCTTCCATGTGGAAGCTAAAACCCTCTAGTTGGCGGTCTATCTGCATCGCGAGTTCCCGGGTGGGCGTCAGCACGATGGTAGTTACTTTCTTGGGTGGGTTGTCGCAGATGTTGGTTAAAACAGGCAGCAGGAAGGCGGCGGTTTTACCGGTTCCGGTTTGCGCTACGGCCAGTACATCGCGGCCCTCAATGGAGGGCGGAATGGCCTGGGCTTGTATGGGAGTACATTTTTCGAAGCCCATATCATCAAGGGCGTCAAGTACTTCGTCGGCGATGTCGAGTTCGTCAAAATAGACGATGGGGGGCTCCTCCTGTTCTTCAGGAGCATTATCGGGGGTAGTATCCATTATGTTGGCTTGGTTGGGGTTCGCAAGCCTTGTCTTCCCTGGCCCGCGGAGATTTCGTAATTGTTTGGGTAGCTGGCGTTCCAGCGGTGCGAAGGTAGGTGATTAGAATGATAGTGCGGTA
>CAYPIM010000389.1:0-2870 GCA_964410795.1 uncultured Lewinella sp. | reverse complement strand
CACAACATACCCTTCCCAGGGCACTAATTCCTTGCACCTGCGCGCCGTCGCCCAAATTATTCTTGCGCCACCAACTCTACCCGCCTTCCCTCCGGGTCAACGATCACCGCACGGTAGCCCCACTCCGTATGCTTTGGCGCCTGAACAATGTCCGGCAGGCCAACAATTGCCTCCTCCAGGTTATTCACCATAAAGCCCAGGCGCAAAGTAATATCCGCTTTCGTTTGTGAACGTTTCAACGGATAAATTTCAAGCGTCAAACCATCAACATCAGCGCTGTAGTGCAGCGGCCCGTTGCCGTGGCGATGGTGTTCGAAGTTCAAGCCGAAACGGGTGTACCAGGCGGCGAGTTCTTCAGGAATGGCGGAGCGAATGACCAGGAGGTTTAGTTTCATGCTAAAAGTCGGATGGTTCCGCTTCAGAAATGACCATTGGGATGGCCGACTTGATTGCTCTTCGTTGCTCAAACGGCATATCATCACTATACGGCTTACCATAGAGTTCCTGCGCTTTCTCGTCCCATAGTTCGTCGTAGGCAGCTTTCAGGGCGTTATAAACCTTTAGGTAGGCCTCATAATTTGTGCCACGATCGTTTTTAAGACTGATGATTGCATGCTTTGGAGATTCAGCCATTTCAGCGCTACTGTCCGGATTGCTGATGAAGGCCTTAGCCATTTCAGTTAAAGCAGATAGTTCTGTCTTCTTGCCCCTTACGAGCAGTTCATTATCTTTATTTACCAGTACATCAAAAACATTGCGTGGATTCAGTTTATTCAAGTCCGGCTCTTCGTCAGACCAATACGGTAGTTTTACTTCGGGAGGAGGAGGCCCATCGTTGAATGCCAAGCGTACCGAGGGCCGCTCAGTCCAGGGCAAGCTTTCTTGATTATAATTTTCTGGGTACAAATCTTGAATTGTTTTCGCGAAGATTCGTTTCACGCTGCTATCAATTTCAGCTCGCTTACTTTTAGGATCAAATGTTTCCAGAGATATAGAGGTAGGGACTAGAAAAACGACCGCCGAATCCTTGTTTTCCGGCAAGTGTTCCAGTTGATCCGGGTTGGTAAGTATATACTTGAGTTCTCTTCCCAATTCCGACACTCCAACCTTTTTCTCATTCAGTAAAACTATGGAATCAAGCTTAAGCCAAACGCGGTTTCGAGCTTTTATTTTATCCCCACGCACCCCAATCAAGTCGCCTTCGCCTAACATAGTGATGACGTACTGATCAACGTCGTCTGGCTGGTTGACCATTCGGTATTCTTCTCTTGGGGCGCAGGAGAAGAGGAATAAGGCAAGGATAAATAGAGTAGAGTGTCGCATAGTTTTTGAATCTGTGATTTCTTATTTCTAATCTATTGAATCCGGTCCCCTCGGCGGACGAGCCAAGCTTCGCAAGACTCAGCCGACGAGTTCACACCTCCAATCTCATATGAATCTCATCCATAAAAATCTCTCCCGTTCGCGCAGCGGCCACCTCGCGGCCCCACTCTACGAAACCAGCGCGCTTGTAGAGGCGGAGGGCTGCTTTGGCGTGGTGTGATAAAGATAAAACTATGTGATGCAGCCCTTCCATTTGGCGAGCGCGGGCCAGGCTCTCTTCCAGCAATTTTCCGGAAATGCCCTTCCCCCGCGCTACCGGGCTAACGTATACCCCCCAGATCATCGCCCGGTGGCTGCGCTTCGGCGCAGTGTAACGCTGCAGGCCCGTCAGCCCCACCAGCTCCGGCTCCTTCCCTTCTTCGGTTAGGAAATAGCCGAGTAAGACGCTGCCGTTGTCCCAGCCAGAGATAATGCCTTTCCATTTTTCGGGGTCTACTTTATCATCCGGGTCGTGGTCCCAGGAAAGCGGGTCGGTTGTCCAGGATTGCTTGCGCAGGGCGAGGAAAGCGGGAATATCTTTGACGGTTAGGGGACGGATCATGGCGCGTACAGTTAAGTTTTATTTCCGCATCAACATCTTTCCGGTCGATTTTGGTTGCATCCGGTTTGGGGAACCGGGGTAGTCCACTTGGTGACTATTCGTGACATACACTGTGTGCGAGCAAAAAATCATTCCACCACCACCTTACCCCGCGCCACACGTCCGTCCCGATCCGTCAGTACAATAAGGTAAACGCCCGGAGGAACGGTGGGTGGTATTGTAACGGTACGCGAACCACTTGGGCTTGCGGTCCATTCAGCCACCTGCTGTCCTCCCGCAATACTTACCAAGCTAGCCTTCTCCGCTGAAAAGCCGTTTGTATTGATGGTTATTGCCTCTCCGGGTCTTACCGGATTAGGCGACAGGGTAACCGACACATCCAGAATTGGCCTACGGGTACTGGTTATTATTTCTTCGCAAGGGAGTTCGCCTGTATTACTGTCGTTCCAGAGCTCGTACCAAGCGCCCTCGAAGTAATATTTCCCCCAATTGTTTATGCCTTCGCAACTGGAGCCTGAAAAGCAAGATCTTGGAGGAAAAGGATGCTGTACATCCCCTACTCCCTCAATCCAAATATTAGTAAACCAGTAAGGTCTGTTCTCCTCATAGTTTAGAAAGGGCCTCATGTACATCACCTTTACGGAATCACCAAAAACGCAATTCATGTATTTGATGCTGTCGACTCTGTAGACCATTGTGTCTACTCTAGCCTCAGACCAAGGGCGCATTTCTGCTATGGCTCCGACTTCAAGGTTAAAATCGTACATCAACCCACCTCCGCCAAAACCATCTGAATAATAAACTTTACGATTTTCTGTACGGAAATAACCAATCAGCCTAGGATCACTTTGGTTAGAGCTACTTCCTTCAGCAAATTTCGTACGGTAAACAGGAGTCCAGACCTCCCCTTCCATAGTATCCCTCACAGTATAATCTATGTATATAG
>CAYPIM010000388.1:0-2889 GCA_964410795.1 uncultured Lewinella sp. | reverse complement strand
TTATGAAACGAATCGCCATTCTTACCGGTGCCGGCGTCTCCGCCGAATCCGGAATTGCAACCTTTAGAGACAGTAACGGCCTGTGGGAGAACCACCGGGTGGAAGATGTGGCCAGCCCGGAAGGTTTTGCCACGAACCCTGAATTGGTCCTCAATTTTTATAACCAACGACGGGCGCAGCTTCATACCGTGAAGCCTAACGTTGGCCATAAACTCATTGCTGCCCTTGAGGACAACTACGATGTGACGGTCATTACCCAAAACATTGACGACCTGCACGAAAGGGCGGGGAGTACCAACATCATTCACCTGCACGGTGAACTGTTAAAAGCCCGACCAGCTAACGCAGATGGCTTTATTGTTGATTGGCCCGGAGACATTAAGCTCGGCGATACCGATGATCGAGGAAATCAGATGCGACCGCATATCGTCTGGTTCGGTGAGGCTGTGCCGGAGATAGAAAACGCGGCTCGTGTTGTAAGCAAGGCTGACCTAATCATCATCGTCGGAACCTCCATGCAGGTTTATCCCGCAGCGGGTCTTGTTGGTTATGCAGATGACAGCATTCCGGTAATCTACGTCGACCCTAAGCCTAGCATAAACTATGAACTTAAGCGCCGGGGAAATATTCACACCATAGAAATGGGAGGCAGTGAAGGTATGGAAGTCGCTACCCGGTTGGTTAGTGAGTTGTTGGGGGATGTGAGTGTGTGAGTCGGGAGTCGGGAGTCGGGAAGAAAATTGGTGTTTCTGAGCGGTCCAAATTTCTCAGCTCTAAATTTTCACCATGCAGCAACGACTCCAAACTTCCAAGGTAAACGAGCAAAGCGAGGCCTGTTCCTGGTGCTATACTTGCGGACTTTAAGGATTGAAAATTTTTGATTTAGAATTCAATATTTAAAATTTAGCTGCCACAAGAACCTTTTACGGCACTTCGCTTATTTACCCAAGACGAATGAGCGAAGCGAAATGAGTGGTACGTACGGTAGCTCTATCAATCTATCCTTCTACGATATCTATCAATCTACCCTCTATCACATCTATCAATCTAATCCTTAAACGCCGAACTGGCGCAAATGGTGATCCATGTGCTTCCAGTACTGGTTGCTCCATTCCTGGCTGGTAAGTTTCCCGAAAGAAGGAGAGGCTTTGCCCTCGTATGCTGCGGGCCCTTCTGCGTGAAAGCTTTTAAAATTGTCGGTCAGCTTTGCTTTTTCGTCGGCGAAGTCTCGTTCGTCCGCTACTATGAAAACGGGCGCCGTCCGGCCGTTTTTCTCGTAAGGTTTGTTTCCGACTACAATCGGCTTTACGAAGGTCTTAAGCATCAAGCGCATCAGGAAATTGTAACTAGCGGGTATTTTGCCCGCAGTTATATCAAAGGCAACGTTGTTGTGCGCCAACATTTGGGCAACATTCATTTTGCCCCAGAGTGGTTGACTTTCCGGTGTGAGTTTGTTGATACGATTGAGGAGCTCGTTTAGTGTTTGCTCGTCGTATAAAGATGGATACATAATAAGAGGATATTTCTTGGGCTACAAGGTAACAAACGGTTTTAAACTTTCCCTGCACCTGCGCGCCGCCGCCCTTCTTAACATGAATTATATAAACGCGCGGCGTTCCTTACCTTGCGGTCATGAAACGCTCCATTATCTTTTTACTCTGTGCCTTTGTCATCTTGATGATTTCTGGTTGCAAGGCAGCAGGCTGTGGCTGTCCTATGTACTAAGCGCTTTACTTCTTATTTCTCTTAGGCTAAACTATTATGGCGCGGCCGCAGGTGCAAGGAGAGGTGACCGAAGCTGTGGATGTGCCGAGACTTTGTTTTATCTGGCCCCGTCTATTTTACCCAACCACCAAATTGAACATCGCCCGCATCTAGGGCATACCACTTATATATGTATATCGATACACACACCCACCTATACAGTGGGAAGTTTACCGAAGACCGCGAAGAGATGATGGTCCGTGCCCGGAACGCCGGGGTTGAATTGGCCATTATGCCTGCGGTAGATTTACGCAGCCACGAGGAGATGTTACAACTCGAAGCAGACTATCCCGCCCAGACGTTGGCCATGATTGGCCTTCATCCCTGTAGCGTAGGAGAAGACTTTGAGGCAGAACTCGCCGCAGTCGAGAAATACCTGGGAGAACGCTCCTGGGTAGCTATTGGTGAAATTGGAATGGATTTATACTGGGATAAAACTTTTCAAGCGCAGCAAGAAATCGCTTTCCTTAGGCAGTGCCAGTGGGCAATTGATTACGATTTGCCCATTTGTATTCACGCCCGTGAAGCAATTGATGAGCTCTTGGCGCTAATTGATGGCATTGATAATCCAAAATTACGCGGCGTCTTTCATTGCTGGACGGGAAATGTCGAACAAGCAAACCACGCCATAGCGCGTGGGTTTTATCTTGGTATCGGCGGAGTGGTAACTTTCAAAAATGGAGGTATCGGCCCAGTCGTGAGCAGTGTGCCGCGAAATCGAATCTTACTGGAAACGGATGCTCCCTATCTGGCCCCCGTCCCTTATCGTGGAAAACGAAATGAGACTGCTTACGTGCCACTTGTGGCAGAAAAGATCGCCGAGCTCTGGGAATCTTCTTTAACTGAAGTTAGCCGACAAACGAGCACAAATGCGTGGCAACTCTTTGAACTTGACCGCTTTGTAAAGCCCACATATCCTTGGGCTGCGGCAAGACCGGTCACACTTTAGCTTTTAATATGCATGAATGCCAATAAAAATTTTGTTTTGTTGATCGTTTTTGCAATTTTTGCGCTTGTCCAGGAGGAAGCTGTTAACGAATAGCACACTCTACCAGGATGCATTTTATAAGAGGAGAGGTGTCCGAGTGGCTTAAGGAGCACGCTTGGAAAGCGTGTGTGCGGGTA
>CAYPIM010000387.1:0-2893 GCA_964410795.1 uncultured Lewinella sp. | reverse complement strand
AATGAAAGCCCGATCGACATCCTGTGTCGATCGGGCTTTCTGTTGTTCGCAACCTGCCAGAGAGCTATTACTGTACCCTTACCTTATACTGGAAAGTGTTGCCAACAGATTTTCCGTCGAAATGTACGGAGATCAGGTAACCCTGTACGTTGGTTAAGGTATGGCGACGTGTTTCCCGCTTATTACTCTTCTGGGAGTTGATCTCATTGATCCAACCGGTTTTTAGCTTGGTGTATTGGCCGAAACGATCGACTTTACAAACAACGTAGCTCACCTTGCCTTTACCATCAAGCTCCTTGACGTCAATGGTGAGCGTCTTTTTATTGGATGGTACCGCGGAAATATACATTCTACCGCCGGTGCTGACTATACGGCCTTCATGGTAGGAACCAAAATTAAGCCGGCGTGGGCCAATCTTAGCCCAGCTTTTGGAACGGGACTTGAAATAGCGGTTCATCTCGGCCTTGAGCTTGGCGTACATCCCCGGATCAGCCATACACTTATTGAAGCTTTTCGGATTGGTCAGGGCACAACCTTGTGCCTTGAGCACGTTGGTTATCTTCTTGTTGAGGTCTGAGACCACTGAAGGAGCAGACTTGCAACTTTGAGCATTCATGGTGCCAATAAACAAGAGGAAGAAGAATGAGATAAGGAGCCTCATTGGTAATAATTTTAGATGTAATTCAGAAAGATGGTTAATTATTTGGTCCTGATTTTCGACGCTTTCGTTGATTGAGGAGCGGGGTCGCCACATCGTCGAGCAAGATGTCGAATAAGCTACGTTTACTTCTTTCGTTGGTAGCGGGTGCTCTGCGGTTGTTGCCCGAGGGGCGTCCTTGCCGGGCGCGGGCTTTCTGTTCGGGAGTAAGTAGGGCCATTACGCGGGTGCGAAGCGCCCGCCTGCGCGCCTTTTTATCTTCGGGAGTAGCTGGCATGCCCTGCTGAGAAAATTCTTCGAGAATGGCAGCTACCTGTGATCGTTGACCTTCAGTAAGCTGCAGCTTAGCGGTGATTTTATCTAACTTATCGTTGGCAGGTGCAGCGGCGTATTCGGCGGTTTCGGTGGAGGCCTCTTCATCATAGCCCTCCTCCTGTGCGGCAAGCACACAGGAGAAGAGACTGTTGATGATGAAAAAGGTGGTCATGAATAAGCGCATCTGGTTTAGGAGCGCTTTTTGATAATGATGACCTCGTCGCCAAACTCTTCGAGGAAGGCTTTCAAAATATTACGACGGGCCTTTTCGTCGCGCTTATCCCGGAAATGAGTCTTTACCCGCTGCTGCTGCTTTGGGGTGAGACATTCGAGTAGGGCCTTGCGGAAGGCGTTCACCCGCTTATCGCGTTGTGCCGTGCTGCTGGGAGGATTCTGGCGGTTTTTGTCACAGAAATTAACGGCCTTCTCCTTGAGGCACTTCATCTGTTTGTAGTCGAGATCAAGGGCTTTGTCGAGGGTTTTAAGGTGCTTCTTGGCCAGGTCGGCACAAGGAGTGGAACTGCTCTGGGCGGTGCCGGAGACGGCAATGCTACAAACGAGCATGAGGGTGAAAAGAATACGGTTAAGCATGGTGGGATTGATTTAGGTTTATGCCAATACTGGTGTACGGGCAATGATGAAAATTCGGAGTAGGGACGAGCCAACTACAGAAATTCCACACGACGCCGGAAAATTTTCTTTAATTTCGTCACTGACATTACTTCACAGACACTAATTTCAAAGGCTTTAAAAGAGTAGGTCATTGCTTGGAAAATTCAGATGTTGCGGCTGGTTGAAGCCACAGGACTTATGCTTTCCGAGCCCAGGATACATTCCTTATAGAGCCTCTTTATTCTCGGCTACTGCTGCCGACTTCCCTACAAGACGGAATTTTAAATTATGCAAACAGCCACTGACCTAGAGCTGGTGGACGCCTTTTGCCGACAAGACAAACGCAGTGCGTTGGGTATCCTGTACACTCGATATGGACACCTCGTCGTCGGCCTGTGCCTCGATTACCTGAAGGAACGGGAAGCCGCCCGTGATGCGACCATGGACATCTTCGAGAAGGTGACCCTAAAGGTGTGCAACCAGCCCATTGAAACTTTTCGCGGCTGGTTATTCTATACCAGCCGTAATTATTGTATCGACCTGCTACGCAAGCAAGTACGAGAAAGAGAGCGAGCGGAGAAAATTTCTTTATCGGCGGTTGTGGAATCCGGAGAGGAAGAACGTCCTCTTAGCGAAGCGAGGTTAGAGTACCTGCCCCAGGCGCTTGCTAAACTGCCGGAAGGCCAGGCACGTTGTGTCCGGTTTTTCTACCTGGCCGGCCATTCGTACGCCCAGGTATGCGAAAAAACCGGCTATGACCTCAAACAAGTAAAGAGTCATCTTCAGAATGGCCGTCGTAACCTACGTATACATCTTGAAAAACTAGACGATGAGCGATCAAAATAAGAATGGCCGGGAAGATTGGCTCAGGGGGGATAAGCCCACCGCTGACGCTGACGACTTTGCACGCCATGCCGCTCGTGGCCGGGAGGAACTGGCTTCGGAGGCTGAGGCAAAGGAACTGATGGCGGAGTTGGACGGGCTGTTTGCCGCGCGTTTCGGAGAAGCCGCCGGAGCCAACAATGAGGGCGGGGCCGCAGGTGCAAAGGAAGCTGCTTCGCCGAAGAAAGGACAGGCCCGCATCCGAAAGTTGGAACGCCTGTACGCTGTAGCCGCCGCCATTCTGCTGCTCGTTGGGGTAGGTAGTTGGTGGATCACACAGACGCCTGCCTACAATGCAAACGTTGTCTTTGCCGAAGTATTTAGCCCCTACGCCAATGATTTGAGCGGGCGCACGATGGGTGGAGACGAGGTGCTGACCGACGACCCGTTGGCCGGGGCGCTCCTGGCTTACGACCGGGGAGACTT
>CAYPIM010000386.1:0-2923 GCA_964410795.1 uncultured Lewinella sp. | reverse complement strand
AACAGCAGGATTTGATAACCATCACAATCCTTTGAGTTATGAAAAGCGAAATCATCAATACTTTATTCAAGTCTTTTGAAGACATCCGGCACGAGCAGGATGGTGTAGAGTATTGGTATGCACGAGAGTTGCAGACCATCTTAGATTATTCCGAATGGCGGAATTTTACCAATGTTATTAGCAAGGCTAAACAGGCTTGCGAAGGCGTTGGACAGTCCACCACCGATCATTTTGTTGACGTCAACAAAATGATCGATTTGGGGAAAGGAGGGAAGCGTAAAATCAAAGACATCGCCCTTACCCGCTACGCCTGTTACCTCATCGCTCAGAACGGTGACCCAGGCAAAACGGAGATTGCTTTCGCCCAAACCTACTTTGCGATTCAGACCCGTAAGCAGGAACAAATCGAGAAGCGCTTGCTGGAAGTCGACCGCCTAAATGCCCGCCAGAAACTCACCGAGTCAGAGAAGTCACTTTCACAGGTGATCTTTGAGCGGGGAGTTAATAGCCGCAGTTTCGCTGTCATCCGCTCCAAAGGAGATCAGGCACTTTTCGGAGGTTACTCAACCGCTGATATGAAAGAAAAGTTAGCTGTCCCTAAAAGTAGGCCACTTGCTGATTTTCTGCCAACGCTGCTGATAAAAGGTAAAGACTTCGCTACCGAACTGACCAGTCACAACGTAGTCGAAAACGACTTAAACGGTGATGTTGCCATAACAACCGAACACGTCGATAACAACTCTGCTGTCCGGGATATACTGCTAAAACGCGGTGTTAAACCGGAAAACTTACCTGCTGCCGAAGACGTAAAGAAAATACGACGAAGGCATAGCTCCGAACAAAAGAAACTCAATAAAGGACCGAAAGTCTAGAAACTAGAGAACTAGCCCCTAGCTTCTAATCTTGCTCCTTCACAACCACAACATTGCACCCGCGGCCCCGCCCACAAGCCGCTCTTTTAAATACCATACCATACCATGAAAGTCATCAAGCGCTCCGGCCGTCCTGAGGACGTCTCCTTCGACAAGATTACCGCCCGCATCAAAAAAATGTGTTACGGGTTAGACGAGAACTTCGTCGACCACATCAACGTAACCAAGAAGGTCATCCAGGGCCTATACGACGGCGTTACCACCGTTGAACTCGACAACCTCGCCGCCGAGACGGCGGCCAGCATGAGCACCGTTCACCCAGACTACGCCCAGCTCGCCGCCCGCATCGCAATCTCCAACCTGCACAAGGAAACCGACAAAAGCTTCTCTTCCACCATGGAAGGCCTCTACAACTACGTAGACCCAAAAACCGGCGCTGCTGCCGGCCTGATCGGTGAAGAAACCATGCAGGTGATCCGCAAGCATAAAGGACGCCTTGACGCGGCCATCATTTACGACCGCGACTTTGACTTCGACTACTTCGGCTATAAAACCCTCGAACGCAGCTACCTGATGCGGATGGACGGTGCCGTAGTGGAACGCCCCCAGCAAATGCTGATGCGCGTCTCCGTTGGCATCCACCAGGACGACATCGACAGCGTCATCCAGACCTACCAGCTCATGAGCGAGAAGTGGTTCATCCACGCCACGCCGACGCTGTTCAACTCAGGCACGCCGAAGCCTCAGATGAGCTCTTGCTTCCTGCTCAGTATGACCGACGACAGCATTGAGGGCATCTTCGAAACCCTCCGCCGTTGCGCCCGCATCAGCCAGGCCGCAGGTGGTATCGGACTTAGCATTCACAATGTTCGTGCAACCGGTTCTTACATCAAGGGTACGGGCGGTACCTCCAACGGCATCGTCCCGATGCTGAAGGTGTTCAACGATACGGCCCGCTACGTAGACCAGGGCGGTGGCAAGCGTAAGGGCGCCTTCGCCGTTTACCTGGAGCCATGGCACGCCGACATCTTCGAATTCCTGGACCTCAAGAAGAACCACGGTAAGGAAGAAATGCGCGCCCGTGACCTCTTCTACGCACTCTGGATGAACGACTTGTTCATGCAGCGCGTGAAGGACGATGAAATGTGGAGCCTCTTCGATCCCAACGAAGCTCCCGGCCTGTTCGATGCTTACGGCGGCGAGTTTGAAGCCATGTACCACCAGTACGAAGAAGAAGGCAGGGCCCGCAAGCAGGTGAAGGCACAGGACCTCTGGTTCGCCATCCTCGATTCGCAGATCGAAACCGGTACACCTTACATCTTGTACAAGGACGCGGCCAATAAAAAATCCAACCAGCAGAACCTCGGTACCATCCGCAGTTCTAACCTCTGTACGGAAATCATGGAGTACACCAGCCCCGATGAGGTGGCGGTATGCAACCTGGCCAGCCTTGCGCTGCCCAAGTACGTGAAGGACGACAAGACCTACGATTTCGACCGCCTGGTTGAGGTGACCCGCGTAGTGACCCGCAACCTGAACAAGGTGATTGATCAGAACTACTACCCGATCGTAGAAGCGCGCAACTCCAACATGAAGCACCGCCCCATCGGCCTTGGTGTGCAGGGCCTCGCTGATGCCTTCATCATGATGCGGATGCCGTTCGACTCCGACGAGGCGCGGCAGATGAACAAGGATATTTTCGAGGCCATGTACTTTGCCGCCTGTACCGAATCCATCGCCCTGGCGAAAGAGCACGGTACTTACGAAAGCTACGAAGGCTCTCCGGCCAGCAAGGGCAACCTGCAGTACGACCTCTGGGGTGTTACCCCATCCGATAAGTGGGACTGGGCCGGCCTGAAGAAAGACCTCGCCAAGTACGGTATGCGCAACTCGCTGCTCGTCGCTCCAATGCCTACGGCTTCTACCAGCCAGATCCTCGGCAACAACGAATGTTTCGAGGCGTACAGCTCAAATATGTACACCCGCCGTACCCTCTCCGGAGAGTTCGTAGTGGTGAACAAGCACCTGCTGCACGACCTCATCGGCCTCGG
>CAYPIM010000385.1:0-2925 GCA_964410795.1 uncultured Lewinella sp. | reverse complement strand
CATCGGAGGTAAATTTTAGAATGTAAAGATGTGTGTATACCGTAGCGCACAGCGTTTCGACCGGTTTTAGTAAAGCCTATACTGTTACTTGTCGTCACTTAAGCGACCACCTAAACCCAATTCCTCCAACTACCGAATTCTCTTGGCGGTGCACCTCTCCCGGGCCACTGCCAAGTACCCGGCGAAAACCAATTCGCCCGATCAATAGAGGTCCCTTGCCTCCCAATGGTATTCCCAGCTCACCCTCTAGCCTGGCGATAATGCTGAGCCGTTGAAAGTCTTCGTCGGATAGAATACGCGTGCTTTGGTCCGCTGCCAAAACATTCCCACCGCTACCGATCAACAGACCGAACTCGGGTCCTGCCCGAACCGTCAAAGAATTATTTCCTATCCGAAAATTGCGCCCAAGCAGTAATGGAATACTCAGCCGTTGCTCCCGCTGGTAAGACTTGAGTTCCCGGGTTTCCGTTACTTGAAGCTGGGCAGTAGCGAAAATAGTGTCGCCATTAATTACTTGTTGAGGAACATTTAAGAAGGTGGAGTCAAAAGTTCGTATGGCTTCATAATCGGTCAGTGTACGGACGCGGTCATAGGCCAGGCCGGAGCGAAGTTGCCATTTCTGACCTATATTCTTACCAATACCCAGGGAAAAATGGTGGCCGAGGAGCGCCCGCTCTGAATCTGAACGCAGCGTTGCGTAATTGGAACTGTCTCCCCGGTAATTCACAGGTGAGAATTGTGTGCCCGCAAGAGCGTCGATAAACCAAGCCTCTGGCTCGGACGGAGAATCTCTTGTTATAGCTTCTGCATTCTGAGGCGTCTCCTTGCTCATGTTTGGCGTCACGTTTAGTGGCAGAAGCGGCAAAAAATCTCCCATGACAACGAACGGGTGGGAGATAAAGGGAAGCATTGCCAGCGCTTTGGCGCTGGACTGCATATTAGTTGTTGGTCCTGATGCTATTTCGTTTGTAGTAGCAACGTCGTCAAAGGGAGAGGGCGGGTTTGTTGGACTGGTAGTGAATGCTGTAGCGATTAGCTGCTGTGGACTGTTCCGAAATTTAGGTAGTGCTTTTTGGTCAGTTTTTGCCTGGACTTCAGCGTTTGAGACAGCATGAAATTGCAGCTCAGGTCTTTCGGTTGGTGGAGCAATAGCTAGGTCAGTTTTATGACCCGCGCGTGATTTTTCAGTAGCATCCACTACGCTGGCAGGTTGAGATGCTATGTGGTCTACTGCTTTAGGATCTGTCGTTGAAGGTGCTTCTTCTGGCGGTACGATGGATGGTTGGAGTTGATATCCTATAACGCCCACAATTAAGAGCAGAATAAGACCAACTCCTGGCCACCACCAGACAAGGAGCGGCCTCTTCTTTTTACGTTTTGTCGCCATTTTTTGGTTCACGCCTTCGCGCATCGCCTCCCAGTTCATCTCTGGGGGCAATGGTGCATCTTTACCGATTGTCTCGCGGAGCTCGTCCTCGAATTGTTGATCAGAGTAGGCCATAGGCTTGCTTTACGGAGGGTTGAGAAAGATGACGGCGCAGCCATTTTTTTGCACGTGTTAAGTGCTGGCGGCTGGTTGCTTCGGTGATTGCTAGGCGCTCGGCAATCTCCCGGTGGTTGTAGCCATCTATTACGGAGAGGTTGAAAACCAAACGAAGGTTCAGGGGGAGTTTAGCTACGATACTGAGCAGGGCTTCCTGGTCGAGTTGTTCTAGCACGCTGTGCCCGGAGGTCTTTACGGTGTCGGTATAATCTTCAAGATAAACGATTCGCTCCCGGCCTTGCTTGCGCAGGTGCATCAGTACGATGTTGACGGCTAAGGCCCGTACCCATGGCTTGAGACTGCCCTTCTCTGGGGCATAGCTATCGAGGCGCAGGAATATCTGGGCAAAAACTTCCTGCACGGTGTCCACGATCTCGCCCTCGGTTACCCCGTACCGCCGGCAAAGGCTGTAGACGTAGCCGCCAAACAGTTGATAGAAACGACCCCAGGCCGCATCTTTCCCGGCCTTGCATTCGACCAGTAACTGTGCTTCGTTTTCTCTTTTGGGCAAGCGTGGAGCGGTTTAGGAAGTGAGGAAAACCCTCCCTCCCGGTAACAGGAGGAAGGGATGAAATACTCAGGTATACAATTCAGTATTGAGTGAAGCTTTAATGCTTATTCGCAACCTAAGTCGATCAAGGGAACTTCGAAGGAGCCGTCGGTAATGGTAAAAGAGGAATCAGGGTTGGTTGAAACCACGGTGCCAGAAAAAGTACCGGTAAGGGTGTTGTCGTTCTCAATAAATGTCACGGGGCAACCGTAACAACTGGCAAGAGAGAGTTCGCCACCGCCAATGTCGACCAACAGATTTATAAAAAGACCACGAATATTGGTAACATCTTCCGCGTAGCCTGTGATGATGACGTCGCCTTCGGCAATAGGAACTAGAAGGTTGGTGTCGCTTAAGTTAGAGTTGTCTATGTTGGTAGCGTAGTAGGCGTGGCCCAGGCGGCCGGGAGTGTTGTCATTGTCGAAGCGGCAAACGAAACCTAGGGCGGTGTCAACAGTTATTACTCCGTCTTGGGTATATCTTATGTTGCCGGCTTCTACCTCAATCGCAGGAATAACGGGCTCGAAATTGGTAAGGTCTACTTCGTTGCCGTCGCACGAGCTTACGACGAATCCGATGGAAAGCATAAAGAGAGAGAGGAAAAAGATAGAACGGTTCATGGAATTGTCTTTATTGGCACCCTTAGTGCCGGATGGGTGGATGTTTGTTACATTTACCCATATGCCGGTCGAGGCATTTATGTGACAAGCATGGTCTTCTTTTTTATTTTTTAAGGAGTCAAGGGGTGATGCCGCTGAATAATGAGTTCCCCCCGGCCGAGACGCTGTGCGCTACGGTATACACACATCTTTACGTATCGTCATACTTTTTG
>CAYPIM010000384.1:0-2953 GCA_964410795.1 uncultured Lewinella sp. | reverse complement strand
AACGGTGCCAACACGCATCTTCTAATGCAACCGGGGTACCATCTTCCTTGCGGAACAATACCAACGGCTTATTACATATTCTTCTAGGTAATAATTCTCGCTTCAGTTCTACATCCCAAGCTGCTGCGTACCAAGCGTTTAATGGAAAAGTCTCATTTATGGTAAAGTTATCCATAATCGTAATTTCTATTCTTTGAGGTATAAGAAGTTTTCGCAGACGAAAAAGCTGTAAACAAGAGAAAACTAAATAGGTGAAGAGAAGGCGATCCATCCATCTTTATTGGCTGAATCGCCTTCTATTTATTAGAATTTATACCTGAATGAACCACCTATAACTCTTGGCGCACCAAAGCTTCCTTCGGTTACGCCAAAAGCAGCAGAGGTTAGCCCAGAAACTAGGAACCGTTCGTCCGTGAGGTTTTTACCAAATACGGCTATTTCGTATTTATCACTTAGTAAAATTCCAACCCTAGCGGAGAGTAAGCCATAAGCAGGTTGTAGCAAGATGGGGGTGTTGTCAGGATCGTGAAAAGCCTCATCTTGATAGTTGTAGTCTACCCGAATTGACAAATCCGCATTCTTACTGAGCGCTGGATTATATCCGAGTCCTACTGAAAACTGATACTTTGGAGCTTTTAGAAACTTCGTATCCTCTGTCACCTGTGCAAGTGTATCCACTTCTGTAAAGGCGGCGTTTGTCAGACCAAAGCTTGCATTAGCCATCAAATCTTTGCTTAGTTTAGAGAAAAACTCCATTTCAAAACCGGTTATCTCCGCCCTGGCCGCATTTCTCACAATAATTTCTGGAGTATTCACAAAGCTTACCTGAATATCTTGGTAATCACTAAAATAAGCGGCAAGGTTTAAACGCGTATTTTTACCAAGGTCAGACTTGAAACCCAATTCATAAGTCCATACCTTCTCCGGGTCATAGGGTTGAATACCATCTTCAGAGCGGAGTGGTCGAGAATTAAAGCCGCCGCTTTTGAAACCATTCGAAGCACTGACATAAGCTAAAATATCTTCTGAAACCTGGTAATTCAAACCTGCACGACCAGTTATGGATGCCCAATCATCACCGACCTCCGTTCCAGGGGGTACAATGAAGGCGCCAGAATTAAGTCGCTGGTGCTCTGCTTGGTATGTTTTACGGTCATTAGATGCACGAACTCCTGCTGTCAAAGCAACCTTGTCGGTAATGTCATAAGAAGCATTAAAAAATGCCGCTAAATTGCTGACATCAACTTTGTTCTGAACAAAGAGTTCCAAGTCAAGACCTGCATTGGCCGGATTCCCTGCTCCGCCCCATGGACCGGGTACATCTTCAGCATTTGCTTCTTCTAGCGCATCATACAAGCCGGTGGCTAAATCTACTCTGGCATTATCTTCGACAACCTCACTCATAAAGTATAACCCCGCCAGCCAATTCAACCTTGATGGTTTGCTATTGAAGAATTGAAGTTCGGCACTGAACTGATCCGAAGTATAGGTATTGTTCGTCTGACGATAAGGGAAGGGAGTATTGTCACCATCCCTGGAAAATTGAGCATCCATCGTTCGGTATCCTAAGATCAATTTACTGACAACACTCTCGCCGAGATTTAATTTAGCTGTCCCGCCAAGACCAAGCAAATCCAAATCATTGACACTTTCTCCGGTAGCATTTGTTTGGAAAGGATCATTAGTTACCCAACTCGGATCTACAGCACCTCCTACTAGTTGGTTATACAACACGCCAAATGGAAATGCTCCAGGATTCGCTTCCAGTAAAGTAGAAGAGGCTGAATTGGCACTTGTTCTGGTGTAATCAAAAGCAAAATCAAGTACCAGATTTTCTCCTACTAAAGAGTTGAGTTTACCGCGCAGAAAGAGTGTATTGTCATCCCCGAGTTCTACATCATCCATTAGTCTCTCCCCGTATCCTCCTCTATTTCTGTAGACGCCACTTAGCCTAGCTGCAGTAGTTTCTGAAATCGGCAGGTTGACACTTCCTCTAAATTGAAACAAGTTATAATTACCTCCTGTCAACTCTACAGAACCATAAGTTTTATCCGTTGTAGGGCGGGGAGTCGTAATATTGATTGCCCCGCCTACTGTATTCCTGCCAAAGGTTGTCCCTTGTGGACCTCTCAAAACCTCTACCTGAGCGCCTTGCATCTCAAACAAGGTACCAATAGTGCGAGCGATATAGATGCCATCTACATATACCCCTACACCAGGATCAGAGGTCGAAGAAAAGTCATTCTGGCCGATACCCCTAATGAAAATAGTGGTGCCAAATCCTGCGCCACTAACTGCAGGAGCATTGTCAATAATCAGATTTGGCGTAAATCGTGCCACTTCGTCTACTTGTGTGGCTCCTTTTTGAACCAATTCCTCGGCGGTATAGGCCGTAATTGCACCAGGAATACTCTGCAAGGATTCTTCTACTCTACGAGCGGTAACCCTTATTTCCTCTAGCCCTTCAATGCTTTCTTCCATTACCACATCGATGCTGGTTTGATCACTGATGACAACTTCCTGAGCCCGGTAGCCTGTATAGGAAAACAGCAATACCTGCGCCTCGGCGTTAACATTGAGCTCGTACAGGCCATTAAAATTCGTTACAGTTCCTACGGTTTGACCTTTGACCTTCACGGTCACGCCAATGAGCGGCTCTTCCCCCTCGCCGAAGACCGTGCCGGAAATGGTCCGCGTTTGGGCGGTTAAGAGAGGTGCTGAAGCAAAGAAAATGACGAAAAGTAAGTGCTTTATTGTCACTCTCTTTAATAAGTTATTGATTTTCATAATTCGACTTTATAGTTGATTAGAAGTTAAAATGCCATAATTTTCTATCGTACCTGCACAGGAGTCTATCCCTTGATTTGCTCAGTTGAAGAACTGCGTTGCTGATCTTCATCTGTGTAAATCAAAATAATAAAACACCATTTTTTTATAAAAGAATTATAATATT
>CAYPIM010000383.1:0-2987 GCA_964410795.1 uncultured Lewinella sp. | reverse complement strand
AGGAACGTTAATGTCTGATCGGCATTCCGGAAAGTTTCCAGTACGGTTAAGTCAGTTAGGACAACCTGCTCCCCGTCCTCATCCCCTGGCAAAATAGGCGCACTCACCGGATTGTGAATCAAATCCCATTGCCACTTATAAAGATGAGTACCCGAACCATAATCCATTAGGTTATCTGTGGTGCCTTCCTCTTGAGACGAATTAGCTTCCCAGGTGTGCTCCAGGACAAAAGCACCATGACCGAGCTCGTGAGCAATCGTTCGGGCATAGGCGGCACCGGCGCCGGCATTGGAATGGTAAATAAAGCCGAACTGACGACCTCGCGGCATAAAGCCAGCGCGGTCCGTAGGTTCAAAATTGTTGACGATAAAAAGGTAACTAACGTCGGGATTCGGACTGCGGTCTGTTTCGTAAGCTTCAATGATGTCACGCATTTCCGGACTGTAGTTCGTCAACAAACCACTTCCTACAGCATCCAATGTTCCGTCATAGCCACTAGGATTGTACTGCGGGTCAATGTTGACGATCGGGCTTACGACTGCCTGCCCGTAGATTTCTTTAAGCTGGGCGGCTAAGGTGCCAGCGTTCAGGTTGGGGTTAAAGCCAACCGGTACGATGGTCACCTGTAAGGGTAAACTGGGATAGGGGACAATCTTGGTCATTCCCACTACTCTGGGAGGCGTAGTCTCCCCCGGAATTTGCTCGGCGACCAGGAAATAGTCGTTGTTACCTTGCCCGCTGAAGTCCACGATGGTCTCGGTCGTGCCGGGTTCATTCGGTGAGAAATTGAGCGAATTACCACTAGGTTGGCTAAAGGCGACCGAATCAATTTCTCCCGCAGGAACGATTGCTTTTATCGTCTCTGGGCCGCCAACCAATACTGATTTGAAAGGTACTAAGTAGCTCTCTCCTGATATCGTTTTCTCCTGGTACCAGTCTATTGGTTCCGTCGCACGCCGTGCGTCAAAACCATACTTTTGCGCTGGATCTTTTTCGAAAACTACCTGAAAGTCTCCATCATATATAGTGTTTAGGAAACTGTCTACCTGAATAGCTACACTGTCAAGGAGCGTAGTACAAGCCTCTATTTGTGCTTCAGTTTCTGCGTTTTCAAAACAATCAAGAACGTCCTGAATTTGCTGTTGTAAGCCGGGGGGGAGATTAGCGTTTTCGCCAAGGTCCATCAGGTCTTCAAGCAGTTCGAGTTGAGCTATTGTGATGATGTCTTCAATGAGCTCAAGCCCTTCAATGATTTCATTCAACAGAGAATCCGCCCAGGGCGGTAGAACTTCAACGCCGAATCCAGTAGCTTCCAAGTATCCCCCCACCATCTGGTACTCATCGTTGATGAAGATATTATCAAAGTTGAAGGTCATTTTAGCTTTATTGAAATAAGGAATCCTTATTTCTCCCACACCACTGAAAGTACCTCCTCCTCCACTCGCTTCTGTTATTACTACCGGGAAGTCAAAAGCGCGGATAGTATCTCCTGGCAACAGGGCAGGCAAAGGTGTTTCGTTACTTAAGTCTACATCAGTAAGCAGACCACATACATATAAGCCATTGTTGATGCTTGGCTTCTTCATGATGAATGTGTCCTGAGGCGCAGGCCTAAACGTCTCCCCATCCTGACAAATCTCGGTGACCTGATAGTCATAGATGGCATTGCTGAGGAGGTTTTCTAGCACAATCACAGGTTCCGTAACCGTTTCGTACGCCCAGGAAGCACCCGGGTCTTCTGCGAGCTTATACTTTACCTCAAATTCGTTGATGCCATTACTCGGCGTCCAGCTGAGTTCCATTATGCTGCGGCTGAGCGTTGTTTCAACAAGGTCATAGGGCCGGGCACAGTGGTCCGTCCGGAAAATGATCCATTCGGAGTAATC
Organism: uncultured Lewinella sp.; assembly: GCA_964410795.1. Classification (GTDB taxonomy): domain Bacteria; phylum Bacteroidota; class Bacteroidia; order Chitinophagales; family Saprospiraceae; genus Neolewinella. Next base: position 1,101 of record CAYPIM010000383.1, on the reverse strand, counting down.
CCCCCAACCTGGCTCTCCAATAACAAAGTCTTCACCTGCGTTCGCGCTGCCAAAACCGGGTGCTTCCCCGAACGGGCCATCGGCCATCGTTAAGTAACCATTGGGGCCGGCTTCAAATACCGATTTATAGAAGTATCCCTGAATACGGAAACGATATTCTGTATTTGGCCTAAGGCCCTCGAATAAGGCGGTTGTCTCCGTGGTGATCGTCATGTCACGGTAAACCTGTGGAGCAGTGCTTATGCTGGTGTTGTTATTACTGGGGTTCGTCTTACGTGTGTTCGTTCTTTGCGAGTTCGTTCTACGCGTATTCCCTCTTTCGGTCTGGCCATTGCCGCTGGCTGGCGAAGTCATAGTACCTAACGAAATATTGCTGAGGGAAGGGTAGGGCTGGAGGCTTTCCAATTCTACCCGGTACTGTAATAAACATGGATTAAGCGCTGGCCAGTTCAAGGTTACGTCTTCAAAGCCGATATCGTCAGCCGTAGCGGTGTCAATAACCGGCTGAGGACATAGTGGACTAAACTCAAGTATTTCGGAAAAATCCGTCCAGCCAAAGGTGGGGCACTCTGCCCGAACCACTACTTTATACTTACGGTTGCGTACCAAGTTATTGAAGACGCGTGTAGGGTCCGTAGTCGTAATGGTTTGCCAGTTGGCGTAAGGATCTGGCGGAGGCGCATCTGCTACCGTAGGGTTGGCCATTGTCGAACTCGTGGTCGCAGGCGAACTGTTGACTGAGGGGGTGAGGCCTCCACCAGCAGGTGCGACCCCTCCACCGGAGGGGGATACTCCTCCACCTCCACCTGAATTCGGGAGGGTCCCGCCTCCCCGATTAGGCACTATTCCACCGTTCAGGTTCGGTACCGTTCCGCCGGCTGGCACACTCCCGCCTCCAGTACCTGTCTCTCCTCCCATTGCTGGTGCAAATCCTTGTTGTTGAGTAGATTGCATGACTGCCGCTGCCGGGTCGTAATAGCGGATTTCCCACTGGGTGATCGTACCGGTTACGTCCCAGCGAATATCCGCAGAATTGGTCGTCATGTCGGCTACACCGAGGTTTGTTGGTACGCGGCAATCCACCAGGGTGGTGAACTGAAG
>CAYPIM010000382.1:0-3025 GCA_964410795.1 uncultured Lewinella sp. | reverse complement strand
AACTTTGACGCTTTCGTGTTCAGTCAACAAATGAACCTGCAACCGGGTTAAAACTTGAGAATTCATCTCCCCAGCCCAAAATGATCAAAGACTACCTACTCACTCCCTTTCAGCAGTTCGTCAAAATGGAGAGCTTCAGCGGCATCCTCCTTTTTTCGGCTACCATTGTGGCGATGATCTGGGCTAATTCGCCGTATGCTGCGACCTATCAGGCACTGTGGGAGACCAAAATCGGTTTCGGGACGGAAGCCTTCGGCCTCACCAAGCCCCTAATTCTGTGGATCAACGATGGCCTGATGGCCATCTTCTTTTTCCTGATCGGCCTGGAAATCAAGCGGGAGATTCTGGTTGGGGAGCTGAATACCGTGCGCAAGGCGACTTTCCCAATCTTTGCCGCTTTAGGCGGTATCATCATTCCTTACGGCTTTTATCTGCTGTTGAACGACCGGCCAGAGACCGCCGGTGGTTGGGGCATTCCGATGGCGACCGACATTGCCTTTACGCTGGCCATTCTGAAGGCACTGGGTAAATCCGTCCCCCTTAGCCTGAAGATATTTCTCACGGCCTTTGCTATTGTGGACGATTTATGCGCGGTACTGATCATTGCCATTTTCTACAGCGGTGGTATTAAGTGGATGCTGGTGATGTGTTCTCTGGCGCTTCTGGCGGTCTTGTACGGGCTCTCTTACCGTGGGCTTTACTTTAAAAAACTCAACATCATTGTGGGGGTCATCGTCTGGGTGCTCTTTTTAAAATCGGGCATTCACCCCACCATTGCCGGCGTACTTCTGGCCTTTGCCGTGCCAATACGGCGCAAGATCGACGGTTCAACCCTACTGGAGGAATTGAGGTCTATTACTGGCCGGCTCGAAAAGTCTCCCCTCGGCCCCGAAAACACCTTAAGTGATAAGCAGCTGGAGCACATCGGAGACATTGAAGAACTGGTAGAGGATTTCCACTCTCCGCTCCAGCACCTGGAGCACAAGTTGCACGGTTGGGTAGCGTACTTCATCATGCCCATTTTTGCGCTGGCCAATGCGGGCATTGCCTTCAGCGCGGGGATGGAACTGGATACCTCCTTGATCATGACGATTGCACTCACCCTTTTCGTTGGTAAGTGTATTGGCATCTCTTTGTTTTCTTTCATTGCGGTCAAGCTCGGCCTGGCGGAGTTGCCCGACCAGGTTAACGCCTGGCAGATACTTGGCGTTGCCATCCTAGCTGGTGTTGGCTTCACGATGTCTATTTTCATTGCCAACCTGGCCTTCTCCGGACAGCCAATACTGATAGATTCTGCTAAGATTGGCATTATCGTGGGGTCATTGGTATCGGGCATCATCGGTGCCGTGGTGCTGAAGATTAGTGGGCAAAGAGCTATAGCAGCACAAGCTTCAAAATAAGTCTTCGCAATGTCGGTAGAGCTCAAAGCCCTCGCAGAAAACCTAAGCAAGAGAACCACCTTCTCTCCAGAAGAGCTAAAAAGCGTCACCGCAAAATTCAAAAGGCGTGAGGTTGCTAAAAAAGAATTCCTGTTACAGGGAGATAGAACTTGCAACGCCCTCTACTACATCTTCAAGGGCTGCTGCAAAAGCTATATCCTTAACCAAGACCAGAAAGCACGCGTGATCATGTTTGCCTTTACGGATTGGTGGATCACGGACATCGATAGTTTCACCAACGGGACGACTTCCTCCATCAGTATTCAGGCATCGGCCAATTCTATAGTCTACGAGCTATCTAAGTACGACTTCGATGAACTGATGACTGTTTCAACGAAGTTCGAATCTGCGTTCCGGAAAATGATGCAGTATTCTTACATCAGGGAACAAAGGCGCTCACTTGAACTAATTACCGACGACGCTCAGGCCAGGTACATTAACCTGACCAACCGGTATCCCAACATTGAACAGGACGCAAGTCAGAAAGACATCGCCTCCTACCTTGGCATCACCCCAGAATTTCTTTCCGTCATGAAAAAGAGGTTGCTGGAAGACGAGGCCCAAACCCGCCGTTTATAGGCCGGAAGCAATTCCCAACAAGCTCTTAATCTACCATAAGATTCGCAACCGGCTGCTCCCCTACCTTGTGGTAAAATCCGGCAAGCAGATGATGATAATGATTTCTGGCCCCTACAGAGGTGGCACTAATGACGACCCCAAACTGATCAAAGAAAACCTGGACCGGCTTGAACAAGCAGCCTACCAGGTCTTTCTCAAGGGCCACACCCCAGTTGTTGGTGAATGGTTTGCCTTACCGCTCATGCGCATGGCGGGTTCGAAGGAAGTAGGCGACGACATCTACAACTCCATCTCCTACCCCATCGCCCACCGGGTGCTCCGAAGTTGTGACGGTGTACTCCGCATTCCCGGAAAGTCAAACGGTGCAGACAATGACGTGAAGGTCGCTGAAGGTCTCGGTCTCACCATTTTCCAAACCCTTGAAGAAATACCCAATGCCGAATAACCGCATCCGAAACATTGATTCTGAGCTCCTTTCTGACAATTGGTATACCCTGAAGAAATACCGCTTCGACTACCGCAACCGTAACAACGAGTGGATAAGCCAGGAGCGGGAGGCTTACGACCGGGGAAACGGTGCGGCAATCTTACTCTACCATCCCATAAAAAACACCGTCATCCTGACCCGGCAATTCCGCCTGCCGACTTACGTAAACGGCAATGATGACGGAATGCTGATTGAAGCCTGTGCCGGCATTCTGGAAACAGAAAACCCAGTGGAATGCATTAAGAAAGAATGCATTGAGGAGACGGGGTACCACGTCGACAACGTCCGTAAAGTATTCGAAGCGTATATGTCTCCCGGCTCAGTTACTGAGATTTTGCACTTCTTCGTCGCTGAGTACGATGAGAGCCTGAAGCAATCTGCTGGCGGCGGCGTTGCCGCCGAGCAGGAGGAGATCGAAATCCTGGAGGTAGAGTTCTCCCGGGCGTTAGCGATGATCAAAACCGGGGAAATCCGGGACGGAAAGACGATTATGCTTTTGTACCATTTTGCGCTGCACGAA
>CAYPIM010000381.1:0-3032 GCA_964410795.1 uncultured Lewinella sp. | reverse complement strand
ATCCCTCTCTCTCCGCATTGACAAGGAAAAGAAAGGATGTTTTTTCATTCAGTATCGCAGGGTTCGAACTCTGAGCGCAGCGATCACGACGAAGGAGTCATCCCTCTCTCTCCGCATTAGAATTTTGGAAAAAGAAAGAGATATTCTGCTGTTGTTCTGCATCGTTTGGTTTTGAACCTGTGGACCATGGCAATATCTCTTTCCTTCCAAATACTTTTAAGTTTAGATCGTAAGAAATAGGTTTTCCTATATTTCTGCAATTGGATATTGGTGGATGTTTCGTCAGCCAGTATTCTATGTTTGCAAGCAATAAGATGGAATTTTTCTTACCTTTCCGCATACAGTTGCGATATTCGTCGCACAAACGACCGCAACGGCGGTTCAAAGAACACTTATTCCGGCACTAGTGTCGGTACATTCTCTTCACGCACAAACTATTCGTTCAACCTAAATTTGGCTATGCGACATCTTTCCAAAGCACTAGCGGCCCTGACGCTGGTAGTATTTTCCGCTGCCGACCTTGCGGCACAAGCAGACGAATCCTCTGGATTCCAGGTTCTCAAGAAGCAATTCATCGACGGTGATTGGCGCTTCATGGCAATCGTTCTTGTCTGTCTGATCCTTGGTCTGGCATTTTGCATCGAGCGTATTATCACGCTTAATCTTGCTTCTGTCAACACTGACAAACTACTCTCTCGCATCGGTGAGCGCCTCGAAGAAGGCGACATGGAAGGTGCCCGTGAAGTAGCCAAATCTACGCCTGGCCCTACTGCCAGCGTACTGTATGAAGGACTGCGCCACAGCGGCGAAGGCCCCGACGCAGTAGAAAAAGCAATTGTTTCTTACGGTTCCGTTCAGATGGGCCTTTTGGAACGTGGCCTTGTTTGGATCTCTCTCTTTATCGCGATTGCGCCCATGCTTGGGTTCATGGGTACGGTAGTAGGTATGATCCAGGCCTTCAACCGTATCGAAACGGTAGGTGACCTTTCCCCCGCAGTAGTTGCCGGTGGTATTAAAGTAGCCCTCCTTACCACGGTATTCGGTCTTGTTGTTGCCATTATCCTTCAGATCCTGTACAACTACATCGTTAACAAGATCGACGGTATCGTCAACAAAATGGAAGATGCTTCCATCGCCCTGGTAGATATCATGGCCACCAACAACAGCTTCAAGGCCTAATCAGCCCTCATTATTTAAATCCAATCATAGCATGTACGCATTTTTAAATAAATACGGTCAGGCGCTGGCTTTCGGGATTGGAGTGCTGGTTGTTGCCATCTTTTTGATCAGTATCTTCTCCGGTGACCCCGCCGAGATGGAACTGTTGAACTCTGAGTCTGCGGGCGCTGAAAAATACAATACCGGTGTTTTTGATTTCGGTATCGGTATCTCTTTGGTACTCACAGCCCTTGCTTTCATCGTAGCACTGATCTTTGGTGTTGTCCAATTTGCCGGTGATCCGAAAGGGTCCATAAAAGGCCTTATAGGCCTGGCAGTTCTCGCGATCATCGTTTTCGTTGGCTATTCTTCAGCCAACGGCGATATCGCAGCGGAGACTCCCGAGATCCAACGCGCTATTGAAAAGTTCACCACTTCTCAGGAAACTACTTTTACCGGTGGAAACCTGAAGTTTATCAGTGGTGCCATCCTTGCCGCACTGATCATGATCGCACTTTCTGTCCTTTCACTTGTAGTGTTTGGCATCCGTGGCATCTTTAAGTAACCTGAATAAATCTCAACCAGACTATGGCTAAGACCAAGACCAGAGACCGGATGAATAATGAGATCAATGCAGGGTCTATGGCGGACATCGCCTTCCTGCTACTCATTTTCTTCCTCGTCACTACTACGATCGCCGAAGACAAGGGTATCCTCGTAAGATTGCCGCCCTGGTCTGACGAAGAGCCCGACATCACCAAACTGAAGGAACGCAACGTGTACTCCGTACTCGTTAATGCCAACAATCAGTTGCTGGTTCGTGAAGAGCCGATGCGCATCGCCCAGTTACGGGAGAACGCAAAGGAATTCATTTCAAACCCTCGTCGGCTCGAGAACATGTCGGAATCACCTAAGAACGCCATCATTTCGCTTAAGAATGACCGCGGTACGAACTACGAAACGTACCTCGCCGTCTACAACGAATTGAAAGGTGCTTACGACGAATTATGGGACGAACTTGCCCAGAAACGTTACGGCGAACCGTACTCCGATGATATGCCATTCGCTCAGCGTAAGGCCATCAAAGGAGAAATTCCGATGGTACTCTCCGAGGCGGAGCCTACCAACTTTGGTGAAGAGAATTAATTAAAAGCAGGCCGGTTCCGCTACGGCGTTTTCCGGCCTGTTTTTTTCTTCCTCCCACCAATCATGCCCGCTGTGGCATCTTACGGTTGTTCACAATAACACCGTTCACCCAATTTAAGCTTCAATCCAATGGCTAAGTTTTCTAAAAAGCGCGGTAAGGCAAGCCCGAAGGTTTCTACCGCTTCTCTTCCGGACATCATCTTTATGTTGCTGTTCTTCTTCATGATGGTAACCGTTCTGCGGGATTCCGACCTGAAGCTTGCTGTAAACACGCCGGAAGCTACCCAGCTTACCAAGCTTGATGAGAAATCTCTCGTTAACTACATCTACGTAGGTCGGCCCACGCAGCAGTACCAGCAAATTTATGGTACTTCGCCACGTATTCAGCTCGGCGACAAGATCTCCACTGTTGATGATATTCCACTGTTCCTTGAGCAGCACAAAGTAAAACTTCCTGAAGCCAAGCGTGGCCGTATTACATCTTCTCTCCGGGTTGATGGAGAGGTGACGATGGGTATTGTACAGGATGTAAAGACTAAACTTCGTAAGAGTAACCAGTTGCGTATCAACTACTCCGCCGGTAAGCGTGCGGGAGATATTCAAAACTAATTTCTCTTTCCGAAATGCCTTACGGCTAAAGCCGCTCATCCTTCTTATAGGATGAGCGGCTTTTTTGTTAAAATAATTCTCCTCCAAAATATGTCCCTGGCCTTCACCCTTTGTTTAAC
>CAYPIM010000380.1:0-3036 GCA_964410795.1 uncultured Lewinella sp. | reverse complement strand
CGCAGGTGCAAAGAAGGTTGTTTTAGGGTAGGGGAGCTATCTTCTTAGTGCTGGCCACGCAGTAAGGACATTTTGCAATAGGCTACAATTTTACCTGGCATCTCATCTTTTGTGCCCATCTTCTGCAACCTTCGTCTAAAAGTTACCGTCTTTAATCTATGTACGCCCATGCCGTACCCAGACGTTTGGTAGCTTGTATGAGTTTAAATCCATAAATCACCTTTTAACCAATTCATTAATTCATGAGATTACGATTACTGTCCGCCTTGGCCTTTGTTATGGCCTTTGGTGCACTTACCGCCCAGGAAGCACCCGAAAAGGTCACTTCTGTAGAGGGAATTACCGAGTATAAGCTAGAAAATGGCCTGAAGGTCCTCCTGTTCCCTGACAACTCAGTCCCCAACATCACCGTAAACGTGACCTATAAGGTCGGTTCTCGCCACGAAGCTTATGGCGAAACCGGCATGGCTCACCTACTGGAGCACCTTGTCTTTAAGGGCACACCCGACCACCCGGATATTCCCGCCGAGCTCACCGAACATGGTGCGCGCCCCAACGGCACTACCTGGTACGACCGGACAAACTATTACGAAACCTTCGCCGCCAGCGACGAAAACCTCGATTGGGCCCTTGATATGGAGGCCGACCGCATGGTTAACTCCTTCATCGCCAAAGAAGACCTCGACAGTGAGATGACAGTTGTGCGCAATGAATTTGAATCTGGTGAGAACGACCCCGGTGGTGTGCTCATGGAGCGTGTCCTTAGCACTTCCTACCTCTGGCACAATTATGGCAAGTCTACCATCGGCTCTAAAGCCGATCTAGAGAATGTTCCGATTGAGCGCCTGCAAGGGTTCTACCGTAAGTATTACCAGCCGGACAACGCCGTATTGGTTGTCGCTGGTAAGATTGATCCGGAGAAAACCCTGGAGCTTATCAATGAGAAGTTTGGTAAGATTCCGAAGCCGGAGCGTAAGCTTTACAGTACCTATACCCGTGAGCCGGTGCAGGACGGAGAGCGCTTTGCTGAGCTCCGCCGCAAAGGTGACGTGCAGGTAACCCAGGCGGCCTACCACATTCCGGCTGGCCCGCACCCAGACTACCCCGCCATTGCGGTACTGATGAACGTGCTCACCAGCCAGCCAAGTGGTAAGCTTTACAAGGCCCTGGTAGAAGATGGAGACGCCAGTGTAGTTTGGGGCTTCGCCCCAGCACTCGCCGAGCCTGGCTTCGCAATGTTTAACGTAAATGTCCTGAAGGAAAACGACCTCATGACAGTAGAAAAGGCCTTCCAGGAAACCATGGATAAAATCCAAACTGAGGCTCCTACAGAAGAAGAGGTAAAGCGCGCTAAAGACCGCATCCTCAAGAACTTTGAACTCGGCCAGCGCAACGCCAACCGAGTAGGCCTGACGATGAGTGCTTATATCGCTCAGGGTGACTGGCGCCTAGGCTTCATCAATCGTGACCGTACCGAGAAGGTAACACCTGAGGATGTACTTCGGGTAGCTAAGCAATACTTCAAGCCCAGCAACCGCACTACTGGCCGCTTCTGGCCAACGGATGAACCCGACCGTGCCGAGATTCCGGAAGTGAAGGATCTTTCCATCGTCCTTGATGGTTATGAAGGCCGCGAAGCTATTGCTGAAGGTGAAGAGTTTGATCCGAGCTACGACAATATTGACAGCCGCACCTTTACCGGGAAAGTTGGTAAAACGGATATTGAATATAGTCTGCTGCCAAAGGAGACCCGTGGAAACAGCGTTAATGCAACCATGAACCTCCGCATTGGTAACCTCGATAAACTGATGGGACGGGCTGATGCCGGTGGAATGGCTGGTCGTATGCTCATGATGGGGGCTAAAGACATGGACCGGCAGCAAATTCAGGATAAACTCGATGCACTCAAGGCACGGGTATACGTCGGTGGAGGTTCTACAGGTGCCTTTGTATCCATTGAAGCGGAACGTGATGTACTGCCGGAAGTAATTGATCTGGTAGGACACATCCTCAAAAATCCGACCTTCCCACAGGAAGAATTTGATAAAATGAAGAAAGAGTCACTTGCCGGAATCGAAGAACAACGCTCTGACCCTCGCGCCATTGTTTTCAACGAAATGCGCCGCCGTACAAACCGCTATAAGAAAGGCCACCCGTACTACGCCAACTCGTTTGATGAAAACGTGGAAACCATCAAGGCGCTCACGCTGGACGACGTGAAGAAATTCTACAAAGACTTCTACGGAGCATCCAGCGCGACCTTCGCCGCCAGTGGTGATATGGATAAGGACGAAGTAATTAAAGCATTAGATCGGAACTTCGGAGATTGGAAAAGTCCCACCGAGTTCAAACGCATTGCCCGCCCCTACCGTGCCGTAAAGCCCGAAATGGTGAAGATGGAAACCCCGGACAAAGCCAACGCTTGGTTCGTGGCCAGTATGTCAATGCCGATCGGTAGAAATCACCCCGATTATGCAGCGCTGGAAATGGGTAACTTCATCCTCGGCGGTGGATTCCTGAACAGTCGCCTTGCCACTCGCATCCGCCAGAAAGATGGCCTGAGCTACGGTGTTGGCAGCAACTTCAATGCTTCTAACCTGGATAAGAACGGAACCTTCATGGCTTACGCTATTTATAATCCTGAAAACCGGGAAGCCCTTGAGAAGGCATTCCGCGAGGAGATTGATAAAGCACGCAATGACGGCTTTACGGCTGAAGAAGTAGAGTCCGCTAAATCGGGTTGGGTACAGAGTCAGCAGATGAATCGCGCTCAGGACCGTTCAATGGCCAGTACGCTTAGTTCTAATGCCTACCTGAACCGCACGATGAAATGGTCCAAGGAATTGGAGGACAAAATGATGTCCCTAACTACCGAAGAGATCAACGCTGCCATTGCTAAGTACATTGATGTAGACAAGATGATCATCCTGCGGGCTGGTGATTTTGCGCGTGCAGAGGTTAAGAAGCCGTAGACTGCAAGCATCCATCTTAAAAGACCAAGCCCTGGTCCTGACGGAAGTTAGGACCAGGGCTTTT
>CAYPIM010000379.1:0-3066 GCA_964410795.1 uncultured Lewinella sp. | reverse complement strand
GAAATGTCCAGTTGTGAGTTTCAAATCAGTGCAGATCCTCCCGAAAAGGATCAAGGAGACTTACTACACCAACTTAAAGACTTTTTATAAATCAATCTTTGCATCCTGCGGCCGCGCCTAAAAAATAGAATTACAGATTCGGACTGGTTTCGCGGACTAACACGGAATTAGGTTCAGCCGTACAAACACCATACTGTTGGTCTGTGATCCCTTACGAAAACGATAGGCGTCTCAACCGAAGCAATTCTTAGCTAAGCTTTGTAAAATGTATATTTGACATCACTGAAGGCGATCATCGCCTATTTCTACGAGGTCAAACTACACTGTTATGTCGATCAATAAAACCACAATTTTCCTGGTATTCCTGTGTCTGGGCTTCACCTCTTTATCCGCTCAGGGTTTCCTCCGCGCCGAGGGTAAAGAAATTGTAAACGAGGCTGGCGAACCTTACATCCTCAAGGGCATGGGCCTTGGCGGTTGGATGCTGCAAGAGGGCTACATGCTACAAACTGCCAGCTTTGCCAACGCCCAACACCAACTCATTGAGAAGTTGGTTGATCTGGTAGGGCAAGAAACTACCGATGAGTTTTACGAAGCCTGGCGCGCCAATCATACCAACGAAGATGACATTGAGGCGATGCACCAGGCCGGCTTTAACTCCGTACGCCTGCCAATGCATTACAACCTTTACACGCTACCCATCGAAGCCGAGCCCATTGCTGGCGAGCAAACCTGGCTGGAAGAAGGTTTTCGATTAACCGACAGCCTAATTACCTGGTGCAAAGCCCGCGATATGTACGTCATTCTGGACCTCCACGCCGCCCCTGGCGGCCAGGGCAACGATGAGGGCATTAGTGATCGGGACGAAGACAAACCAAACCTCTGGGAAAGCCAGGCCAATCAGGATAAAACCGTTGCACTCTGGGCCAGGCTTGCTGAACGCTACAAAAATGAACCTACCGTGGGCGCATACGACCTTATCAACGAAGTGAACTATGACCTCCCAGGAGGAGTAGCCCTCCGGAACCTCTACGGCCGTATTACAACTGCTATTCGTGCCGTAGACCAGAACCATCTAATTTTCATCGAAGGCAACTGGTTTGCAAACGACTTTACGGGCCTGACGCCACCGTGGGATGCGAACATGGCCTACAGTCCTCATAAATACTGGAGTATCAATGATCAGGCCTCCATTCAGTGGGTAATTGATCTACGTGAGCAGCACGACATACCGATTTACTTTGGCGAAACCGGTGAGAACTCTAACGTTTGGTTTCAAGAGGCGACCGCCTTGTTTGCCGAGCACAATATGGGCTGGGCCTGGTGGCCCTGGAAAAAAATTGACGCCATCGCAGGGCCCGTTTCCGTAGAGCGGACGAATGGATGGCAACGCCTTATCGACTACTGGGAAGGGCGAGCTGACCGGCCTTCCACCCAAAATGCAACGGCCTTTCTTTTCGAACTCGCAGAAAAGCTAAAGTTAGAAAACGCACGCTACCAGAAAGACGTCATTGATGCGCTCTTCCGCCAAAACACTACCGACGACACCAAACCCTTCGCAGAAAACAACATCCCCGGCGTGCTCTACCCCGGCAATTTCGACTTGGGCAAACGAGGCTATGCTTATAAAGACGTAGACTACGCAAACTTTCAGGTTTCTACTGGTAATTTCTCCGCCTGGAACAATGGTTGGATTTACCGAAATGACGGGGTCGATCTTGAAAAATCTGAGGACAATATCTACACCAACGGGGTTCACTTAGGTTGGGCAAGTACGGGGGAATGGATGCAGTACACCGTTAACGTAGCGGAAGACGGTGTATACCGAGCACAGGTACGCACTGCCTCTGATGCCGACGGTGGTGCTTTCCATTTCCAGATTGGATCCGCAAATATAACAGCACCCCGGACAGTTGGCAATACCGGAGGCTGGCAGACTTTTCAGACATCTACCATCCAGAACATCCCCCTGACGGCTGGAGAGAACAAACTGCGTGTCTTCATCGATAGAGAAGGCTTTAATTTGGGGGGAATGGAGTTTCTTCGTTCCGGTGACCTAAGCTCAATCGCGACCTCTTTCACTTCGGGAATTACCGAAGATTTCCAGACCGTACGGATAGATGTGAACAAGCCCTTGGCAACAACTGAAGCGCCAAACACCAGTGATTTCACCTTGTTTGTTGACGGGAATTCAATCCCCGTCACTGCAGCGATTTTCAGCCCCCTTGGCAACCGATCCATTGAATTGACCACCTCAGCGGCTTTCCGCGCTGACGACGTGATTACGGTGAGTTATGCTGGTTCTAATCTGATTTCGACCGACGGATCTTCTCTGGAGATTTTCACCAATCAGCCGGTACAAAACACCGTCGCTTTTGTCCACCCGGTACCGGGCCGCATACAAGCTGAAGATTACTTCCGCCAGGAAGGAATTCAGCTAGAAGCTACTACCGACCAGGGAGGTGGCGAGAACATTGGCTACCTCGATGGTGGCGACTACCTGGATTACTACATTGATGTGGCCCAGACAGGTATTTACACCGTAGAATACCGTAATGCATCCGAAATGCCCAGCTCTCTAAAGATGCAATTAGTAACAGAAGACGGCACCATTGAAGAGCTCCACACCACGAATATGGAAGCTACCGGAGGTTGGCAGACGTGGACAACCGTTCGCTACGAAGCCCGGCTACCCGCAGGTGCACATACGCTCCGCCTGCTGGTGGAACAAGGGCCGGTAAACATCAACTACTTCGACTTTAGCTTCCTGACGAGCAGCGAAGATCAGGAACATCCTTTCGGATTGAGCTTTTACCCGAACCCAACGGAAAGTCATGTACAGATCTCCGGAGAACTGCCTTCCGACCAGCCCGCCACCTTGCTCTTGCACGATGTAAAGGGACGGACGATTTCAGCGCAACGGGTAGATCGAGGTGCTGCACTCAACCAATCCTTTGACCTGCGAGACCTCCCCGGTGGCACATACTTCCTTACGGTTCGTCTCGACGGAGGCGCCTCTTATACTGAGAAGATAGTGCTTAGGTAGGAGACGAGTAATGTTCTACT
>CAYPIM010000378.1:0-3092 GCA_964410795.1 uncultured Lewinella sp. | reverse complement strand
TAGCGGCAGCTCTATAAATCTACCAAACTATCAGACTATCAATCTATCTTAGCGCCGCCGAAGTGTAACGGCAAAAAAATCCCTCCAATCCAATGGCCCTCAAGTACCGTCGTGTAATGCTGAAACTGAGTGGTGAGACCCTGATGGGCGACCAACAGTATGGCATCGATTCTAAAATGCTCACCTACTACACCAAACAAGTCAAGGAACTGATAGATATTGGTGTTGAAGTGGCCATAGTGATTGGTGGAGGCAATATTTTTCGGGGGCTTTCAGCTGCGGAATCTGGTGTGGAACGGACCCAGGGAGACTATATGGGGATGCTCGCTACGGTCATCAACGGCATGGCGTTGCAGAGTATGATGGAGACGCATGGGGTTTTTACCCGCCTGATCTCGGCCATCAAGATGGAACAGATCGCCGAGCCGTATATCCGTCGCCGAGCCGTTCGCCACCTGGAAAAAGGGCGTGTCGTGATTTTTAGTGCCGGAACTGGGAACCCCTATTTCACAACCGACAGCGCGGCCGCCCTCCGTGCCAACGAGATTAAGGCCGACATTGTCCTGAAGGCCACTCGGGTAGACGGCATCTACACCGCGGATCCGGAAAAAGACCCGAACGCGACGAAGTACGACGAAATATCCTTTAAAGAAGTAATGGCCAAAGGCCTGAAAATTATGGACCAGGCTGCTTTCGCCCTTTGCGCCGAAAACAAGATGCCCATCATCGTTTTTGACATCAATGAACCTACAAACCTTCGGCGCATCATGTTTGGTGAGCAAGTAGGGACGCTGGTGACTAATTAGTGCAGCCGCAAGTACTGTTTGCCGCGCTGTGCTTGCTCAGCCGAAGTGTACCAGCGCAGCACCATGCGTAGTAATGGCGGTAGCCCTCATTCTATATTACTACCAATCTAGGCGGCGCAGTCGCAGGTGCTAGGGCGGTTTTACGAAATACTGTTTTACTCCTTGTCCAGAAACTCGAGAAAATACTTTAGTACCACTTCCGGAGCTTCTGTTTGCGGATAGTGACCGATGTTAGGTAAATCAATAACGTCGGCACCATCTAACAACTCCCGAAAGCGAACCGACATCTGTTTGCCTGAAATGGGGTCGTAGTTTCCATTGATAAGCCGAAGTGGTGCTGGACAACGCTGAAGGGCGTCTACCCAGCGTTCTCGATAGTGTTCACGCTCGTGAAGGTATTGAATCAAGAGGTGGATGACCCTCTTTCCGTTGTTGTGGATCATCAGGTTCCAAAAGGTGTCGATTTCCTCTTCGGACGGAGGGGTGGAAGGGCCGAAAATGTTCTTGAAATTACGCCTAAGGGTAGACTTGGTACTCAACCGACTAACCAAAAAGCCTAAAGGGCCCAGGAGCATTTTTTGAATTGGCCGTCGGCTGTGTGCCTCTGGGAAAATCCCACCATTTAGCAAGCAAACTGAGTTGATACCGAAACTAAGTTTGCCTTCTAACGCTCGGGCGATGAGCTCCTGTGCAACGGTGTCACCGTAATCATGCGCGAGAATATGACAGTCAACAATTCCCTCTGTACGTAGCATCGCCTCAATGATGTTAGCCTGCTCCATAAACGAGTAGACATGGTCGATGGGCTTGTCAGAAAAACCATAGCCAAGTAGATCCGGAGCGACTAACCGGTACTTAGTTTGGAGCTTTGGCCATAGCTTTTGCCAGTCCCAGGAAGATGTTGGAAAACCGTGAATTAGTAGGATAGCTTCCGTTGCGGAGCCACCTGAACGGTAGAAAATACGCCGACCAGAATACTGAAGCCATTGTCCGGCAGCTAGCCATTTTTTAGGAAGCATACTATACTGTTTTTTTAGCAAGTTAAGCGCTCGGTAGAAAAATTGAATAGAGGAACTATTTTATTCTCGTTATCGTTATAACACCACCCATAAACATAATTACATCCCATGACATTTTTCATCCTTGGCTTGGCCTGCATAGGAATCGTGTATTTCCTGCAAGCTGACCGCGCCCACCAGTAAAACTTTTAATTTGATGCGCAGCGTATTCTTATTTTTGCCCTGGCTCCTGCTCACGGCTTGCGGAAGTGTGCCCGCTCTACCCGAAAACAGTTCTTTTCTTGTCCCTCCTGTACCAGATTATAGCGAGCCAGACAACTGGGCGGCTTCTCCTTTCGAGCAAGACGAAGCCGACCGTACGCCCGGAACGGAGTTTACCGATCAGCAAGCTACCGCAACAGCGGATGTGTTTTACCTTCATCCCACCATCTACCGCAAAGCCGTTAAAGGGAATGATTTATGGAACGCTAATCTGGCCGATGCAAAACTGAACAAGTCGGTTGACGAGTCAGCAATGCTTAACCATGCCTCTATTTTTAATGCTGCAGGGCGCGTTTTTGCCCCTCGTTACCGTCAGGCGAATATTGCGGTATACTACAAGCAAGGCCGCTCGGTTAGTGAGCGAGCGTTGGATACTGCTTATAACGACGTGCTTGCCGCGTTCGATCACTACCTCAAAACCTGGAACGATGGCCGGCCCATTATTATAGCCAGCCACAGCCAGGGAACCACCCACGCCAAACGACTGATGGCCGACCGTTTTGATGGCAAACCATTACGCGAACAGCTGGTCGCCGCTTACTTGATCGGAATGCCCGTCTCTGCCGATGCTTACCGCACCATTCCTGTTTGTCAGAATGCGAGCCAGACAGGTTGCTTTGTTAGCTGGCGTACCTACCGGGAAGACTTTGTACCTAAAGCTGCTTACCGCGATACCGTAAATAATATTGCTGTGGTTAACCCGCTTAGTTGGAAGACAGACGAGACGCGTGCACCTGCTTCACTGAATAAAGGCGGTGTACTCTACAATTACGATAAAGGGCCATTGCCGGAACTTGTCTGGGCGGAACGCAGAGGCGCAGGGCTGTTCACCAATAAGCCGAAATTCTTTGGGGACATCTTTTTCCGGACGAAGAACTACCACGTTGGGGATTATAACCTGTTTTGGGTCAACATCCGGGAGAACGCTGTTGAGCGGGTGGAGGCTTTTAAAAATCCATCCCCAAACTAATGTGCAGTTTGCCATCACCCCGAATACCCGTCTCAA
>CAYPIM010000377.1:0-3101 GCA_964410795.1 uncultured Lewinella sp. | reverse complement strand
AGATTGATAGAGCTACCGAATTTACCGTTAGCACTATTTCGCTTGTTCACCCTGGCGAACAAGCGAAGCGAGATGGGTAGCACTTGCGGCAGCTCTACCAATCTATCACACTATCAATCTATCATATCTACAAGCCAAAGGCTTCAGCTACTGGTTGGTAAACGATCTCACCGCGCACAACGTTGAGGCCTTTTTTAAGACCGGCGTTGTCCTCACAAGCTTTTTCCCAGCCTTTGTCGGCAATTTGCAGGAGGTAAGGAAACGTTGCGTTGGTAAGGGCAAGTGTTGAGGTATATGGTACAGCACCGGGCATGTTCGCCACACAATAATGGAGAATACCATCAACCACGTAGGTTGGGTCGGCGTGCGTGGTAGGCTTACAGGTCTCAATACAACCACCCTGATCTACGGCGACATCAACAACTACGGAACCATCTCGCATTTCACCTAACATCTCACGCGTGATCAGGTGGGGGGCTTTTGCTCCAGGTATCAAAACTGCCCCTACGATGAGATCGACAGTAGAAAGTTCTTTACGAATATTGTACTCGCTAGAGAATACAGTGCGGACGTTGGCGGGGAGAATATCATCAAGGTAACGAAGACGGTCCAGGTTAATGTCCATGAGAATAACCTGAGCACCGAGGCCTGCGGCCATCTTGGCCGCCTGAACGCCCACAACACCACCGCCAAGAATCATCACTTTAGCCGACTTCACACCAGGTACGCCACCGAGCAGAATCCCAAGTCCGCCGTGCGGCTTTTCCAGATAGTTAGCGCCCTGCTGGATGGCCATCCGGCCAGCAACTTCACTCATGGGTACAAGCAGCGGTAGGCTACCGTTCGGGGCTTCTACAGTCTCATAGGCAAGACAGATAGACTTGCTCTTAATCATAGCCTCCGTTAAGGGACGTGAACTAGCAAAGTGAAAGTAAGTGAACAGGAATTGACCTTCACGAACCAACGCATATTCACTTGCGATGGGCTCTTTCACTTTCACAATGGTTTCCGACTTCGCGTAGACGTCCTCAATGGTTGGAAGAATTTCCGCTCCGGCTTCAACGTACGCTTCGTCAGTATATCCAGATCCGAGACCTGCTGTAGACTGAATATAAACCTTATGACCGCGCTTGACAAGTGCCTGTACTCCGCCAGGAATTAGAGCGACACGGTTCTCATTGTTTTTGATTTCCTTAGGGCAACCTATAATCATGATGTGGTGGTTTGGTTAGGTTCAAGGGCATTCCACTCTATGGTTATTTTATTGGCGAAATACCCAATTAAAAACATTGTTCGAATACTTCTTCATTGCATCCTGCGGCCGCGCCCGGATGAAATTGAAATAATATGAATTGAATAATTTAATTAGCTCCCTTCAACAATAGCTAGCTTACCGAAACCATTAGATTCGATACGGGAAATATTTTTAATACCGTAAAAACGCAGGTCAACGACCTCTTTCCATTGCGGATTCCGAATGGGATCAAACCGGTAAATCTTAGATCCGCCCGCCATTAGGTAGCTACCATCTCGCAGGATAGCAAAGTCCTCAGAGCCATTAATACAGGTAGTTACCGGGCGGGGGGGGTCCGTCAGCCGGTACAAATTTTGCTCCACCAGGGTCCAACTGGCGGTTTCTTTACTCACATAAGCAAGGTTACCGTTCGGTAGGCGCTTAAAACAACGACCAACGTTATTGGCCAGCGTCCGTGGACGGTCCGTATCGGCACTCGCTAACGCAAGGGTGTTCGGGGTGCCGACAATAAATAAAGCCAACTGGACGCTGTTCAGCCATTCATAATAACCAATGCCATTAATGTATTTAAACACTGGCCGCCCGTTATCCTGTAAATTGGTCGAAAATTCCCACAAACGAAGTACGGTGTCTCGACCAATGTATTCCTGGCGAATGGAGCTGAATTTACGCCCGTCGCCCATTCCTTTCGGGCTGTACTCCCCGGAAACAGTACGGGTCATTCTGGTCTGGCTTCTAGCATTCAGATCGAAGCTAAAAATATCCGGTTGCTGCATCTCCGGTTGCTGTACGGAAAGGAGCAGAACGTTCCGATCCAACCAGTACGGTTGGTTGTTATACCCACGCTGGTTAAAAGCCGTGAGGTACTGCGGCTTTGTAAAAACGATGGTACTATCGCTTTCAGCAATGTCAAAAACATAGACCTGAGTATTCGGGAGTTGCGCCGAAAGCGTCATCGAGCAAACGAGGCAGGCAAAAAGGAGAAAAAGATTGCGCATACGGGTAGGTTGGTTAGCGTGCGGGGCGAAGATAGTGGTTAAGACGTTAGTTCGTTAGTCTTTTCGTCCCTTAGGTACTAGGCGTTCGCTTCAAGAAGATTTTTCATCGTAAAAACACCTTGTTTTTCCACTAGCCAACGTGCGGCGGTGAGCGCGCCTTTCGCAAAACCTTCACGGGAATGGGCGGCGTGTTTAAGGCTCAACGTATCTATCGTACTTGAAAGTTCAAGAATGTGGGTACCGGGCACACCAGCTTCACGAACGGAATTGATCGGGACGGGCATTTTACTTTTTTTTGGCGCAGACGCGGGTGCAATGTGTGTTTGCGGAACATTAGATTTCACACCAGACAGCGTCCAGGAATCATAGGCATCTAGCTGAGCCCCCACTCTTTCTGCCAAAGTGATTCCCGTACCGGAAGGCGCGTCCAGTTTCTGCTCGTGATGAACTTCTTCAACCGAAGCCACGTAGCCGCCGTACTGATTGGCCAGCGCTGCAGCTCGCTCTGCCACCGCAAAAAATATATTCACCCCAATACTGAAGTTGCTCGCCCAGAACAGCGCGCCTTCGGCAGCCTTCACTTTTTTCGAAACCTCTGGTAACTCCGCCAGCCACCCCGTCGTTCCCACCACAATCGGCACTCCTGCCTCCAGCGCCAACTCTATGTTTGGAATCGCAGATTCCGGGCGGGTAAACTCTATTGCTACATCTGCAACTGCAAGGTCTTGCGCCATGGTCTCTTGACGATTATTTTCATCAACAATCAGGACAATTTCGTCTCCTGCAGCTTTCGCAAGCATCTCTATGTACTTGCCCATTTTACCATGGCCTATTATTGCTATTTTCAT
>CAYPIM010000376.1:0-3114 GCA_964410795.1 uncultured Lewinella sp. | reverse complement strand
ACACCCGGCCGGGCAGCAATCATTGGGTCGGGCGATTGCATCAATCGCAGTGCTTCTAGAACCACAGGGTCTTCTTCATTGAGCACTTGGAAGAATGCCGAGCTGTCAAAGAGCTGGCGCGCAAGGCGCGCCCGGAAGAACAGCGAAAGCTCAGGGCGGAGGCGCGCGGGTAACGGACCGATGCCTTCTTCGTAATCGGCCAAAACGCGTTGGGTCAAGGCGGGGAGTACGTCGTCTAAATTGAGGCGGTAGTTAGCGAGGAAGTCCTCGAGCGTCTGGTAATCTTTTACGGCCGGGTTTTCGCGGATGTACTGAAATAGGTAAGCGGGGATTTGCTGCCGTAGCAAGAGGAAGGCTTCGTTGTTCAGGGAGGTGTCCAGCGGAACGAAGTAATCCGGAGTAATGCCGCCGCCACCGAATACGGGGTGGCCGGAGTTGGTGTAGTAAATTTCAGAACTGTCCTGTACGGCTTCGGAGCCGCCGGTCAGTTCGCCGTCGTTGAAGCGACGGTTGAGCTCAGAGCGGTAGGCGTCTTCACCTTCTTCGTAGGAGCGTTGGATGCTCCGGCCAGACGGGGTGTAGTAACGAGCAACGGTAAGCCGGAGGGCAGAGCCATCGGAGAGCGGGTACTGTTCCTGGACGAGGCCTTTACCGAAGCTGCGACGACCAACGACGATGCCCCGGTCACGGTCCTGAACGGCTCCGGCCATGATCTCACTCGCGCTGGCGGAGCCTTCATCGATCAGTATCGCAACGTTTTGAATATTGTAGAAGGCCCGGCCGTTGGTCTTGTACTCCATTCGGCGGGAGTTGCGGCCTTCGGTGTAGACCAGTAGTTGTCTTGGCTGCGGGAATAGCTGACTGAGCATCTTGGTGGCTTGCTGCAGGTAGCCGCCGGGGTTGTCGCGCAGGTCGATCACCAAATTGCGCGTGCCACCTTTTTCCATGTTCTCTTCCAGGGCCTGGACGAATTCATCGTAGGTCGTCGCGCTGAACCGGTTAATCTTTACGTAGCTGGTGTTTTTGTTGAGGTTGTAGGCGGCATCCACACTGAAAACGGGGATCGGCGCACGGGTGATGTTGAAGCCAATTAACTCGGCTTCACCTGGCCGGCGGACCGTTACGTTAACGTCAGTATTACTAACACCCCGCATCAGACTGGCGGGGTCGATGCCAAATTTATTTACCCCGGTTACGACACTGTCTTCCACCATGACGATCTGGTCTCCTGAGCGGAGGCCGGCTGTTTCACTTGGCCCGCCGGGCAGGGCGGAGACAACGGTGATGGTGTCATCAACTACGAGGAATTCGATGCCGATACCTTCAAAGTTACCTTCCATGGATTCGGTAAGCGCCAGTAGTTCCTCGGCGGGAATATAGCTGCTGTGCGGATCAAGTTCGGCGAGCACGGCCTCAATGGCTACCTCATGAAGTTTATCGGAATCAGCTTCGTCAACGTAGCGGGCTTCGATGAAGCGGAGTAGTTCTTCCACCCGACCTCCTCCGGAAGCGTCCGTCCCGGAAGCGATAAGCGGTGCACTGCTTTGCAGGCGATAACCGATAAAAAGACCAATCGCCAGGGTAAGGGCGAAAAGTAGTGGAGTCCAGATGTTGGTAGATTTGGCCATGGAAGTAGAGGGTTAGGACGAAGGTAGGAAATAGTCAAACAGTCAAACAGTCAAATTGTCGAATTGTCAAATTGTTGCTACGAATCTTCTCATGTTTACACGTGATTTATTTACTTGATTGATTAAGGCAAGCATTGAAATTTGAATCGCTGAAAAGCCTTTAGTACTCATTGTTCCGGTTAAGCAAAGCTTAAAGGAACCCTAGTACAGATAACTTTCTTATAACTCAGCTATAGTCGCAAATGCCCTAAGTTTGCGATAATTCAACCCATTCAGACATGAAAAAAACATTCTTTCTACTCCTTACTGGATTATTTTGCCTGACGATAGCCGCCTGCGGCCCAAAGGTGCAAACCCTGGTAGATCAGGGCAATTACGACGAAACCATCCGCCGGTCAAAGAAAAAGCTTGTCGGTGAACGTAATAAGAGTCCGAAATACGTTCTAGCCCTCGAGACTGCATTTAACAAAGCCAACGCCGAAGATATCGATAAGATAAAACGATTGGAAGGTGGAGGTACCCCTGACTGGAAGCGTATCCATAGCCTGTACCGTAGCATAAGCAGCCGAGCTGAAGAGGTAACTCCTTTAACACCTCTGGTGGATAAGAAAGGCTACCAGGCTAATTTGAACTTCGTTGAAGTTGACGTCCAAATGAATACTGCCGCTGGTAGGGCAGCTGAACAAATGTACAAGGAAGGAGAGCGCTTGCTGAGCCTCGGTCGTAGAGGAGATAAAGCTGCAGCACGGGAAGCCCATGAGACTTTTGACGGCATCGCCTACTACCGGCGGAGCTACAAAAATGCGAGCCAATTGATGCGCGAATCCGAAGAATTGGGAATGCTTTACATCACCGTCGAGATGCGCAACGAATCCGGCGGTTTCTTACCTGCAGGCTTTGAACGTGAACTTTTTCGCATCAATGCCAATGATATGGAAGACCGCTGGCGTAAGTTTGAAGTGACCAAAAAACCAGGACGCGAGTACGATTACGTAGCCCGGATCATCATGCGCAACATTGATGTGAGCCCCGAACGCAGCCAGGAGCGTCAATACATCGACGAAAAAGAAATCACTGATGGAACAGAATACGTACTGGATGCTAACGGAAATGTTGCGAAAGACACCCTTGGTAATGATATCACCCGTCCCCGACAGGTGGTTATCCGAGCTGACGTAATCGAAGTGCTGCAAACAAAGATTGCCACCGTAACTGCTGGCTTCGAACTTTACGACATCCGCAACCGTCGTGTTGTGGATCAGGATAACCTAACGGCCGACTCCGCCTTCGAGAACTATGCTTCTACCTTCCAGGGCGACCGGAGGGCACTGAGCTCAACCTCCCGCCGGAACATCGGTAACCGCCCCGTACCGTTTCCTTCCAACGAACAGCTTATCCTTGAGGCCGCAGATGCGCTCAAGGCGGTGCTTAGTGAGCGCATCGCTACTAGTTATCAGCTTATTTAGTTAGTAGAGGGTAGAAGGTA
>CAYPIM010000375.1:0-3156 GCA_964410795.1 uncultured Lewinella sp. | reverse complement strand
CCCTGATCAGGTTGGCTTCAAAAACGGTCTTGCGATCAGCTACGAAAAGCTCGGCTCCACGCATAGCTCGCTGGGCAATCTTAACAAGGCGCTCGAATTCTTTGAAATCGAAACGACCTTATTTGAGGAGCTTCACGCCGCTTACCCTGATCAGGTTGGCTTCAAGAACGGTCTTGCGATCAGCTACACCAAACTAGCTAGTGTAGTAAATGATACGACCCGTCAAAAAGCATATTATCAGGACGCGGAAAAACTTTGGTCAGAGCTGAACGGAAAATTTCCTGATTACAAAGAATTCGAGAATAACCTTGAGTGGGTGCGGGAGCAGCTGGCGGAGTTATAAGCCCCGCCCGGTTGCCCGGCCCTTCAGGCCGTGCAGGTTCATCAGCCTTCAGGCTGAGCTTTCCCGACCTGAAGGCCGGTGTAACCAACACGGCGCAAAGCGCCGGGCAACCATTACAACTTCCCAAACAAAGACAAGTCCGCTGCTTCCACCTCTTTCCGGAAGGCGGCGAAGTCTCCGGCTAAGAACGCCTCGGCCTTTTCGATGAACTCTATGGTGCCAGTCTGGAACTGCTCTAGGGTAACCGTCGCCATCTGGGAAGCCTTGCCTTCTACCTGGCCGATGTACCGGCGGGCGGTAAACATCTTGGCCTGCAAATTGGTGGGGTTGCGCTGGATGCCCTTCAGACCTGCCTTGTCGGTGTAGAGCTCTTCGATTTCAGCGATGGCTTTCTTGAGGTCCTTGATGTCGGCGGAGAGGGAGTCTTTTACTTCCTTGGGGGCGTCTTTCAGGAGGCCGCTGATGCGGGTAAGGGATTTACCGGCCTGCTGCAGATCGTCCCACGCTTCGGTGAGGTAGACTACGGTGGTGTCGTACTCGGCCGTAAGGGCTTCGCGGGCGGCGAGGGGATTGCCGGTGGCCTTGGTCTCGCGTGGGTCAGCGTGGACGGTGACCATGGTTTTACCGACGTGGTCGCCGAAGGTCATCACGACTTCGTAGACGCCAGGAGCGACGCGGGAACCGCTCGGGGTATTGGCATCCGGGCGGCGCGCGCGGCGGCTGGGGAAGGAAATACCATCCCGCCGCATGTTCCAGCTGGTGCGGTTCATGCCGTAGCGCGGGGTCGTTTTATAGGTCCGGATGGTGTCGCCCGACTGGGTGTCTACGACCTGGATCTTCATCTTCTTCTTGTTCTTGGCCTGGGGGTTGGGGTCTTTGTCTGCAGCGGTGAGCATTTCTGCTTCCGCAGGGTCTTCGGCAATGGAGTAGCGAAGCAGACGACTTACGTCCTCACTTTGCTCCTTTACCGGTTCCATTGCACCTGCGATCGCGCCCTTATCCTTCTTGCCCTTCTTTTTCTTTTTGCCTTTGCTAGCCATCTCCTCCTTGACCTCGGCAGCTTTCATGCCTTTCTTCCCTTTCCCTTTTTTGCCCTTGCCTTTCTGCGGCAGTACCCAGTAGGTGAGCATGGCTCCGCCCCGGCGGTCTTGCCCCTGGAACTGGCCCTGGGCGTAAAAACGGGTGCCCTGGTAGCTGCGGTAGCTCCACTGGTAAGCGTCGGGCGCGGGGAAAACGGCGAAGGTGTCCTTCAACATTTTAGTGCTCTGCTTGGCGATTTCGCGCAGCGGGCGGATGTCGTCCATGATCCAGACCGCACGGCCGAAGGTGCCGATGATGAGGTCGTGCTCGCGCGGATGAATTTTGAGGTCACGGGTAGAAACGTGGGGGTAGTTCTTGTCGTAGTGGGTCCAGCTTCCGCCCTTGTCGAAGCTGATGAACAGGCCCTGATCGGTGCCGAGGAAGAGGAGCTTAGGCTCGATGGGATCCTGCACGATGGCGAGGGTATGGCCAACAACGGCTCCGCTTGGTTTGATGATTTGCTGGAAAGTCTGTCCGTAATCCGTGGTGTGGTAAACGTACGGCTTGGTATCGCCCCGGCGGAAATCATTCACGATCACCCAAGCCTCGGCTGGGTTGTGCACGGAAGCTTCGACGTAAGGAATCCACGCACCTTCCTTCATGCCAGGTAGGTTGTTGGAGAGGTCGTTCCAGGTCTTCCCGTCGTTTGGGCTGAAATGTAGGCGGCCGTCGTCGGAACTCACCCACAGGCCGCGGCCTTCGGGGGTGTTCCCTTTGGTTGGCACGATGGCGAGCAGGGTAGTGTGGTTCTCCGCCTGGGTGGCGTCGATGGTGAGGCCACCGGAGATCATGGACCGCTGGCGGAGGCTGTCGTTGGTCGTCAGGTCGGGGCTGATGATGGTCCAGTTGTCGCCACAATCGGTGGATTTATGGACAAACTGGCTGCCCATGTAAATCGTACAGTCGCTCTCGGTGCTCTGCGCGATCGGGGCGTTCCAATTGAAGCGCAGGAAGGTACCGTCTGGGTGGACGGGCTTGATGCCGACGGTCTTACCCGTTGTGCGGTTCACGCGGCCCAGGGCTCCGCCCTGGCTGGCGGCGTAGACCATGTTCTTGCTGCCGGGCTTGAAGATGAGGTCAAAACCGTCGCCAAAGTAGACTTCCTGCCAGTCGGCATCGGTGATGCCGCCGGATTTGAGGCCCTGGCTGGGCCCAACCCACGAACCGTTGTCCTGCATACCGCCACCGACGAGGTAGGGGTAGCTCATGTCGTAGTTGATGTGGTAGAGCTGGGCGAGGGGAAGGTTGGCGGCGAAGCGCCAGGTTTCACCGCCGTCGTGGCTGATGTTGAGGCCACCGTCGTTGCCGTCGATCACGTATTCGGGATCGTTCGGGTCAATCCAGAAAGCGTGGTGATCCGGGTGGACACCGTTGCCGTAGTCGGCGATCTGACGGAAGGATTTACCGCCGTCTTCGGACTTCGAGACGTAGGTGAATACGTTGTAGATCCGGTTTTCGTTCTGCGGGTCAACGTAAAGCTCGGCGTAGTAGAAGGGGCGGTTGCCGATGTTTTTGGTGCTCACCAATTTCCAGTTCGCACCGCCGTCGGTGGATTTGTAGAGGCCGTTGACCTTGGCTTCCACGAGGGCGTAGAGGATATTCGATTTATTGGTCGCGATGGCCAGGCCGATGCGGCCGAGTTTGCCTTTCGGCAGGCCGTGCTTGGCGGTTTTGCGCTCCCAGTTGTCGCCGCCGTCGTGGGTGATCCAGATGCCGGAGCCGGGGCCGCCGGA
>CAYPIM010000374.1:0-3224 GCA_964410795.1 uncultured Lewinella sp. | reverse complement strand
GGTGGCTTAGCCATCGGCGGAGTTTGGGAATATCTTTTGGCACGGGGCGAAGGTAATAATGTAGAGGTGTAGTCTGGTAGTCTCCGTTTAGTTCCATTTATACAGCTGCCCATACTACGCGGCTTCTTTGAGGTTTCGCCCCCATAAGCCAAAAGCCTACAACCTCTCCCCGTTCCTTTTTGTATTCACCTTCAAGTGTATCGGATAACCTACTTTAAAAATCGACTCCTTCTGGCAGCCAGGAACTTACCGCTTCGCGGTAAGCGCTTGGCCGCGCTCGCCCGAAGGCCGTTCTCCTGGCTTAGCCTGGCGGATATGCTCTTCGCCTTCGGCGACCTGGTCGGGCTATTCGACCTCTACGAAGCCTTCACCAATACGCTTTTTCCCGGTACGCGATCATTGACAGAAGAGGAAATCATAATGCTTCGCCCCATCTTCGGAAACTCCGTCCCCTACAAGATAATCCGAATAGACGACAGAGCCTACGTTGGTCCCTTCTGGGCAAGGTTCTGCTATGTCAGCTTCCACACCATCAATAGCTGGGGCACGATGAGCCCGCCTACACTCGTGCACGAGGTCGTCCACATTTGGCAGTATACTCACCGGGGCGCAGCCTACATTCCCCGGGCACTTTATGCTCAAACAACCAAGATGGGTTACAACTACGGCGGGCTCCTTCCCCTACGTGCGGCCACCCAGTTGGAAGACTTTAACTATGAGCAACAAGCCGACATCATCGAAGATGCTTTCCGCCTCGCCAACGGCTGGCAAACGCAGTGGGTAAAGGGCCGTGGAGCTGAAGTATTACCGGATTATTATAAATACCTGGAGGAAATAAGAAATGCCTCCTACTCCAACCAAATATTGTAGTTCCCCATCCGGTTATCTTCAATTTTCAGGCTTTTCCCTTCTAATTTCACGGTACGAAACCAGCTCAGGATCTCCTTTTCGTTTATCCCGACCACGGTAAACTGGTACAACTTCTTTCCGCCTGTAACGAGAAGCGACATCCCCGGATACCGCTCGTTAAACAGAAAGCCCGTTGTGAATGGGGATCGGTACACATCGTACTGCTCATTATCGTGCAGCATCGTTTTACGGATTGAATGTTCAATGCTGTTATTCTGCAGTGTAATGGCGCGGTAAAATTCTTTTGGCACGTCCCCTCTCGGAAACTCAGCTACGGAGAAGCTGAACCCTCTGATTTCTCCGCCCTGGTGCATGCT
This sequence comes from uncultured Lewinella sp., assembly GCA_964410795.1. GTDB lineage: Bacteria > Bacteroidota > Bacteroidia > Chitinophagales > Saprospiraceae > Neolewinella. The sequence continues at coordinate 1,998 of CAYPIM010000374.1, read as the reverse complement.
TCCATAAAACATCACCTGGCGGCCAACCACACTGATTTCTTTATCAACGTCACCGTACGTTCTGCTAACGCCGGGTGAGGCCCATTTCGTCAGGTTTCCGTCCTTGTCAATACCAAACGTTGTGGTCCATTCAGCTCCGGTAGCACTTTGGGACAGGAGAGAAAAACCGGGTTTAAGTACCTGCTCCGGGACACCCCACTTTGCTTCAAAGCCGTCTTCGGAGTGCTGTTTAAAGCTGAAACGCTCTGCCCCCAACACTTCACGCTTCATCGCCGGGAAAGCGACGGAATCCAGCTGTTGATTGGTATAGGGAAAAGTGAGCAGTTCATCCAGACGCCCCTGGTCTTTGCCCGGTTCTAAGCTGGTTTGATAGCTACCTTTCCCCTTTGCTTTTTTTGCATAAAAAAGAAAAGTATTCAAGCGCTTTGCGTAGGCTTCCTCCGTAGTGGCAACAGTATTGGTTCCGGGAACGATGGATACGTCTTCCGGGAAAAGCCCGCCGTCTTCGGGGAACGAAAACTGAAACCGATGCCCATCTAACTCAATGCCTTCGGCAATTTCTTGGCGGTCAAATGTATTCTCTTCACCTCCCATCCCCATCGGGGCAACAGCGAAAATATAAATAAGCCCCCGGTAGCGGACAGCAAATAGTAAGGTGGAAGGTTGCGCACGCCTACGCTGAGCTCCCACCGGAGAGCCAGCTGCGGGTAAAAGCACCTCAAACGCCCCCCGCTGTACGGATTTGAAATCAACCGAAATTCCATTCATCATTTTGGCAAGAAAGGCTGGAAGTTGCACCGAATTCAGGTCTTCCGAACGAAGCGTTCGGTAAGTTACTACTCCCCCAAAGCTCCGATTCATGAAGCTGGCGCCAAACGGGCTGGCGGGCTTCAAATCGAGCCTACCGGGAGACCTAGGCCAAACGATTTCCAGAACCTGACCAGTTGTATCCTCAACAACAGTGACCTTATCAGGAGTGTAGAACGGAACATTGCCTTCCAACGGCGTCACAAAATCAACCGACAGATTAAGTGCAGGATTGTAATAGGTCTTTTTGGGTAGCGTTAGCGCGCCGTGCAGCTTAGTAGGAATCTCTTTTGACTGTGACCGTCCGGTGCCCTTCAGCTGGTACTGCATTTGTAGTGGTCGTAAGGTATCTCGCCCAGCAAAGCGGTCTTCGATAATGGCGGTGGCAATCTGCTCCGGGCTAAGGGTATGCTCACCGGGAGGAATACAAAGGTTCGTCAGTTTCATGCCGTAAACCTTACGGCCACGGCCTTGCTGGCTTAGGTGAATTTCCAGATCATCGCAAATGATGTGTCCAGACTTGTTCACCAGTTTAACTGCAGCCAGATCTGCGGGCGTAAATCGTTTACCAACTTCGGGAAGTTCGACCTTTAGGTTATCAAAATAACCCGTCGATTTACGGGTTTTCTTATCCGTCATTCGGTCAAAATCAATGATTCCTTCGGCTACTGGCAACGTCATCACCGTCCGGCAAACGATGGATTGGGTATCCAGCGGATGACGTAAGGTTAAGGACATCCGGAGGTCTCCGGTGTAAGCTGGCAGATCAAGCTCATCTACCACCAGCTTACCATCCATGAAAACATGGGCAGGTCGCCCCATCCGACTTTCCCCGGGCACCAAAGACCACTTTCCGTTCCAAGGGGCATTGATCATCTTCGGGACGTAATAGCGGTACACCAGCTGACCGCCGGCAGTATGTACCTGGGCATCAAATGCGTTATGAATTTCAACGCCGGTGTAGTTATTGATGTCCAAATTAGACAACATAGTCTTGCTCAGGGTATCCTTCAGGCCGTGGTAATTACATTTCACCTGAGCGGACAGTAAGCCCGTCAGGAAAAGCAATCCCATAAATAATGTCAGTTGTTTACGCTTGTGCATTTGTGTCGTTTTACCAGTGATTGCCCACTTAGCTAAATCTTACCTTCAGGAAGGTTTATTTATTTCTCGCCGATAAGGCGCGATCGC
>CAYPIM010000373.1:0-3237 GCA_964410795.1 uncultured Lewinella sp. | reverse complement strand
AAACCCTAGTAGATTACAACCATCATTGCCCCTACCCCACTACCAAAAAGAACCCGCCCCAAAAAACACTCCCCCGCCGCCCCTCCGGGGCGGTCCGCAAATACGTCAGGGTGGCCTGACGCAGGGCCTCCGCAGCCCCATGCTCCCGCAGGTGCCGGTGAAAATCTACCATTAACAATTTCCCCGCCTCGTCATCTACCGGCCAGAGGGCGCCAAGTACGCTGCCAGCGCCAGCGGAGAAAAACGCAGACTGCAAGCCGTACATATCATCGGCGACCAGCTCCTCAAAACCACGCACGGCCTGCGGCCGTGCCCCAGCAAAGCAAGCACTCAGCACCACCACTTCCGCGGTTAGGTGCAATAAGGAAATGTCGAAACCATCAAGGAAGCCATCCCGGAGGAACAAGCGGGCGTCCATTGGGCTTTCCGAAGAAAGGTCTTCGCCGTGCACCGCCAGGTGCACCACCCGGCAAGCTTCCATCGCTTGCACAGCCACTGGGTCCAGAATTTTTCCTCTCCGAGCTGCATCTCCGGTGAAGTTCAACACCGACACATTTTCAGTAGCGTAGAAAGCAGAAATTTCGTTCACCTCGGCCAGTGCGCCGGGTAAGGGAGCAAGCCCATGGCCATCAAACTGAGCAAACTGATCGGTTCCAATCAGGACAACGGGTGCGTCCTTTTTGCTATCGTTTCCGGCCTCCAAGGGCAGACAACTCAGGTTGGGCAGGTAACTGACGGCAAACTGCTCAATCAAATACCCCTCTTCATAAGGCAAGGCCTGAAAGGGTACTGCGTGCAGCTCATGGTGCGGACAAATCCGCAAATGCCGACAACCAACGAGCGCTTCCCGAAATTCATCCGGCAATAACCAGGCCGCTAGTGCTTTCCGTTTGGTCAACCTTACATTACGCTTTACACCGCCGTATTTTGGTTTATAAGTGGTCATCCCTCTCCCTCGATACCCGGTGGGGAGGTCGCCACTGTAGCTGGCGATGTGGGCGTGTAGCCATGTTTCCTCAACCCTCATCTCATGCGCCAGCAAACGCCCCCCTGCGATAAGCTGGACCAACCAGATACCGCCAATTAGTTCGCAGTAATTGAGCACCGCTTCGTCCGCAGGCAAACTTTCGATGATTCGGTTAAAAGAAGCAGAGCGATAGTCCGAAGCTGATCGTTGACCACGGGCGCGCAGCAAACGTGTATCGTAAAGCATCTGTCGCTTACGGGCAATCACCGGCAAACTTTCCGGCGCAGCACTCATACGTTCATCGTGCAAAGTACTGAGTTCTTCTTTTAGTGCTCCGGCCTCTTCTCCTTCGCGCAGCAGCGCATCTTTATAGCCATTCGCTTTCACCAACTCCATCAAGCCCAGCATCAGGTTAAGGTCCTGAGTTTTCCAGCTCATTTTCAGGGCAAGCGCGTAAAATTCATACTTATTCTGAACGAACGCGCTGCGCTGATACGGGGTGGAAATATCCGCCCTGGCGGCTTCAATCAGGTCGATGGCCCTTAGGGATACCTCAAGGCGCTCATTTATATGGTCGGGCCCAAGGTACGTTCCTACCATTAGTTCGAGGGTTTGCAATTGTTCTTCCAGCCGGTTGGCTTCGGTGGCCAGGCGGTAGGCGGATTCCAGCGCCGTTGCTGATTTTTCAATTTCCCCCCGTCCGGTATGATATTCTCCGATGAGATGCCAGACCAACAGCTCATTGATGCTGTCCTCCCGTACTACATCTTCCTTTAATTTTTGGTACAGCGCCTTCCCCAACTGCTCACTTTGGTCATCCTCCCCAAACCTGATCCGTACTGACGACAGCCAATCACTGAACGATGCTGCGGAGCCGCCCAGCTGCTCACTGCTCCCGGGAATGAAGTCCGGAATTGGTTCTCCTGCAATCAACTGATTATCCACCTTTTCCTGGTACTGCTGCAGCGCCTGGAGCGTCCCGAGTATACTTATACAGCGCTCTCGTCTTTGTCGCCAAAACGCTTTTCCTTCCGGAAGTGGAACGGAGATTTCGCGCAGGGTAGCGTACTGGCTGTGAAGGAGAGCCGCTGCGTTAAACCTGGCGAACATGTAATTAATCTTGGGCTCCCAGGGGGGCAGCGCATCGAGCCAGGAAGTCAGGACCGCTGCGGGGTCATCCGTGTCAAAGCCCAAACCTACCGCCCGCAGGTCTTCGGTGATCGCGGTAAAAAAGTACCTCGTTTCGGTTAGGTCTCCCGTTTGCGCGTAGCCCCGGGCCAGAGTGTAAGCCAGGTTGGCCCGGTCCAGCGAGGGTTGCTGGTCCTGAACGGTCTCCCAGATGGGCAATACCTGCATCAGCGCCTCGTCGATGTTGCGCGACCCGGCAAAGAGTAGGTTCGCCGAGCGGCAGCGGTTTTGCATGGCACGATCTGCCCGGCCAGCTTCCTCGGCTTTGACAACCGCCACGTTGGCCTGCGTTACCGCATTCAGGATGTCATTGCGCTGTGCATAAAAGCCGCTGAGCACCTCAATACAATTCAATGATAAAGTAACGAGCTCTCCCGTTTCATCAATAGCGCCGTATTCCTTGATGGCCTGAGACACTTCCCCGATCAACTTGAGCATAGTCTCCACCGGGTCTTCGGCGTCATCGGCATTTATAAAACGGGGGTAGAACGAGCCAATGAGTTGATGAAATTCATACATTTCACGAGCCCCACTAGGCGGCGCTTCGGTTCGGTCACTGATGAACGCCAGCCATTGCCGCACCATTTCTTCGTCCTGCTCATCCCACGGTGCATATTGCATGAGGCGTCCTTTAAGGAACTTGCGTTGATGGTCCGCTGACTCCTCCCAGGTTTCCTGGAACATGGCCGGCCAGCGATCTGGCGACCACTTCAAGACATCAATGAGGTTTACCAGTTTAAACGCCCGGGCATCTGCACTTTCAAAGCGGGCAAGGAGGCGGTTCCGGAGTTCGGTAGGCAGGATTAATGGCATCGGGTTTGGGTTGCGGTTCACAGGGTAAAATAGGAAGCGAACGCGACTTACCCTACACCGTGCCCTGTAAAACGCCCTTTGCACCTGCGGCCGCGCCTGGAAATAGATTGATAGATGTGGTAGATTGATAGGGAATAGAGCTGCCGCTTGTTCGAGGCATGGATGCTCGCTACCGCTCGTAGCCGCTCCCCCAGCCCCTTTCGCTTTGCGACTACTACAGGACCTGCTTCGCGTTCCTTACGAGGTCCCAAGGAGAGGGAAGCCAATAA
>CAYPIM010000372.1:0-3240 GCA_964410795.1 uncultured Lewinella sp. | reverse complement strand
GCGAAAGCCGAAGGCTGAGGTCAGCCCATCGCGAATTAGATGGGGTTGAGCGCTATCAATAATTTGGTAAGTGTAGCATCAAATCCATACACGCCCCAAATCCAGGTCGCTACAACGGAACTTAAGGCTGCCAAGACAAAGGCCGCATAAAATCATAGCGGACCATTGTATGACGCACCCTTCAACTTTACTCCGCAAGCCTTCTTATCTTTAGCAAGCGAATTGTTCTACTGAACCCCTCCGCTCATGCACTATCTATTTCTCATCCCGTTCCTTCACCTGTTTTGGCTGGTTCCCCCATCCGTTTCATCAATGAACGAGAACTGTAGCAACGCCATCGACGACGATCAGGATGGGTTGGTTGATCTCAATGATCCGGATTGTGAATGTGCTTTAGTCGAGCCGGTTTCCATGATTCCGAACCCCTCTTTTGAAGATATGGAGTGTTGCCCTAATGGTTGGAGTCAGCTAGACTGTGCCTCTGTTTGGATCCAGGCTTCCGGGCCTACAACCGACTTTCTGCATGAATGCGGTTGGCTCGGTTGGGAGCGGCTCCCCCCTCCGCGCCCGTTTCCAGACGGCGAAGGAATCCTTGGATTTCGCGACGGCCGGCCAGCCTTCATGGATGAAATGGAGCCGGTCCCGAATTGGAAGGAATACGCAGGTGCCTGCTTGCTAAGCCCGCTTGTAGCTGGAACAACTTATCGGTTTGAGTTTGATGTCGGCTTTGTCAATACTACTAATTCTCCAACCATAAACATTTCCTTTTTTGGTACAACCAGCTGCGAGAACCTACCCTTCGGGCAAGACAATGTCAACCTTGGCTGCCCTACCAACGGACCTAACTGGGTGCGTCTGGGATGGAAGACAGTAACAGCGGTTCCCGGCGGCGGTTGGAAAAAAGACTTTATTGAGGTAACGCCGGAAGAGACTATGAGGGCCATTGTTATCGGACCTGATTGCGTTCGCCGGCCCAGTGATGTTGAGTATTATTACTTCTTCGATAACCTGTTGCTAGATGATCTGGAAGCCTTCAACTTTAAAATTACCGGAACTACAGAACCCTGCTCACCGACTTACCTCCTTCAGGCACCTAATCGTGACGATATAACTTACCAGTGGTATATGGAAGGAGTCGCGCTTGTAGGAGAAACGTCGTTCCGATTGCGGCAGATGTACGGAGAAGGAACCTACCAGGTGGTGATTGACGACGGCACCGCTTGCCGAAGTTCTGAAGATTTTATTCATCGTATTCCGGTAATTGAGGCACCAGCAACGGTAACCCTTTGTAACGGTGGTGCCTTTACGTTAGGTGATCGCGAAATCTATGAATCCGGAACTTTTACCGATACCCTTATTTCGTTTTGGGGCTGTGATAGTATCGTTAACCTAGACCTGACCGTTTTGGATGAATTGCGCGACACCGTCAACGCACGCATATTTCCGGACGAATCCTTTAGCCTTGACCGGTATACGCTGCGGGTTGCCGGGGAATATGAATTGATGCTGGAATCGAAACTGGGTTGTGACAGCATCGTTGAGCTTAATCTCAGCTATTATAAGGTGTTTACTCCATCGGCATTTTCTCCGAATGGAGATGGAATTAATGATCGCTTTACTATTATGGGAGGTCCAGATTTGCTTGAAGTCCGCGATCTTCGGGTGTATGACCGGTGGGGAAACCTGTTGGCGAATGGTAATGACTGGGATGGCCGCCGGGGAGGGGAGCTTATGTCTCCAGGTTTGTACGTTTATTCCGCCAACATTGTCATGGACGATGGGCGAGAACGGAGGCTCAAGGGGGCAGTTATGTTGCTACGTTAAGGTCACTGTCCGGGATTAGAACTTACCTTAGGGACGCCGTGAAAATAACTTACTGATTTTCGGCCTGACGTTTTTGTTCCTACTTCAATTAAAAATCCTTTGCATAGCACCGCTACGGAAATGATTTTTAATTGGAGTAGGGGCAAAATAAGACGGCCGAAAAGTGTAAGTTATTTTCACGGCGTCCCTTATACTTCTTAATCAAGATCATGCGCAAACTACTTATTCTTCTCGTTGTACTCCTGATTGCCTACCTGGGTATTACCTGGTTCTTTAGTGGCCTCATCCTGCATACGCCCGACCGGGACGTGGCGCTCGTTTATCAAATGAACAAAGAGCGCTGGAACATCGACTTGGACAGTCTTCGTAAATCTCTCCCGCCCGAGGAGGAAGTAAGCTTTAAGTCTCCCTATGATGGGATCGAGCTGAAGGGCTGGTTGTTTCGGCCGGATAGCGCTCGTTGTGGTGTGGTGATGGCCCACGGGTACAGCGTCAACCGGGCCAATATGCTCAAATACGCGCCCGTTTTTGACAGTTGCCGCTGCGCCCTGCTGCTGTATGATCACCGGGGCCATGGGGAATCCGCACCGGAAGCCTCCGGCTCCGGCGGCTACCACGAAGCGACGGACCTGATCGCCGCCAACAACTTTCTGAGCGAAACCACCGGCCTGCCACAAGAGCGGATTGGTTGGTACGGCGAAAGCTGGGGCGGAGCAACGGTTCTGCTGGCTGCCGGTCGCGAAGGAGCACCAAAGCCTGCCTGGGTGGTCAGTGAAAGCTCGTTTTCCGATTGGGAAAGTGCAGTGATGGAACGCGGACTTAAGGATTACGGAAATGGCCTCAAAATTCTAAGTCCAGGCGCTTTCGCCTGGGCTGGCCTGCGGGGAGACTTCGATTTTGATGAAGTGAGCCCACTATTAGCCGCCCCAAAGATTGACGTGCCCGTCTTGCTTTTCCATTCCAGTGCGGACACCCTTACTTACCCCGTTCAGTTCGATCAGCTGAAGGCCGCCTTCAAGCCCGGCGTGGCTACTACGCACAAGCTTGACTGGGGGGCTTGGCACGCCCACAACATCATCTGGCGGCGGCAGGAATACACGGACCTCGTAACGGATTTTATGGGGGATTGGTGTGAGTGAGCATGGTTCGCTACCCGCAGAGCACCTGTTCATGGAAGGCGTGATGGAAACGGACACGCTGAAAGTCTGCCTTAACTTATTATTGCCTGAATCCTTGATAAACGAGCGGAAGAAAGTTGCGCATACAGTACCGAATATGGGATTGTAAACGTATATTACACTGTTGACGTCACTTCTTTGATGTACTGCGTTTTTTGGCAGGATTCGGGTCTGTATGCGCAACTTGGTAGTAGAGATATTGGAGGTATGCGCAAGAGGTGCGGTTACAAGTATGTTA
>CAYPIM010000371.1:0-3245 GCA_964410795.1 uncultured Lewinella sp. | reverse complement strand
TCGGTTGTCGGTTGTCGGTTGTCGGTTGTCGGTTGTCGGTTGTCGGTTGTCGGTTTGGGTGGGCTAAGGTACAGAAGCTTTGGTGGAGGGGCCCAGGTTGGTGGAGCGCGCCTCTGGCTATGAAGCAATTTTGAGATAAGGCGCACCAATTCCTCCAAACCAAAAACCCCGAACGCACTGTAAGCACGTCCGGGATTTAAGGGATAGATTCAATTCGGAAGTAAGGTGTCGGCCCTTTTGTCTTTAGCGGGTGAATTTGGGAAAACACCGTTACTTCGGATTAAATTAGCAGGCTTAGAAGTAAGACATTCCGTTTACAAGGGCCTAGCCACGGCGACTTTTGAACGGCTTTGCTCGCTACCGGTCTTAACCTCACCCCCTAGCCCCTCTCCGGCGGAGAGGGGAGCAATTTCAAGCTGGAATAAGGTCAAAAAAGTATGGAACTAACAATTTCTAACGGAACACCCCAGGCTTAGAAATTATAGATATAACCTACCTGGAAGCGATGGTAGCTAACCCCAGTATCTCCTGAACGAGTACTGAACACCGGGTCTTCGGGTGTTTTACCTCCGATTACGTAGCTGTAGGAGAGGTTGAAACCATTGAGGTTGACGCCAAGTTCAAGATCAGCACCAAAGCCAGCACGGGACTGGCCTTCAATGGTTGTGGTGCCTGAAGTTACGTCAGGCTCTTCCACGGTGGAAAGGCCAACACCAACACCAACGTAGGGCGCGAAGCCGCCATCCAGAATCTTATAGGAACCACGGAGGAAGTAGTTGGCCAGGCCATAAGTTTCCAGGCCCAGGACACCACTCGCCAAGGTAGTATCAATGGAAGCAGTGATGGCAGATCCGTATTCGATACCCACGGCAAGGCGGTCGGTGAGTTTGTATCCAGCAACGATGGTGTAGGTGAAGCCGCCTTTCGCGAATTCTTCAAAGTCTCCGGTTGGATTGGCGTAGCCGATGCTGGCACCACCGTAAACTTTGTCAAAATCGAACTGGGCGGAGAGGGTGAACGTCGCACAAAGGACGATCACCAGAGAGGTAATAACTCTGTTCATAATAGGGTAGTTATGTGCTTCCCAATTGGGAAGTTAGTTGATATAAAGGTGTGTACTAAAGACAGTATAAAGATACAACAACTTACCCTCGCCGACAAGTTGCAGGCGACTTATTTATAAACTATTTCATGAAACTCATTGCTTTTGTCACCATATCTCTACTTCCGCCAAAAAAAGGCATGCGCTGGTGAATATCCTTTGGTTTTATGTCCATTATTCGTTGAGCACCGTTGGTGGCCATGCCCCCGGCTTGCTCCAACAGGAAGGCCAACGGATTGCATTCGTAAAGCAAGCGAAGCTTGCCTTCGGGCTTCCCGGTACTTGGCGGATAAAAGTAGATACCGCCCAGGAGAATCGTCCGCCAAACATCAGCAACCATACTACCAACGTAGCGGCTGGTGTAAGGGCGATCTTCTTCTTCCTGCTGGCAATACTTGATGTATTTCTTTACCCCCTGCGGAAAATGTACATAGCCGCCCTCATTAACACTGTAGATATTTCCCTGTTCTGGCACTTTAATGTTTGGATGAGACAGGTAGTACGTCCCGATGGCGGGATTGAGGGTAAATCCGTTCACACCGTTGCCCGTTGTGTAAACCATCATTGTTGAAGTACCGTAAGAGATGAAGCCTGCGGCAACCTGTAGGTTTCCCGGCTGGAGAAAGTCCTCAACCGTAACCGGCGTACCAATCGGAGACACTCGGCGAAAAATACCAAAGATCGTACCTACAGTAATGTTAACATCGATATTGGAGCTCCCGTCAAGCGGGTCCATCACTACTACGTATTTGTTGCGGTTGCGGTTGTCATTGCCGGAGATGGCAATCATTTCATCGTTTTCCTCGGAGACAATGCCGCAAACAATGTCGCGATTTGTTAGCGTATTGATGAATGCTTCATTGGCAAAAACATCGAGCTTTTTCTGGTCTTCGCCCTGCACATTGGTCGTGCCGATGGTGCCGGTGATATCAACCAGACCTGCTTTTCTGATTTTGTGACTCACTACCTTTCCAGCCAGGCGAATAGCGTTGAGTAGCTGGCCAAGTTCAGCATTATCATATTCAAATTCTTCTGGTCGGTCGATCAGGAATTCGCCAAGGGTTAGTGTGCGGTTAGCTTTCATATTATAGATTGATAGTGCCGTAGATTGATAGAATGATAGAGCTACCGCGTGTTACCAAACGGCTCCGGCGAGCAGGTAGTTTTTCACGTAGTCTTCTACGCCTTCTTCGAGCGTGTAGAAGGTTTTGTTGTAGCCAGCAGTGCGCAATTTACCCATTTCCGCTTCGGTAAAATACTGATATTTATCCCGGATATCAGCGGGAGTATCAATGAAGGAGATAGCGGGCTCTCGGCCCATGGCAATAAATGTTGCGGTTGCCAAATCAAGAAATGTTCTGCTTTGTCCGGTACCCAGGTTATAAAGTCCGCTGGGTTTGGGGAGATTATCCATCAGCCAGTGATTCACGGCTACGAGGTCCTTTACGTAGATAAAATCACGGCGCTGGTGCCCGTCGGCGTACGCTGAGTTGTGGCTTCGGAACAACTTCATAGCTCCGGTTTTCTGTACTTGATTGAAGGTGTGCCAAATGACACTCGCCATTCGGCCTTTGTGATTTTCGTTCGGGCCGTAAACGTTGAAAAACTTTAGGCCGTAATAGTTAGGTGGAGTATCCTGGCGGCCAAGCACCCAGCGGTCAAAATCGTTTTTGCTGCGCCCGTATTCGTTTAACGGTTGTAGAATTTCAGCCAACTGGTCTTCGTCTTTATAGCCATGCTCTCCCAGGCCATAGGTGGCTCCGCTACTCGCGTACACGAGTGGAATTCGGAAGGAAGTACAACGGTTCCAGACTTCCTTGGAGTAATTGAGGTTCAGCCGGTCGAAGAGGTCCTTGTCCGGCTCCGTGGTGTCCGTGCGAGCCCCCAGATGATACACACCTTCCAGCAGCCAGCCTTCTGCATCCCAACGGTCAAAAAGTTGGTCGCGCTCAACCTTCAGTTGGTATTTTTTGCCAACAAGGTTGGGCTTCTTTGCGGGGTAGCGTTGAAAATCATCAACCAGTATCAGATCTTCGACGCCGGCGGCGTTGAGGTGGGCGACTAAGGCACTAGCGATGAAGCCTGCGGCTCCGGTGATTAAATACATAGTGGGTAGTGGGTAGTGGGTAGTGGGTAGTGGGTA
>CAYPIM010000370.1:0-3276 GCA_964410795.1 uncultured Lewinella sp. | reverse complement strand
AATTGCTCCAGAAGGGGAATAAGCTTAGTTGCTATCTCCATGGGAATAATTCCCGCTTCTCCCTGCGCTTTTACCAACGCCACTTCTACGGACACCAATAGCTTGGCAAAGTGCTCAGCAGAACACAGCTTACCGATTTGTTCGTCGTAGAAAAGTGCTTGGTACAATCGCATGGGGCTTTAAGCTAGATGTCTAGAAAAACGGTTTCCTGCTCGCCCTGCATATGGATATCAAACCGATAAAGACCATTGTGCTGCTTTTGCGCAATTAGCGTTGATCGACGACCTTCGGGAACTTGCAACAACAACTCATCCTTAGCATTGCCAGCCTCCTCATCCGAGAAGTAAATCCTGGTGTAGGAGTGAATAAGTTGACCCCGCATGAATAGTATTACGGACAAGAAGGGAGCTTGGTCATTTACTGATGTTGGCTTCAAGGTCCGGAAAAAGAAGCGATTCTGCGGGTCGGTACCGGTACCGTAACGCCCAAAGTAGGACGTTTCCCCGCTTGGCTGCCAAATTTCTACGATGGCATCATCGACGGGATTTCCTTCGCCGTCAAAGACCTGGCCGACGATGGAAATGAGGCGATCGTCCAGCAAATCCTCCGTCATGTCCCCATCAACCCAGGTGGAAAACTCGTAGGCATACTGATCTGGGGTCAAGCTGTAAGCGAAAAATGGACCAACTGTTTGTGAGGGAGTCTGACGTTTCATCTGCATTACTAACGATTTTCAAATGGTGTTTCCTGATAGCCTCTTAAGACAATGTCGAAGCGATAGCCCAGCGCGAAAGCTGGCTCTGTCAGCTCCATACTGAACTCCGAGACCAGAAGTTTTCTTCCTTGTTCAGGAACCCCTAAGAAGATGGGATCATGCTGTAGGAGTGGGTCACCTGGAAAATACATCTGCGTGACCAGCCTGCTGGTAATATTTGCTCCGAAAAGGGAAAAGTGAATATGCTGTGGCCGCCAGGCATTATGGTGATTGCCCCAGGGGTAAGCACCAGGTTTGATGGTGTAGAATTTGTAGTTGCCATCCTTATCCGTAATGCAGCGGCCTGCTCCCTGAAAATTGGGGTCTAGTGGAGCATTGTGTTGATCTACTTTATGGATGTAGCGGCCAGTAGCATTTGCCTGCCAGATTTCAATAAGTGCATGGGGAATGGGCCGGCCAAACTCATCCATCACGGTACCGTGGACAACGATGCGCTCGCCGATGGGCTCGCCGTTCTTGATCGCGTTCCTGGTCAGGTCATTATCTAAAGGGTTAACCTTGAATTCGCCAAAAGCAGGACCACTGAGTTCGGCAAAGCTTTTCTTAGTTAGTAATGGCGGATGAGTAGGAGCACGTAAAATCGTGGATTTATACTCGGGATACAACCGTGGTGGGTGCACCTCCCAGTCAACGGGGCGGATAGCTTCTTTACTCATGATTCTTTTCGACTAAATAGCTTAATTATTATCTGATGCAAAGTTAAGTGAAGCTAGTAGCAGGTGATTGTCAATATTGTACCAATGAATGTATAAAAAGAACATTTTAGAAAATTTTGAACTTATTATCATTGATTTAGGAGTATATTTGAAACATGGCTACTACGGGCTTGACAAATTTTAGAGGATTGTTCGGAGACCAGGAAGCACCGTTTGCAGGGCTTGCCGTTCATTACGAACCTTTACAGTCTCGTACCCAGCTCTACGACTATGAAATAAGCGAGCATCTTCATTCTGACTTAGTGCAGCTATTCTTAATTACTACCGGTGGCGGCCTACTCTTGTCTACGGGTAAACGCATCAAGATCGAATCCCCCTGTGTGGTATTTATACCTAGCAATACGCTTCATGGCTTTGCATTTCAAACAGAGGTGCAAGGGGAGGTCTTTACGGTTTCGGCCGCACTCTTTGATGAATGGGTGCAGCGAGTAGTAAGCATCGTTGGTCCAATGGAAGAGTTGCAGTACTTTAATTTTACACAAGCGCTCACTATTTTCAGTGAGGTGTTGGAATGGAAGGGGAAGATTATCCGGGCACTACAGACAACTACTGATGATTCGCAAATAACCGTACCGCTTCTTTTCCAATTGCTACTGATTTCTTTATGCCAAGCCAATGCCAATGCCTCCCTACTCCCTACAAGGACAGGTGGCCGAATGCTGCAACACTTTAAGGCCTACAAAGCACTTTTGAAACAACAAGGGCATGAGGGCCGAACCATCAATGACTATGCCCAGCAACTAGGGATGACTAGTGTGCACCTCAACCGCATTTGTAAGGCTGTTACCGGCCAAACGGCCTTGCGGGTAGCACATAGTTATTTAATGGAGGAAGCTCGCAAATACCTCCACGGTACAAGTTACTCCGTAGCTGAGATTGCCTACTTTTTGGGGTTCAAAGACCCCGCCCATTTTTCTAGGCTTTTTAAAAAGATCAATGGGAAGACGCCAGGGCAGTTTCGACGGGGGTAGCGTTTTAGGTTTACTATAAAAAATCCAGCGTAAGACCGTAGCCTACCGTAAAGTCAAAGCTACGCCACTTGACCTCTTGCCAATCCGGAGGTGCGCTCTGGTCTTTAAAGTCGTACAGATCGTTTAGGTCGACATTATAGCGACCACCGATGCTGAGGCGCCCCGGCCCGAGTTTGAGTTCCAGGCCTCCACCAATGATGCCCATCACATCGTAACCACGGCTTTCGCCTGCGGTTTGGCCCGAGAGTCCGTTGGTGAGTAGGTCGGTTTCCACGCTGTTGCCGTCGGCACTGGCCCGGCGGATACCGTCGAGGACGAAACCAAGGCTTGCTCCTCCTTCCAGATATAAACGAAATTTTGGTTTGCCCAACCGCAAGCGAAGGGTGATCGGAATATCGAGGTAGTTGAACTGCTCCAGAAAGGTAGAGTCGATGTCCGCCAACGTATATTCATAGCCCCGCTGCTGGAGCAGCACTTCTGGGCGGAAAGCGGCGAAGCCTTCGCCGAACTCAAAGAACACTCCCCCCGTTAACGCGCTAATATTGTCGGTATTGGTGATATTGGCCAGGGTAGGGGTTTCGTTGACCGTAGCAATGGTGCCACCGCCCTTGAGGCCAATGGTGATCTGGGCGTAGCCGGAAGCCAATGGCATAAAGAGGAATAATAGCAGTATAGACAAACGCATAATGTAGGTATAGTTGGTAATCGTCCCTTTATGGCTACTCCGCCTTATTCGTTACGGTCAGTAGTGCGGTAGATTGCTTTAAATTCGCTTCCTATGGATTACTTTAAAACCTTCTTTGCACCTGCGGCC
>CAYPIM010000369.1:0-3295 GCA_964410795.1 uncultured Lewinella sp. | reverse complement strand
CATTATTTTCGTACTTATCGATAAAGGCTTTACCGAGTAAGCGAACATCGGCTACTGCCAGATTTAGTCCTTTCCCTCCCGTAGGCGGTACGATGTGGGCCGCATCTCCGGCCATGAACAAACGACCGTGCTGCATGTGGTCAATCATGTAGGACCGCATGGGGGTGATGCTTTTTTGAATGATGGGGCCGCGATTCAGTTTCCACCCAGGTGTTCCTAAGCGTAATTCCAGCTCGTCCCACAGCTTCTCATCCGGCCAGTTGTCTACGTGGTCGTCGTTGTCCACCTGAATGTACAGACGGCTGACGGTAGGGGAGCGGTAGCTTAACAGCGCAAAGCCATTCTTGTGGAAGGCATAGATTAATTCATCGGAAGAGGGAGGTGTCTCGGCTAGAATACCCAGCCAGCTAAAGGGGTATTCGATGCGGTGTGTCTTGAAGGTATGATCCGGCAGAGTTTTGCGTCCTACCCCGTGGTAGCCATCACAGGCCGCGACGTAGTCACAGTGTAACTCATATGGCTCCCCATCTTGCGTGAAGTGAATGACTGGTTGCTCCTCTGTTTCAATACCCTCTATTTTGGTAGCGGTGGCCTCAAAGCGAATATCTTTTTTCTCTTTGTCAACCAGATTGGCAATCAAATCTCTGACCACAAAGCGTTGTCCATAAATGGTGATTCTTCGGCCTCCCGTCAACTCTTCAAAAGGTATGTGCACCCGCTCTCCATTGAAGCTCAGCAGTACGCCGTGGTGGGGAATACCTTTGGAGGTGAGATTGTGGGAAACCCCTAGTTCTTCTAGTAGTTCCACGGTGTTTTGCTCCAGGAGCCCAGCGCGTAATCGGTTTTCTACGTAGTGGCGGCTTCTGTTTTCAAGGACAACGTTGTCGATTCCGTTCTTGTGGAGAATTTTAGATAAGAACAGTCCCGCCGGGCCTGCCCCGATAATTCCTACTTGAGTCTTAATCTTATTCATGTTGGTGTAATTTCTAATGCATTGAAAACTTCCATGGCCGAATGATAGGCATCATTCGCGGCCGGCAACCCGCAGTAGATACCGGACTGCAGGATCACTTCTTTTATTTCGTCCAGCGTTACGCCGTTGTGCAAGGCGGCTTTAACGTGCATTTTGAATTCTTCCTTACGGTTAAGGGCAATCATCATCGCTAGCGTAATCAAACTGCGGTTGTGCTTGCTGAGACCTGGCCGTGTCCATATCTCCCCCCAGGCGTAGTGGCTGATGAAGGACTGGAAATCGGCCGTGAACGGATTCTTGTTTTTATTGGCCCGATCTACGTGAGCGTTGCCTAACACCGTACGCCGTACGTGCATGCCACGGTCGAAGGTGCTTTCTCCCACCAGGAAGTTGATCAGTGCTTCGGCGAAGGCAGTGGGCTGTTCGATACTTGGGATGTGGCGCGCTGGCAGCACAACCAATGATGCACTCGGGATTTTATCCACCATAAATTCCGCATCGGCCACGGTGGTGGCGGGGTCTTCCTCCCCAGCGATAACCAGTGTGTCTACGGAAACCCGCTGTAAGTCCTCCTGGAAATCAGCATCCCTTACGGCAGCACAGCAATTGGTGTAGCCCAAGACGTTATTGGCTGCAAATATTTTCGCCCACTCGGCCAATTTATCCGGGTTGCCCTTGGTGAAACCATCTCTGAACCAAACTTTTTGAGTGCCGCCCCAAATCACTTCCATTCCCTGTTCTTTGATTAGGGCTATGCGGTCATTCCAACCCTGGTCACTACCTATTTGAGCTGCAGTATTACTAAGGACCAACTTATGTAAACGGTTGGGGTGATTTATGCCTAACCACTGGCCAATTTGCCCCCCCATCGATAACCCACAGAAATAGACCTTTTCCAGCCCTAGCTCATCAAATAAGCTAATGACATCTTGCCCCAGCTGCTCAACGGAATATGGTTCAGCCGTCGCTTCGCTTTGTCCATGCCCACGTGTATCGTAGCGGACGATACGGAAATAGGGCAATAACAAAGGCACAACTGCATCCCACATGCGAAGATCAGTGCCCAATGAATTGGAAAATACCAATACCGGGCTGTTGGGCGTACCCTCTATTTGATAGTGAGTCTTCATTAGCGTCCTAGAATTTCGTCGATGATTTCCATGCTCCGTCCGATGGCATTTTCGGGTTTAAAGCAAGCTAGAAGTTCCTTTGGGCTTATTGGTAGTACAATGCCTTCCAGCACTTTCTTTAGGTGTCTGTTTTCGGTGTGTGCTTGCTGACAAGCCAATTTCACTAGTTCATAACTTTCGGATTTGCCGAGGTGAGCCGCCAGGGATAAGGCAACGGTTTCGGCAAAAACCAGGCCCTTGGTCAACCCAATATTTTCGAGCATTTTATGCTCATTGACTTCTAAGCCCACCAGCATTTCATTCGTCCGGCTTAGTGCTCCTGCGGTTAGCTGTAGTAGTTCGTCGAGCGGTTCCCATTCCGTATGCCACGGGCCTGCGGCCCGCTCGTGTGCTTGTGGCATGGCGGCCAGTAGACCGGCCACCACAAAAGGAACGCGCTGGGCATTGGCGGCAATCGCAGTCGCTAAAACGGGGTTGCGTTTATGCGGCATCGTACTAGAAGTACCACGGCCCGCTTCATAGGGCTCCGCGACTTCTCCGACTTCCGTTTGGGCCATCAAAATTACATCCGCTGCAATTTTTCCTAAGCAGCCAGTGAATGTTCCTAACCAACTGCTCCATAAGGCTATTGGCACACGGGTAGTGTGCCAGGCGGGGACGTCCTGTAGCCCCGTATGCTGGGCGAAGACTGCGCTTACAGCTGGGGTGAGGTATTGGTTCTGACTTCCTACTGCTCCACCTAGCTGTATCACAAGCAGTTGATTCTTACTACTGGCCAATTGATGGCTCACTTGTTGGATGCTTGCTAGCCAGTTAGCCGTTTTGAGCCCAAAGGTGATGGGGCGGGCTTGCTGCATGAGTGTACGACCAATCATGGGCGTAGCCCGATGGTCCGTACTAAGCTGCCGCAAACACTTTTCAAGCTTTTCTATTTCGATCTCTAACCATTCCACAAAAGCCTGCAGCTTCAACATCGTTGCGGTATCCACAATGTCCTGGCTGGTAGCACCGAGGTGGATGTACTTGGCAGCGTCGCTATCTTCTTTACTGATGGTGGCAATGAGCTGCTTAACCAAAGGAGCTGCAGCGTTTCCCGATAAGGGGATGGCTTGCTGCCAAGCGCTTAAATCAGGCACAAATTGCTCCAGAAGGGGAATAAGCTTAGTTGCTATCTCCATGGGAATAATTCCCG
>CAYPIM010000368.1:0-3312 GCA_964410795.1 uncultured Lewinella sp. | reverse complement strand
GGGCTTTCTCCAGGGGGAATTCTTCACGCAGGACGACCTTCTCTTCGGTGCCGCCAAAATTCAGCATTGCCATATCTTATTATTTAATTGGGCTGCAAATATGCGAAAGGCGTGAGAACTGGCTTAGCGTAAAAGCTAAGATAATTACGATGGGTAAGGAGTGGGTAGTGGGTAGAATGTAGTGGGTAGTGCTCCGCAAATGGATGCTCGCTTCGCTCGTGCGACTTTGCTTATGCGCGAGTTTGCTATTCAGAATGAATCATTATGTTCTGGTCAAGTGGGGCTTCAGTTCTCAAGGTCCTGCTTTTCCGGAATCCACAAAAAGACTTTGCCCTTAAAGTAGTACCTCATCCTTACGAAAAGAGCGGTAAGCAGGCTAAGCTTAAAGGCATTTGAAAAGATCGTACCCGGATAGAATAGAATGGACGGTAGCTCGTATTCTCTAAGGTCTTCAGATGCAAGATGGAATACTCTGAGATAGATGTGGGGAAGGCCGAAATTGGTCTGGGGCAACTTTTCCTCCATACTGAAAAACCCATTGTCGTGGGGCGTGTAACCCTGGCTAAACGGAATGAGATTTATCAGTACGGCCAGAATGATAATTCCAGCCAGCATGGACCTGTACTTTTCTGAAGGTTCTGCCCACGGGTAAAGGTGCTTAATCGTTAGCCGGAACAAAAAAATGTGTAGCGTACAGCTCAGGAGCTGGGTGCCAAATGAGGCAGGTGATTTTAAATAAGGGAGGGAATAAGGAATATAAAGGACAAAGGCGATGGCAATCACCGCAAGAACCCTTCCCCGAAATGAGTAGGTACTGATTCTTTTGTTAAGGGCTTGTATCATTGTAATTTATTTGGGTCTTAGAAGAACAAGGTGAGCGTCCACACGATAACACTCGCTACAAACCGCTATACATTGAGGCTGATTAAGCGATCTTTACGCTAAAACGCATAGCGTTTTCAACAAGTCCCTCCCCCGTGGGGAGGGATTTAGGGAGGGGGGGTAGGAGCAATGTATAGCGGTTTGCACTCGGCAGCCCTACCCACTACCAACTATCTACTACTTAGGCGCGGCCGCAGGTGCAAAGCAAGTTTTCTGAAAGAGCAATGCTTCGGAAACCCTTCCTTGCACCTGCGCTCTCGCCCAAGCTACTATACTACGGCTACAAAAATCTCCACCTCCGCATCCGCCGGGTTAAGTGCTTTGGGGCCATACACTTCGTAGTCGGTAGTGAAGGTGCGGCCCAGGTCCATTTCCCAGATGGCTGCCCAGGCTCCGTACACGACGCCTTTTGCTAGATCTCCCCGACAGATTGTCTTTTGGTAGCTTCCACCATTTACTTCAATGGCCTGCATCCCTTCGGGAACCTGATCAATGGAGGAAACCCGGCAACCCAGCAGGGTAGTGTAGGCGCCGGTATGGTCTGACTCGAAGTCCGTATACGCCGAGTACACCGTGGTGTCTACTTTGTTGGGGATCTGAGCGATGAGTTGTTCTGCCAGCAGGCGCTGCCACAAACCTCCGATGTCTTTGGCGGTTTGCTCAGGGTCGGCATTAGAGGTTCTGACGGTGATGCCGATTAGTTTAAAAGGGGCTACGGTGAGCTTTTCCATGGTCATTTGTTTTGGTGACAATGCAAAAGTGGTGGCAGCCTGTGACAAGGGTGTGTCAAGGGTCGAAATGTATTTTTGGCGAGCGGCCTCGAAATACGATTCGAGCGTCATGTCGTGGACTTCGAAAACTTGATTTTGTTCCCTAAACGCGGCAATACGGTCTAGCCGAAAGGCGCGAAAATCGTTGCGCAGGCGGCAAAAAGCAATGCCGATCCAGTTCCCTTCCGTCGTGTAAAGGGCGAACGGCTCTATTTTACGTTCGGTTAGTTGATCGGCATAACTGTTGTAATCTATGCTTACGAGCCGGCGGTTCGTGATGGCCGTCTGGAAGCGAATGAGCAGATCACTGGTGGTTTTTCCGCCAGGATTGTCTCGCGTTAACAGCCGGTCCGCAAGCAGCTGGCTTCGCTTAAGTGCGGCAGCGGGAAGGACGGCCTTGATTTTGGTTATTGCGGCGCGGTAAGCGGTCGTTAAAGAATTGTCCTTATTTACCGCCAGTAAATTCTCCGCCGTAATAAGTGCATTGGCCTCCGCTTCCGTAAACATTACGGGGGGCAACCGAAAACCTTCGACCAAAGAGTAGCCTTTGCCTTCCTCGGTTACAATCGGAACTCCCGAGCGCTCAAGCGTGCGGATATCCCGATAAATGGTCCGAAGGCTCACGCCGTGGCGCTCGGCCATTGCCCGTGCGGTTACCAGCTTGCCGGATTGCAATTGAGTAAGCAGCGCAGTAAGGCGGGCCAGTCTTGGTTTTTCGAGGTCCACTAAAGACTTAGGCCCTGCTTGTAGCGGTGATCGGGGTCACTGGCCTTACGGATTTCCGCGTTGCGGACGTCGCTCTCTACGTAGCCATCACGGAGGCGTACGATCCGGTGAGCGTGTTCCGCAATGTCTGGCTCGTGGGTGACCACGATGACGGTATTGCCCGCATCCTGGATCTTCTCGAAGATTTCCATGATCTCGATACTTGTCTTGGTGTCCAGGTTACCCGTAGGCTCATCCGCCAGGATGATTTTAGGATTGTTGACCAAGGCCCGGGCAATGGCAACACGCTGACGCTGACCACCGGAGAGTTCGTTGGGGCGGTGATCCGTCCGATCCCCCAGACCAACGGAAGCAAGTACTTCGTGGGCACGGGCTTCGCGCTCTTTGCGGCTTACACCAGCATAAACCAGGGGCAGGGCAACGTTCTCCAGGGTGGTCTGGCGGGGCAGCAAGTTAAAGGTCTGGAAGACGAAGCCGATCTTCTCGTTACGAATGTTAGCCAGCTCGGTATCGTCCATTCTTGAAACGTCCTTACCGTCCAGCGCATAGTGTCCGGCGGTAGGCGTATCAAGACAACCAAGCAGGTTCATAAGGGTTGATTTACCGGAACCAGAAGGCCCCATAAGGGCAACGTACTCGTTAGGGTTGATGAGCAGCTCAATGCCACGCAGGGCGTGGACTTTCGTCTGGCCCATTACGTAGGTCTTCGTTAGGTCGTGAATTTGGATTACTGGCTGGGACATTTAGTTAGATTGATAGTGTGATAGAGGTGATAGATTGATAGGGCTACCGCACAGGGCTTAGATTAGCTTCGCTGCTACTTCGTGGTGATAGTGTGATAGATGTGATAGATTGATAGTGTGATAAATTCACACTGCTGGGACATTCTTGGCTCCCTCTCCGTCGAGCCTCAGGCGAGACGTGTGGGAGAGGG
>CAYPIM010000367.1:0-3410 GCA_964410795.1 uncultured Lewinella sp. | reverse complement strand
TGCACCTGCGATCGCGCCCGAAAAAGGCACTTATAAGGCACACGTTGCCCATTAAACGCGTCCCAATTTAGTGATATGATTTCAGCCTTTTATTTCAATCTTCCACGTTGAAAAAACTCAGGATTTAAAACTGCTTTTACTTAATCTGATGAGAAGAAAGGTGATCAAAATTCCCACGAGACTGCCGATGAGAATAGGGGCATTAGCGATTAATTTACTTTCCTCAGTCTTGACCTCCTGGACCTCCGGCTCCGGTGGTGCAGGAATTTCTTCCACCACTGGCGGCGGCGGTGGCGGCGCGATTTCTTTTTCTTTAACTTCTTCAACTACGGCAACGTCAGTTTTTACTTTTTCCGAATTCGTTGGCGTCACTTCCTTTTCCTCTTCGGGCCCTCTGTAGATATACCTATCGCCATACTTAGCGATTAGATCTTCTGCTGCTTTAATTACTTTTTTAGCCTCTTCGTCTGAATACTTCTCATAATTCTCGTATTCAGCAAGCTTTGCTTTGGAGAGCTTTTTGGAAGAAAGCACCTTTATGTAACCAAGGTGCATGGTAGAAACGAAAGAAGGAAGTTTGATTTGTTTTTTTGTCCCACGCTCATCCCAGGTTTGTGCATTCCATTTGATCGTAGCAACATCGTGGTCTACTCTGATCAACTCTCCCTTCTTGCCTTTGCTCCCTTCTATTCTATTGGCATGGCCCGTATCAGCGGGCTTAAAGGTGCCTGCCCTGATTTGAATCATGATTTGATCTCCAGGCCTGAATTTCTTTCCCTCATACGTGTAAACCGGGCTTGTTTGCGCGATAACACTGTAGCCAAGCATTAAAAGCGCTAAAAAAATGAAGAGTTTACGATGCATTGCTTTTTTAGCAAATATAGAAATAGACTTGCTAAAAGAGACGGAGAAGTAATTGTATACTCTTAGTGTAGATGCCTCCTTAACTACACAATCATTTCAAACAGCAAGGCCCTTCCGTTAACGTGTTCAAATTGAATGCCTCCGTCCCGAAACCTACCCAGTAGCGCTTCAAAATCTCCCTGGTTTCCAAGCTGGATACCGACGAGCGCCGGGCCAGAGGCCCGGTTATGCTTCTTGGTATACTCGAAGTGGGTGATGTCGTCGTCGGGGCCAAGGATGTTCAGAAAGTCGCGCAGGGCACCGGCGCGCTGTGGAAACTGGACAATGAAGTAGTGTTTCAAGCCAGTATAAAGCAGGGCCCGTTCCTGGATTTCTGCCGTGCGGGTAATGTCGTTGTTGCCGCCGCCGATAACGCAGACGATGGTTTTGCCCGTCAGGTCCTGTTGGGCGGCAAGTTGGTCCAGGGCAGCAACGGAAAGACAACCTGCGGGCTCGGCTACGAGTCCGTCTTCATTGTAGAGCTCCAACATCACTTCGCAGACCTTGCCTTCCGGAACGAGCAGGATTTCTTTGGTGACCTGCCGGACGATGGGGAAGTTGTGTTCGCCAACGCGCCGCACTGCGGCGCCATCGACGAAGCTGTCTATCTTATCCAGCGTTACGATCTCTCCGGCGGCAATGCTATCGTGCATGGCCGGAGCGCCTTCGGGCTCCACACCGTAGATCTGGGTGTCCGGGCTGAGGTGCTTGAAGACGCTGCCTACGCCTGCGCACAGCCCACCGCCGCCGACGGCCATCAGGAGGAAATCGGGAGTGCCGTCAATATCATCCATGATCTCCAGGCCAACGGTGCCTTGTCCGGCAATCGTGTCCGGGTCATCGAAAGGGTGGACGTAGGTGAGGCCCTGTTCTTCCATCGCTTTCATGGACTCGGCGAAGGCATCATCGAAGGTGTCTCCTTTGAGCACAACTTCCACGAATTCCTTGCCGAAAGAGCGGACCTTATTTACTTTTTGTAAGGGCGTTACGGCGGGCATATAAATCACCCCTTTTACCTTCATCAGTGCACAAGCAAGTGCTACACCCTGTGAATGGTTTCCCGCACTGGCGCAAACT
Organism: uncultured Lewinella sp.; assembly: GCA_964410795.1. Taxonomy (GTDB): domain Bacteria; phylum Bacteroidota; class Bacteroidia; order Chitinophagales; family Saprospiraceae; genus Neolewinella. The sequence continues at coordinate 1,430 of CAYPIM010000367.1, read as the reverse complement.
ATACCACGTTGCTTCTGCTCGTCGGAGAGCTGGGTCATCTTATTGTACGCTCCCCGGATCTTATAACTGCGTACGGCCTGGAGGTCTTCCCGCTTCAGGTATACGTTCGCACCGTAGCGCTCGCTTAGGCGAAGACTGGGCTGTAGGGGCGTGTGCAGGGCGACGTTGCGGAGGCGCCGACGAGCTTGCATTACTTCCTGGACGGTGATTAGATTGGCAGGCATAAGGGAGGGACGGTTGTCAGTTGTCAGTTGGCGGTTGTCAGTTATCGGTTGGCTAATGGACGACGCCAGCAAAGCAGTGGTAGCATTGCTGGCGTCATTATTTTATCATGTGGCGAATTGGTAGTAGCGATTGCAAACCTTACAACCTGCAACCTGCAACCTGCAACCTGCAACCTGTTAATTATTCTCCGGACGGAGGCCACGTACGGTACGTCCGGCCTGCCACATCTCGGAGTCGTGGAGTTCCTTGAGTTCGGCTTCTAGCTTGACGCGGTAGTCGTCCTGGCTGTTAGAGTCGATGCTGCGTTGTGCTTCTTCGCCGGAGGCGACGCTCTTGTAGAGTTCTTCGAAGACGGGGCGGGTAGCATCGCGGAACTTGTCTTTCCAGTCCAGCGCTCCGCGCTGGGCGGTGGTGGAGCAGTTGGCGTACATCCAGTCCATACCGTTTTCAGCTACGAGGGGCATGAGGCTCTGGGTGAGTTCTTCGACCGTTTCGTTGAAGGCCTCGGAAGGGGAGTGGCCGTTTTCGCGGAGAACGCTGTACTGGGCTTCGAAAATGCCCTGGATGCAGCCCATCAGGGTGCCGCGCTCGCCGGTAAGGTCGGAGTATACTTCGCGCTGGAAGTCGGTTTCAAAGAGGTAGCCAGAGCCAACGCCGATGCCGAGGGCAATAACGCGCTCGTAAGCACGGCCGGTAGCGTCCTGCGCGATGGCGTAGCTGGAGTTGAGTCCACGCCCCGCCAGGAACATCCGACGCAGGGAAGTACCGGAGCCTTTGGGGGCAACCAGAATCACGTCTACACCTTCGGGGGCAATGATGCCGGTGCGCTCGTTGTAGGTAATGCCAAAACCGTGGCTAAAATACAGTGCCTTACCGGGGGAGAGGTACTTCTTCAGGGTGGGCCAAACTTCAATCTGGGCCGCGTCAGAGAGCAGGTACTGAATGATGGTGCCGCGCTCTGCGGCTTCTTCGATGGGGAAGAGGGTTTCTCCGGGTACCCAGCCGTCGGCAACGGCTTTGTCCCAACTAGCACCACCTTTACGCTGGCCAATGATAACGTTGAAGCCGTTGTCGCGCAGGTTCATACTCTGGCCGGGGCCTTGTACACCGTAGCCAATCACAGCGATGGTTTCGTCTTTCAGGGTTTCCCGGGCTTTCTCCAGGGGGAATTCTTCACGCAGGACGACCTTCTCTTCGGTGCCGCC
>CAYPIM010000366.1:0-3433 GCA_964410795.1 uncultured Lewinella sp. | reverse complement strand
TTCGGCTACGGCTTCCAGGTGAGCGGGGTATAAGCGGTTCATGGGGCGAAGGTAATGTAGTCGGTCGCCAAGTAGTTGGTAGTTACTGATCGTTTTCTAAGTTTCGCTTACGGGGTTAGATTCGTAGGGGCGGGGCTTGCCTCCGCCCCTACGGCAATGTATCCCGAAGCGTTCGCTAAGCGAACGATTTAAAGCGTCTTCAGTGAGGGGCGGGTAGGGGCAAGCCCCACCCGTTCGAAGAAAGTAACGGAGGTTTGAATATGATCTAATTGCGCCTCCGGATAACGAAGGTTTCCGCAGCAGTTTTACTTGTTTTTCCGTTTTAGGATGCCGGAGAAGTACTTAGCCTTTTCTTGCTTACCCCAGAGTTCGTATATTTCTACGATTCTTATCAATTGTTCTTTCTTCAGAACCTTTTCTCCGCTTCGAAGTAAATCACTTAATTCTTGGTTCAGGATCTTGTGGTGGCGAACGGTTTTACGACATTCCGGACAATTAACTGGTACGGAGTTGAGGTTAAACTTGAGCGACTCATACCAGTACCGCTGCTCAGTAACCTGAAACAGGAAATTGCAGTCACAATTTCTGCAGGAGTGTTCGGTACTCCAGTAGGCAAAATGGGGTTGATAGCTGTATACCTGCGGTTCAGGATTGGCAGTCACCGCCTTACCGGATTCAAGACAGTTGTCACAGGCCCATCTTAGGTCTTCGAAGGCTAAGTTGTTGTACGGGGCTATGTTAAGATCGGAATAATAGCTGTACAACGTGCGATCTAGGGTTTCTACCTGTTTAGCAGCCGTCCGGACTTCCTTTCGGGTTCGTTGGGTGTTGCAGCAAGGGCAAGTTGTCGGATGTTTTTTAGACTTAGCCATAGGTTAGGGTAACCGTCATTGCCTTTTGAAAAGTTTCTCTTTGCACCTGCGGCTGCGCCTGAATGGGAAATATTAAAAAGCGGTACAATCTGCATATCAAGTAGACGTAATCGTTAGGGTTAGCAAGTACTTTCTAATCCCATTATACCTCACAATGATATACCTATTCACTTTTCTGTTCTTATTTCAGGCAACAACGCTAAATGCAGAATCCGAAGTGATAAGAATACCCGTACGAATTGACGGACAAATTGGCTTCATAAACGACCGAGGCGAGTTAGCAATTCCAGCAAGATTTCATGCTGCTGATATTTTTGCCAATGGCCTTACCCCGGTTAGAGAAACTGGACTATATGGATATATCGATCTGAACGGAGATTACGTACTTCCGCCAGCGTATGAGTTCGCTGAACCTTTTCGGAATGGGCTTGCACGCGTTTGGAGTGAAGGGAAGCAGCAAACGATTGATCAACAAGGTTGCGCTATATTCGTAAACGAGCACGCTGAAGTATTCCCATTTAACGGGCATTCTTACGCATCGGTAGAAAGCAAGGGGGGGAAGTATGGTCTGATCAACCGGATGGGAAAACTTTTGGTAGATACCATATTGAGCGGGCACCTTCTTTTTGACGAACTAGGCCTTGCTGCTGCGACTGTTTTTGAAAGGGACAGAGAGGATCGGACTTACCGCTATGCGGTAATTGATACGAGCGGACAAATTAAACGACCTTATCAAAGATTAAGAAGTTTAGAGCCAAAAGGAAATGGTTATTTTCAGTTGGTTTATCCTGGAGACTGGCAGAAAGATACCGACGAACCTTCCGCAATTGTAGGCCCCGATGGTAGAATAACAACCAAATACAATGGGTACGCTTGGAGACCCGTTGAAGGGAGATGTGCGTCCCGGAAAGGCGTATTCCCAATAGTGATACATGAAGTGGATTGGTCAACACTTAGAAGCTGGAGCAGTAATGATCGACTTAGCCATGGAGGGCTGGTATCGGCAGATGGCGAAGAGATTGTTGATAATCCGGAATGGGAGCACGTAAGTTCTTTTACTGATGGACGAGCCTTCGTTTATGATTACAATCATCGCTACTGGTTGATCGATGAAACTGGTCAAAAATTAATTGACACTTCATTTTTGGCGGTTGATGGCTTCGATAGTTATGGATTTGATCGAGGGATTTTTGAGGACGGAGTAGCTATACTAAAGAGAGGAAGATATTGGTACCGTCTGGATTGGGATTTAAACCTTACCAGACTACCTGAATTTGGCCCCGGGGTTAAAATTGAAAGGTCGGGTGATTTGCTATTTCTTAAGCGTGAAACAAATAATAACGATGGCGACCCCTATGGTTACATTCACGGCTGGTACGACCTTATCAGAGAAAAACTGATAGCGCCACAATATGCCGCGAAAATCTCTAAAGTCGATGAGACAGACTTGCTGACCACAGAGATTGATGGGCAAAGGGTATTTCTTGACCGCGATGGCGATTTGATATGGCAGTCAGCTAAGGAGCCTTACGCTGGGAGACGAAACATAGATTTTTATGAAAGAGCTACATTCGCTGCTTGTGAACCGTTAGAAGATACTGAGGGCCGTGACCTGTCTCTCTATAATTTTTACCGAACGGTACCCTGGGGAACACATCAGTTATCCTCACACGAGCTTACCCTCAAAGCCGGGATAGTAGGTGGCGAACTCAGTATCAATGTAGCGAACTTAACGCCAGATACCCTTTGGTTTCCTGCACAAGATGGGGTAATAGGCATGATTTTGCAAGCTCGGGATGTCGCTGGTCGATGGCAAGACATCCAGTATCTGGGCCAAAGCTGGTGTGGGCATAGCTACCATACGCTGGGGCTACCTTCCGGCAGTGCATGGACCTTTGGAACGCCGGCTTATGATGGTGCCTTTAGCACGAGTATAAGGGCAAAACTAACTTACGAGCCGGTCTTAGAAAGCGAGGAAGAACTGGTAGCATTTAGTAATCAGGTGTCGGCACGCATCAACCCCGGCCAATTTTGGCGTAAGAGAACCTACTACCAGGGCGGACTTATGGACCCGTACAACGACTGACCTCTAAATAGTCAACCATTGCACCAGCGGCCGCGCCCTATAAAGTAAGCTCTTCCTTGACCTCCGGCGCACCGGCCTCAATCGCGAGCGCCAGCACCACCGTAAGCACACAGCCAATCAGGTTAAGCCACAAGTAGGCCAAATCAATGTAGCCATAGGAAGTAGCCACAAACGTAGCTATCACGCACGCTTCAGCCACAAGCGCAGCCAGGAAAACGGCCCGCCCGCCTACGCTTTTGAAGAAGAAAGCCACTACAAAAACCCCCAGGATCACGCCGTAAAACAACGACCCGATGATGTTGACGGCCTGAATCAGGTTATCGAACAAATTGGCGATCATGGCGAAGCCAAGCGCCACGCAACCCCACATGATCGTGAGGGCCTTGCTGGCGGTAAAGTAGTGCTGGTCTTCCTTATTCCGTACGAGACTACGGCGGTAAATATCCACCAAACTGGTGGTGGCCAGGGCGTTGAG
>CAYPIM010000365.1:0-3501 GCA_964410795.1 uncultured Lewinella sp. | reverse complement strand
GATGCCTATCGGTTAGAGGAACAGGTAGAGGTTTTCTATGACGTTGAGGATATTCATCTTGATGTAGACAGTGCAATTCCGCTGGGTTTGATCATCAATGAGCTGATCACGAATTCACTAAAGTATGCTTTCCCTAACGGCCGGGAAGGAACCATAGAAATTTCTCTCCACCAAAAAGAAAAATGTCTATGTCTTAGGGTAAGTGATGATGGAGTTGGAGCTGCTGAGGCAGAAAAACGTGCAGATAGCACGTCTTTTGGCCGTAACCTGATAGGGCTGCTCACCCAGAAGTTGAATGGTGAACTTCAAGTCTTAAAGGGTAAGGGCTATGGAGTAGAAATTTTGTTTGACGGGTAAGGCTCTTTCTCACGAGTATCCTATTACGAATAATCAGTACTATATTTCTGACACTTTCATGTTGTTCAATGCGCCGTCTCTTTCTTGTCATATTGATGTTTTGCTTGCCACTTATGGCGTCGCTTTGCGGGCAATCGCTAATGGAGCGGATTGATACGCTGTTGACGAATACTCAGGATACCTCACAGGTAGAAAAGCTAAGTGACCTCATTTTGGAGATGGTAAACCGGGGGGATATAGTTTCCGATACGTTGTTCGAAAAAGTTTTGGCGACAGCCCACAAGCAGAACGATTTTTGGAGCTTATCGACAATTTACCTAAACCGGAGTGTGTACGATCTAAATACTGGGGAAACAGCAAAAGGTCTGGTAAACATTGAAGAAGGTATTAAGTACGCACGTATCAGTAAAAAAGACTTTCTTCTTTCGGAGTGCTATAGCATCAAGATGCAACTGTTGATGGCAGGGGGACGGACTCAAGAATCTGCTGAATTAGCTTCAGCTAAGGTGAAAGAGTATCATGCGTCTGGAAATTTTTATTACGAAGCAGGTACGTACCAGATCTTATCCCTGATAAGTTCAAGCTTAGGGGATTATGAACTGACATTGAAATACGATTCCATTGCCCTGTTACTCTCACGCAAAAGCGAATACGTAGATATTCTTGTCACTTCTCTTCATTCGGCATCTAGCAATCTTACTTTTTTAGGTTATCCTGAAAAGGGCTTGGCTTTTGCTGAGGAAGCCCTTAAGGTTGCAAAAGAAAAAGACCTTGAGTATGAATTTGGAAATATACTGAACGCGCGAGCGGAAGCGAATACCGCCCTGGGCAATTATTCTGAAGCTCTCAAAGATTATGAGGTACTAAAGGATTTGGAAGGTGAACAACAATTCACCTGGTGGATGGCCAGTAGAAGCATATTGCTGCAGCGGATTGGCCGGCACGAAGAATCTCGGGATTTGATGCTGGAGGCGATTGGGATAATCAAAGAAACTTCAAATAATCCACTTGAACTGAAGAGGTCTTACCAGGCCATGCAAACAGTAGGCCTGGACCAGGCTCAGTATGATACGGTCTCCTTTTACAGAGAGCTCATGGATGTACAGCAAGATTCATTGCAGGCGGCGGAGAACATCAGAAACCTCCTTGAGCTTGAGGAAAAATACCGAGCGCAGGAAAAGGCGGACAAAATTCTGAAGCAAGAGAAAGAACTATCCCTCCGGAATATCCAATTTTACCTTTTGGTAGGTTGTCTCGTAATTGCACTCTTTACGGGCTTTGGCTTTTTCTATTTAAGCGAACGCTTAAAAAAGCGTAACGCCGAGAACGAACAATTGGTGATGGACAAGGAAGTTTTGATCGGGGAAATTCATCACCGGGTTAAGAACAACCTTCAGGTTGTTTCCAGCTTGCTACAGATACAACGACGCGGTCTGGATTCAGGTGACGATAAAGGGCGTGAGGCTTTGTTGGAAAGCCAAAATCGAGTAAGTGCGATGGGGTTGATTCACAACAAACTTTACCAGGGTGAAGAGGTGACTTCTGTTCATATGCCAGACTATCTTGAAGACTTGGGAGAAACCTTATTGGATGCTTACCGATTGGAAGAACAGGTAGAAATCTTTTACGATATTGAAGACCTGCGTCTGGAAGTAGATCGCGCGATTCCTCTAGGGCTGATTATCAACGAACTGGTCACGAATTCGCTGAAATATGCTTTCCCCAACGGCCGGGAAGGAACGATTGGGGTTTATCTTCGCCAGGAAGAAAACCAGTTACGGTTGGAAGTAAATGATAATGGGGTAGGAGCGGCGGCGGCAGAAAAGCGTGCTGACAGTACGTCTTTTGGGGCTAGTCTCGTTGGGTTGTTGGCCAAAAAATTGAAGGGAGAGTTAAGGATCCTTAAAGGGAAAGGTTATGGAATAGAGATCCTTTTCGACCGGTAGAGGAGACACGCTCTAAGGCTTACAGTTTATTTACCAGGTGAAGGATCTCAGCACGCTTTGACCGACTTAGGGGAACCTTCCTTTTATCCAGGTAAACCCAGAGGTCTCCGATCTCTGTAATTCTGTTGAGGTTGACCACGTAGGAACGGTGACAACGGAAAAAAGGGGCATCAGGTGGCAGCTGAGCGCTAAGCTTTTTCAGTGTTTTAGTTGCTAGGTAATCACGATCTTCAGTATAGACCTTACAGTAGTAATCATCGGCCTCAAGGTAGAGTATATCCGTCAGCATGAGCCTGATTAAGCGTTCCTTTACTTTGATGAAAAGTCGATCCTGAGTTACCTGTGTTGAATCTTCTCGCGTTGAAGTTCCGGGTTGGGAGCCGTAGAGGTTATTGTCGGCAGGCCTTCCGATCGCAAGTTCGATGGCATGATCGAGATCCCTACCCCGGAACGGCTTTGAAATAAAGGCGCGGGGCTGCGCCTGGCGGGCCCGGCGAAAGGTTGCATCATCGGAGTTACTCGTTAGAAATATCAACGGAACATTGGTCGTTTCCCGAAGAAGGAGGGCTGTATCTACTCCATTAAGTTTTCCTGCAAGTTGAACGTCCAGTAAAACAAGGTCCGGAAGCTGTTGACGAACTTTAAGCAGTGCTGCTTCTCCGGTGTCAACACTTGCCAGTACGTTGTAACCAAGGTCTATTAACCGGTCTTGAAGGTCAGCTGCGATGATGGGCTCGTCTTCGACGATCAGGATACTTTTCTTTTGCATGAGAGCTCTTCTTAAGCAACTAAGATATTGCTTTTAAACTAAAAAACCGGAGCAGGCCAATTCGCCTGCTCCGGTAATATTGCTGTTCAAAATGTCTCTCAATAAAAAAAGCTGTTCAAAACGTTGTGTTATTCTATGCTACAAAGCTACACTCGTTTTGGTTAAGAATACGGAATTTTTAGCGAGAACGGGAGAATTGTCAGGGAGCGGTCGATTTTCTCAGGCAACGGTTTTGATAGCGTCCCTTGCACCTGCGCACTGGCGCCTCCAAGACCTCCTCCGACAGTAATTTATCGTAGTAGTCAGGGTAATTACCAGGGCCGCTAATGTAGAAACATGAGTCATCCCGAACGCTCGAAGCGGGCCAAAATTAACTGCGCTGTACTTCGTGCTCGGGACGACTCATGTTTGTTTACTTCAAGTAGTTGT
>CAYPIM010000364.1:0-3530 GCA_964410795.1 uncultured Lewinella sp. | reverse complement strand
GGCGAATTTCCTTACGGCCCCAGGCGGCAAGGTTAATGTCTTTTACTTTGTAGTTGGTAGCGGTCGCGACTGCTGACATATTCGGTTCTTTTGAATTGAGCCGCAAAGGTACGGGTTATTGTTCAGGATTCTTGTTGACTTAGGGTCATTTGAACCACTGCGCGATTCTTATGACCCTAAGTCAACAAGAATCCTGAACACCGCAAGAGCATAATGTAAAAACGAGGTACTGTTTGGGCGCGGCCGCAGGTGCAAAGGAAGTTTCAAGGAAAAGAAATGTTAAAAAAAACGCCAGCCGTAACCTTTGCTTACGGACCGTCGTCCTTGCTTAAAATGCCCTCCTCGAACCTACTAAAACTAGGGTCTTCCGTTTGTGGGTATGAGGTCACTACGATTTCTGAACGGCTATGCTCGCTCCGCTCGTAACCTCACCCTCGGCCCCTCCGGTGGAGGGGGAGCATAAACACACTGTGGAGAAGGCCACAAACAGTGCAGTGCTATCACCGTCAGGCGGAACACCCTAACACTAAAACCATGCTATGAAAACGATTGTCTTCTTACTTCTTCTACTAAGCCCCTGCTTCCTTTTCGCTCAGAACGTAACTTCCGGTCAAGTCATTGACGAAGCGACCAACCAGCCACTGGCTTACGTCAACATCGGCGTCGTCGGCGCTGGCCGAGGTACCGTCTCTAATGATGCCGGCAACTTCTCTTTGCGTCTTCCTACTGGCTTCGACCAGGAAACCCTAAAACTGTCGATCCTTGGTTATGAAAGCTTGTCCTTTACCGTAGCTGAATTCCGCAGGAAGATCGGCACGGACAAGAAAATAAGCCTGAAACCCATCGGCATTGATCTCCAACAAGTGGTGGTGGTACCAAGATTCACCAAAACCAAGCGCTTCGGCAACCGCGCCCAAACGAAGAAACTCACGGATGGTTTTGACGGCGACCTACTCGGGAGAGAAGGCGGGATCATCGTAAAATTGGGTAAGCGCTATCGCCCCGGAGTAATCACCGAGTTCCGGGCTTTCATCGTCAGTAACCCGTACAAAGAGATTAAATTCCGGCTAAATTTTTACCGGCTTAAAAACGGTCGTCCCGGTAAACCGCTTTCACGCAAAAGCATAATCATAACCAGCAAGATTAAAAACGGGGTTCTCGAAGCCAATCTAGAAGAGTACGATATTGTAGTCGACGATGATTTCGCCATGACCCTAGAATGGATAGAAGATTTCGAGCTTGCGGGTAAGTACCGAATGGGCGGATTGCGCTTCGCCATGCGGCGCTTTGGCCCTACCTGCGTCTTCCGCTACGCTAGTCAAGATCGTTGGCAGGCTTACAGTGGCTTGTTGGCGCCCAGCCCATGTGTAAACGTTACTGTTGGGTATCGGTAGGGCCCAGCTAAAGAAAAGGACACTATCTTCCGCCTGTAACATACAAGAACCACTATGAAAATCTCCGGTCCCTTCTCCGTCAATATGGCTCCTCTGGAAACCCACGCTACATCCAGCCCGGGTGCTAAATTAGGCCGAATGTCACTCGATAAAACCTTCACCGGCCCTTTGGCCGGTACCAGCCAGGGCGAAATGCTGACGGCCATGACCGAAACAGCCGGCTCCGCCGGCTACGTCGCCATTGAGCAATTCACCGGCACACTGGAGGGCAAAGAAGGCTGTTTTGTCCTGCAGCACTTCGGCATCATGCACGGGGAGATCAGTCGGCTTATTCTTGAGGTGGTTCCGGCCTCTGGTTCTGGAGAATTAGCGGGCATTAGCGGAACCATGGAAATTCGGAGAGAAGAAGGTGGACATTTTTATGACTTTGAGTATGAGATTAGGTAGCAGTGAATAAGAAAACTGCATCTAATAGCCATGCACAAATTAATATTTATCCAACTACTGGTCATCTTTTTGACCTCGTGCAAAAATGAGCCATCGCTTATTGGTCATTGGCACGCCGAGATTATTTACCCAACTAAGAATGGCGTACCATCAAGTAGCGTTTTCACTTTTGACATCCTCAACGATACTTTGCTTTCGGTTTGGAACAACCCTCCGTTTTGGGAAGGTCAGCCAGGTTATCACGACAGTAATGCGCAAACATTTCGTTTCGGCGTAGAGTGCTTAACAACTGCCTGGGGTTATAAAATTGAATCCGCTGATCAATTAAGTGCCGCTGATCTTCGTACGGATTTCGCAAAACAGATCACTCTTTCCCGTAAAAATGACTGCTCGGTCGAATCTCATTTATTTTTGGATAGTCGACTTAGTATTTCCCTACCGGAAGCTAGACCCGGAACGGTCCAGCTCGCGGAACCAGCTTTACAAAGAAATTACACTATTGGTCCGGCTAATGAAGATTATGAAGGTTTATACCCAGGTCATTATCGTTACCAGTTAGGCGATAAAATCATTACCAAACAAGACACTGGTTTTTTCGAACTCTACGAATGGCAACATTTAGTAAAGATTCCGGAAAACAAGAGACACCTGTGTAAAAGCATCGTCTATGCCAACGCAGCAACCAACAGTACCGCACTGAATGCTATTCTCGAATATTCCTACACAAAAGGAAACGACACGCTTTATTTCGCAATGATCAATAAAGAGCATGACAACACATCGCTTTGTTATCTACCTATTCCCGTTCTATCTTCAGCCGGTAACGAAAAGCTGAATGTAGAAGAATGGCTAGCCTTAGAGACCAATAACCAATAGGACCGAAGCTACTTACACTTTATTCTGTCCCTCCTAAACGCCCACAATGAAAATCCGTACCCAAGCCGACGTTGACGCCCTGGACCAAAAGATAAAAACAGAACTCGGCGTAGACGTAAGTAAGTACCGCGACGAAGAAGCCATCGAAGCCATCTCCGGGCTGCTCGTATTTCCGCTGTACGTTATCTCCTGGACGGTCCGGCCCATGCTGCTCGCATTCTTCCTGTACATCAGCGGATACTTTTTGCTTGATCTTGTCCATGTTCAGTACTTGCTGTACGCTATTCTGGGGCTTATGCTGGCCCTACTGACGGGCTTGTTCGCAGGTTTATTTTACCTCACGCTCCGCTTCAAGTCCGACCTGGAGGGCATAATGAACTACTCCATGAGCATCATGCGGGGCATCGTGGAAGATATGGAGCAGTTGAATACCACCACCCATGCAGGCAACCGCAAGGAAGTGCTTCAGCTGCTCTTTCTGGGCGTGATGCACATCATCACCATTCCCGCAGTGAGCAGCATAATCGGCAACCGGGTACCGCTGATCGGCGGGCTTATAGCCCGCCTAGTGCGTCGGGTGCTTACAACGATGGCCGGACTGTTTAAGTGGAATGAGCAAAACCTACGGGAAGCCAGCGCCAAAGCAGGAGACGAAGGTAAAATCTTACCCGCCTATTTAGCCGGAGTAAGCAGCTTCCAGAACATCATGAACAAGGTATTGAAAGTTGGTGTCCGAGTAGTACAAATGCCCATTCTGCTGATCTTTGGCTTTTTTGCTTTGCTGGCCTTGTTTTTCGTCTGGGCGATTAACTA
>CAYPIM010000363.1:0-3540 GCA_964410795.1 uncultured Lewinella sp. | reverse complement strand
ATGAAAGACGGCTTTTCCTGATAAGCGCTGCTCATCGAAAACTTTCCATTGCACCTGCGTCCGCGCCTGAAAAAATGCTATCTACTCTATCTTAAGCGCAATTTCCTCCGTGAAAGGGGAGACTTTTCCGTTGGGAAACACTGCCCGCATTAGGTATTTATAAGTCATGCCTTTGCGCAATGCTTTGTCTACAAAGGTGCGGCTCCTACCGGCCAGTACTTTGAGCAAAGAAACGGGTTCATCTTGTTGCCCACGGTATAGGTAGAACTCACGAGGAGACTGATTGTAAGTCCAGTTGATGGTGATGGTTCGCTCTTCGGCGTTGCCAGAAAGGTTGAAGTTCTGGATGGGTGGGCGGACGCCGTAGGACCGAAGCCGAAGCGCAACGGGTTGACTGGCCACGGATACCAGCCCGTCGTCGTCGGTTGCTTTGATAATATATTCGTAGTCTATATCGGCTTGAACCAGAGAATCAAGGTATTGGCGGGGAGCGTCGGCAGGCCATTCACGAACGAGGCTGAAGTCGTCTTCACCAACGATGCGGCGAAAGAGGCTATAGCTCATTACGTCACTACTGGGGCTGCGTACCCAAGCCAGCGAAATGGCTTTATCGTCCGCCTTCACCGTTGAGAATTGGGGTTGAGTCGGAGGGTAAACATCGGGCTTTTTCAGGGCCAATACTGGCGTGAAGTTCGAGCTGTTACCGCGGGTATCTACGCTGCGCAACTGGTAATAGATTATCTCGGTGGGGTTCACCATGCTAACCGTATCAATGTGGGTCGGCCCCTTGAGCGGGATGGCGGTGATCATTGCTTTCTCCAGTTCTTCCTCGAAGCCTTTGAAGAGGTAGTAGCCATCGAGATCCACCTCGTTACTAGTTGTCCAGCTGAGGTGAACCAGGCCGAGCGTATCAATATAGCCGGTGAAATCTCGTGGTACCGCCGGAGGATCTTTGTCGTAAGACATCACCAGGGCCTCGAAAGAGGATAGTAACGTACCTCGGATGGAAAGGGCCTGGACGCGGTAATAGTTGGAGCGGAACTTCATTGGTACGGAGGCTTCGCGTGCGGAGGGGGATATTCCTGCTAGTACTGTTTCATATTCTCCCGCCAAGGTGTCTCGGTGAACGATGACGTATTCTTTTACTAGCGGGGCATCGTCTTCTTTCATCTCCCAGCGGAGAACGGCGTAGTTTGAGTCGGTTTGGATCCCTTCAATGAGGAGCGGGCTGTTTTGGATGTCGGAGATGCCGCCACCGGTTACTTCATCGAACACTAGGCTTTTCATGCCCAGGTAGTCGATTCCGTAAAGGCGGTAGGTAATCTCGTCGTCATTGTCGATGCGCGGGTCCCGGTGCGTCAGGTAATTGGCCGTATCGGGTGCTCCGACGATGGTGTCGAAGGTGTTTTCTAGCGGAACATCATATTGGGGTACGAAGGGGCCGCCGTTTACGGATTTTTCGATCACCCAACCCCAGTAGTCCTCTCGGTACTCAGTGGTTCGCCAGCTTAGGTAGGCGTTGCGGCTTTTCCATATTACGCGTAGTTCCGGTACGGCGACGGGTTGGTAGTTGGCTATTGGCAGGTCGAAGTAGAAGGTATCCGATAAACCTGGTGTGTGCACTTTACCGCCGATAACCGACGTATTCGGTGGAACGTTGAATGAGAAAGCGTAGCCGGACCGCTGAGCGGCCGGGAAGCTGTTGCGGTTGGACTCTTCAAGTAGGTTGAAACGAACCATATCGTATAGGTCAGGTGTTAGCCTTCCCTCAAGGTCTTCTTCGAGTATTTGCCTTAGCTCTGCGGCTTCAGGCGCTTCGAAGTGAATGGCGGCAATACCTCCCGAATCAGACAAGACTTCTGCACTTCGCATCCAGTCGTCGTAGGCAAGTGGCTTGAGTTCATCCTGATAAATGAGCGTGGGTGGCGCTTCGTTATCGATGGCATAAAGGTCAACGTAATATGACCGATCGGCTGGCCGGGGGAACTCCCGCGTACTGCCGGGGGCTAAACGAATCTTCAGTACTCCGTTTTCCAAGCGGTGATGTACTAATAAATCGTTCTGTGCGAACTGAACGTGTGAAGTTAACAAGATCAAAAAGCAGATTACGCCTCGTATCACTAAATCAGTATTTATCATAGCTGTATTGGGGGGCCGCATTCCTTACCTATTTTTGGGTTGACACAGAAACCAATGCCTAAAAGTTTAACTTTTAACTGTAAAGAAAGATAGGTAGGGTTGGGGACATCCGCCCGGACGACAAGTTTGAAGGTTCCGTTTTTTGCTCTCGTTAATCGGCCCGCTCTGTAGCGCAAATTGGCTACAATCCATAGATTTCCGGTGGCCCGCCAACCCTTCAACCCGTGGGGCGATTTATTGACGTAATTACACCGGGTGTCCCGTGCATATTTGAGAATCGAGACGTCAAAACCAGCTCCTACTTCACCTCTTACCCATTTCCGGCTATTTTTCTCATAGTCAATATATGCTTCGATGAATGCCCCGAAGGCAAAACCCGTTCCTTGAGCAAACCGACTGCCGTTCCCCGTTCGATTGGCGCCGGGGTTAGGGCTAGGGCCGTCACAAACCCCTTCTGCCATGGGATGCAGTGGGGGAGGACCGGGAATGTCGTTTCCGGTAAGAAAATAGGCACCGGCGCGTGCGGTTATATCCTCACCAAGGTTTAGGGTTACGGTGACGGGCGGTAAGATGTCTCCGTCGCCCGCTATAATGGAGTTGTCGATGTACCCACCGACGTAAATATGGAATTTACTTTGGTGGAAATCGGCTAAAAGGTCAATTCCTCCTTCTCCAACAATTCTCCCTTCAGCAGCATTGATTTTAGCTCGCGCTACGCCTTTGAAGACGAGGCCATTGTCAAAATTGAAGTTAATGTAGACGCTTGCGAGGATGGAATTGGCGGGATTGTCCGTTGCAGTATCGTCGGCAGCTTTTTGTACGTTTGGTTCTAGATTGAGGTCGGAAATCCTGTCCTGAAAGTCATCCGCGAAACCGCCGGCAAACTGGTCGAGCTTAGGGCTAACGATCTCAGCCCGACCATAAAATGAAAGTTCCACCAGCGTCGTGCCCTCAAAACGCAGATCAAGTGTTGCCACTCCGTCCAGGGTCTCTGCCGGAGAGGTGAGCGGGACGGAAGCCTTGAGCCCCAAAGTAGTGGCCAGGTGCGGTTCATACTTTACGCCGCTTGGAAGTTCTCCAATTCCGTGACCAGGCTCTAGCGCAACTCCGGGGACCATCTTCATGTGATAGTAGGCGCCACCACCGAAACCATTGATATGGACGACTCCGGGTATAACGGGTATGTCAATACCCTTAGGCCCTCCAATGGTAACCATGCCGTCTACGTACCAATATCGAAAATCTGTTTTACCAAAGATGGCATTCATATCAAGTTCAAAGGTTGGGCTGGCGCGCGGCCCAATGTCGACCTCCAGACTGCCCTGAAAACCCCGGCCGTAGACATCGTCGTCTTGGAAAATATTTGCGTATCCGTAGATGTAAAGTTTGGGCAGTGCGATT
>CAYPIM010000362.1:0-3557 GCA_964410795.1 uncultured Lewinella sp. | reverse complement strand
CTATCGCGTAGCGATTACCCTTTGAGTAACCCTGGACGAAGTCCGGGGACATAAAAGCGACCCACCCTCGCAAGGAGAGCAGGTCGCTAATCTTTTCAGATAGACTTGTCGGTTAAGACTAGTTCAGGGATTCGCTGAGTTTTTTACCGGGCTTGAATTTAGCGACGGTCTTAGCTTTGATCTGAATAGTTTCACCGGTACGTGGGTTACGGCCTTCGCGCGCTGGGCGCTCGATGGCTGAGAAAGTACCGAAGCCTACGAGGCTTACGCTGTCACCGCCTTTGAGGGCGCCCTGGATAGCATCGAGGGTGGCGCTGAGGGCAGCTTCGGCTTGGCTTTGGGTAAGTCCAGCATTGTCGGCGATAGACGCCACGAGTTCTCCTTTATTCATTGGTTCAGGATTTTGGATATGGATTAAGAGCGGCAAAGATTGGTCGGGAGAAGGCCCCTTGCAACATTTTTCACTTAAATTTTGATTTTATAAGGGATTTATGTGCCCAAATGCCCAAATTTGGCGTTCTCAAAGGCAAATGCACAATCGCTATAACGTATGAAACAGCTCCGGGTTTACTATTTAGTCATTCTTATCTCCTTCTCTTTCGGCTTAGTTTCTACTGGGTGCGCGCGGAAATCGGGGTGTCTGGCCATCGAAAAGACAACGAAAACCGCACTGAAAAAGAATGGCAAACCACGCCATAAAGCATCCTCCGGCTTGTTTGACAAGAAGACCCGAAGGAAAATGAATTAGTACAGTTGTCGGTTGTCCGTTTTAACCGACAACCAGCAACCGACAACTGACAACCGACAACTGCTACCTAACCAACCGGTACGTCCCTTTTACCAAAAATGTATTTCTAAGATCTCCGGCGAAGAGGTCTTCCGTTAATGCGGAGAATACGCCTTTTGCGGGATCTGTTCCGCCAGAGGTCCCCTGTGACCAGACCAAAAAGATGGTTGAACTTGGTCGGTATTCCCACCGGACCACTAGATTTGAGCGGAACTGGAGGAAGTTGAAATCAGGGTTGTTGAACTGCCAATCAATGGCTCGGTCCGTATCATCATCGATACTGTAGAGATCATTTTCAACATCATAACTAACGGCGTTTTCCGGGAAGATGATGAAGCGATCATCAAACTGCTTCGCTAGCGGGTCATCCACAATTTTGAATTCATCGTAGACACCGCGAGCTACGAAAGGCTGGGCGTAGTACTGGATGGTGAAGTCAGGTGTGATGTTATAGGTGGCTCGCATCGTTAGGCTGAAGACCTGTTGGTCGATCTGGCCGTGTACATAGCCCGTTCGCCCGTCGTCTGTTTGGGTGGTGATGTATTGGTCTCTTCGGGTGGAGGGGTTAAAGCTGGGCTCGATACTCAGCGAAAGCGCGTCTGTTGGCTGGTAGGCGACGTCGAGGCCAACGGACCCACCCATTACGTTGCCGTCGTAACCTCGGCCACCGTTAAAGAAGAAGAATGCCCTCAGTTTTTTCCGCTGGTCGGTTCCGATACCGCCGCCCAGGGCATACCCCGGTGGCCGCCGGAAAAGAGGACCGCCCCGGAGTGCGTTCCGACTGATGTCCTGCTGTTCCAGGTTAACGAAGAAATTAAAGTTAGAGAAGTTCTTCAACTGCCCCCAGACGTTGGTGTTGTAGCTCCGGTTAAGTGCTGCACCACTCCAGTCCCAGCCAGCGTAAATATTGTGGTTCCACTGGAAGCGGTTGAAGACTTTTGTAGGGTTCCTCCACCGGCGTGCGCCCCAGGCAAAGAAATTAACCTGCTCGGTATTGTTCATGAAACCGATGTCGTTAAGCTCCAGGCCCGGGCTACGGTAAGTTGTTCCTGCCTCAAAAACCCAATCGCCGTCGAACTCCCCAATGGCAACCGTGCCGCCGGTACCGCTCAAGCGGGTGGCAGAGGTGTCTACCGATAGGTGATCCGCATCCGGCCGCTGGAAATTGTGCTCAAAGGCAGTCTGTGTTCTGGTGATCGCTTCTGTTGATCCGCGAACCTGACTCCAGACCATATTTGTCCGTAGTTGCCAGGCTCGGTCTTTCCAACGGTGAACGAGATCGATACCGCTGGAGTAAGCGCTGTTGTGGAGAAAGCTCAGCTCCGGCGTTTGGAGATCGCGGTTAACACTGGTGAGCATCACACCGACGGTGCTTTGCCCGTCGTTGAAATCTTGCTGAACACGGCCGACATTATAACTGGTAAAAGGTTCTACTTGCTCTTTCCGCTCTCCCTCGTTATCAATAACGGTCGCAAATTCACGCTCCGTGAAGCTAGACAGTAAACCAAGGGAAAGCCCACTCTGCGTCTTACCACTAACTTTCGCCGCACCGAGAATAGTTGTGTTCTCAGGTTGTTGGACAAAGCGGCCTGCACCGGCATTTTCCCTAACAAAACGGCTGGGGGCTCCACCGATCCTACGGCTGTAAAACAGGAGGTCTCCGTTATAAGGGCCTCCTGCTTCTGCCTGGGTAATCCGGTAATTGAAAATATTCCGACCCTCCACGAAAAATGGGCGCTGCTCCCGGAAGAAGATCTGAAAACCGTCAAGATTAATCGCGCCGGGGTCGGCTTCGACCTGGCCAAAGTCAGGATTCACGGTAAAATCGACCACAACATCGTTGGTAATACCAACACGCCCATCCAGCCCTGCGCTCAGTCTGGTATCTGACGTCCGCTTAAAAGGGTCATCGACCGCAAAATCACCACCCGTACGTAGTTGTCCGAGTACATAGGGCTGAATTTCCAGCGGTTTGCGAGGTTTTATACCGTTGAGCCCCTTAAGGGTGCCAAAACGGCTCACCCAGCCGGGCTGGGCTTGCTTTACCGGAGCCCAGGAACTCATTTCCTGCTCGCGGAACAAGCGGCGATTCACCTGTAGACCCCAGGTCTGATTTTTCTCTTTCCCGAAACGGAGTTGAGAGAAGGGGATGCGTGCCTCGGCGGTGTAGCCTTTATCGTCAGTTTTTGCTTTGAAAAAC
Source organism: uncultured Lewinella sp. (assembly GCA_964410795.1). Lineage (GTDB taxonomy): Bacteria > Bacteroidota > Bacteroidia > Chitinophagales > Saprospiraceae > Neolewinella. Next base: position 570 of record CAYPIM010000362.1, on the reverse strand, counting down.
CAGAACGGGTTCCAGCTGTCGTCCCAATTCTGACCGTCATTACTGATGAACTCATCGCCCCGGACGCCACTGGCAGAGGCGGAAAAAGAAAAGCCAGTACGTTTGTCGTTGAAGCTATCGAAATTAATTTCCACCCAATCGCCTGGGAAATCATCCCGCCGGCCAAGGCGGGCTTCAATTTTTTCCGGGTCCGTATCGAAGGCTCGCCAAGCCACGTACAGGAAGCGATCGTCGTACAAAATCTTGAAGGCGGTCTCTTGAGTGACTGGGTCGATATCACTTGGCTGTCGTTGATGAAAATCAGTGCCCCATTCTACCTGGTCCCAGGCGGGGTCATCAAGCGCGCCATCAATTGTTGGTGCTTTCCCTTCGATGCGGGCGGTGGTGTACTCGGGGGGCGTAGTCTGGGCTTGCAGACCGGAAAACGCCAGGAGCTGCAGCAGTAATAATAGGTTAAATGGTCTCATTTGGTCTTTTCTAAATACTAATGTATTCGTAGAGACGCTTGGTGGGCGCAGAGGTTGCATCCTCTACGAATTTTTTCTGAAAGGTGCTTTTATGGGCGCGGCC
>CAYPIM010000361.1:0-3598 GCA_964410795.1 uncultured Lewinella sp. | reverse complement strand
CCATCGAAGACCTCGTTGCTTCCGCGAAGCACCTGGTAAAGAACGGCGTGAAGGAACTCATGCTGATCGCTCAGGAGCTGACCTACTACGGCCTCGATCTCTACAAGAAACGTTCGCTCCCCGAACTACTAAACGCCCTTTGCGAAGTAGAGGGCCTTGAGTGGATCCGGTTACACTACGCTTACCCCAGTAAGTTTCCCCGCGAGATCTTCGACGTGATGGCCGCCCAACCCAAGGTTTGTAATTATCTCGACATTCCGCTCCAGCACGCCTCCGACGAGGTACTCAAGCGAATGCGCCGGCAGGTTACCCGTGCCGACACGACCGACCTGATCAACTACGCCCGCAAAGTCGTACCCGGCATCGCTATCCGAACCACCTTCCTGGTGGGCCACCCCGGCGAAACCGAAGCGGAATTTCAGGAATTACTCGACTTCGTTGCGGAAATGCGCTTTGAGCGCCTCGGTGTTTTCCAGTACAGCCACGAAGAAGACACCATCGCCCACGATTATCCGGACGACGTACCCGCCGAAGTAAAGGCGGAACGTGCCAATCGCCTGATGGCGATCCAACAAGAGATCAGCCTGGAGCTCAACGAAGAAAAAGTAGGTCAGGAGCTGCGCGTCATCATCGACCGCAAGGACAACGACGTCTACGTAGGCCGTACTGAGTTCGACAGCCCCGACGTAGACAATGAGGTACACATTTCTGCCAAAGACGTTTACTTACGCACCGGCGATATGGTGACCGTAAAAGTAAACGCAGCCACCGAGTATGACCTCGAGGCTGCGTTGCTCAACTAATTATGTGTTCATTGTGTGTTTCTCAATGTAGCTGGTACGAAAGTAATCATTTAACATTAAAAACTGCAATAAACTCATGTAAAATATTTGTTAACTAAAATATTTAGGGGATAAGATTTCGCAGCTTGTTTATAATGGCCGATTGAGTAATTGTGAAGTGGTGCTGAAAAATCAAAACTCCCCGCTAGCTTGTAGCTAACGAGGAGTTGATCTAGGATTCAGGTTATTGTTTTTATCAGAATGTTATCTACAAACTACTGGTTGATAGATACCACTGCTGTTTCAACGGCCTCTTTCAGAAGGGCAAGACCTTGTTTATTGGTAGCGTCCATTTCTTTACGCGCCCCGAAAGCCCACATAAAGAAGGCGTCTACGGCACCGGACTTCAGGGAAAAGCTTTGCGTTACCCGAACCCCCTGGGGCGTTGACTTAAAGGCGTAGGCAAAAGTGGGGTGCGCAACGAAAGGTTTCTCGATATCACAGCGCATTTCGATGAACTTATTGGGTTGAATCCGAACGATTTCTTGAAAACCTATGTCTTTGCCGCCCCGACCATTCCAATGGTAGGTGGCGCCAATGGTTCCGTCTTCCCCTCTGACCTCATACTGCTGGCCAGGGTCTTCTGCCAGGAAGGGAGACCAACGGGGAAAGTTCTCCAGGTATCGAACCATGTTAAAAACTTCGGTGGCTTCGCCGTCGATCACAACGGCATTTTCAAGGGTGATGTTACGCAGTGGAGCGGAACGATAAAAGCCGTAGGTAAGGCCAACGGCGATGATGGCGGAGATGGTAAGGAGGATGGTAAGCATTGTCTTTTTCATTGTGACTTGCGATTAAAGGATTTGGTTAATTGCTTTCGCTGTCACAAAGAAGGAGGGAAAAAAAAGGCAAAATCTTGCCATAGGGCAAGAAGTGATCGGGTAAGGTTACCTCCTAAGCTTTTTGTAGATAGAAAAGTGTAAAAAGATGACGATAGGTGGGGCAAAAGCAGGAATAATAGCAAAAGGGAACTGGGCAAGTACCGCAACACCAGTACCGCCCTGGTCAAGGGCAAGTTTAGTCAATACGTTGGCCGAAATTGCCGTAAAGATGATATCCAGTAAGCCAAAAGTATTCCATACCATAGCAAGGCGAGGTGCCCACTCTTTACGCTGAACTATTTGCTTGACAACATAAAAACTCGTGAGAGCAGTGATCAAGTCTCCGGCCCCAGCGATGAAACCAAACCACTTTGGCAAAGTGCCTAAAAGCGTAAGAATAAGAAAGAAGCCGCCAATAACGCGAAAGCTATGAACCGTGATCAGGTCCGTTAAGTCAACTCGTTGAAGGGCAGCTTGCCACCATTTGCTCGGCCAAACCACCAGAAAAAGAAAGCAAGCAAAAGGAAGAGTTCCCCAAAGAATAATTTGAGCAGGAAAAGTGTTGGCAGAAAACCACCCCAACTTAGTGCCCGCCAGGATGTAGCCGAAATAGCCCCCCAGCAATAAAAGTGCCCCTATAGCTGACGGTTTAGCAGCTCCAGGAGCAGCCCCCTTATAAACCAAGCGCGTTATCAGGAACAGTGGTAGGAGGATCAGTACGAGTAACAGTAGGATCCATGAATAAGGCACATCAAAAGTAGGAAGTGAATTCATCGCTCTTGGGCTATTTGTTTGCGGATTCGACTTAGCGAGGTATCCGTGATGCCAAGATAAGAGGCGATCTGCCGAAGTGGTACGCTACGAGCAATCTCCGGCTTATCCTCTATAAAGTTAAGGTACCGATCCCGGGCGGGATCGACGATCACCGATACGGAATGCTCTTTATGCGCAAAATAATGATCGATGAGTGCCGTTCGACCTACTTCCCTAAAGGCCTCAATATGAAAAAGCTTCATAAAGTTAACGTAATTAATACGCCAAGCAATGCAGTCGGTGACGGCCTGTATATCTTCCCGACAGGTGGCTTTCTTAAAGTAGGAATGCCAATCAATCACTATATCCCCCGGGCCAAAAAACGCGGTAGTGACGTCGTTACCCTGCGGGTCGATAGCGTAAGCACGAGCATAACCCTTCTCCAGCCAGTAGTAGAACGGAGCCTGTCGCCCGATTTCAATTAGATATTCATGCTTTTTAAAGTCTCGTTTTTGGTATTGCTCCAGTACCAATGCTAACTCATCGGGGCGGAATTTAGCTGGCTGAAAAATCGTTGTAAGAAAAGGAGTAGGTCGTGTTTTCATCATGGACAAGGTACTGAAACATAAAAGGTATCGCTAAAAGCGGATTTTAGGGAGTAGAATAAATCAATGTTGAAGTTGAATCTCTATTGGTCAGACTTGGCAAATGCACTAACTTGCTTACCTTTGCCGCGCTTCAAAACAGAAGCACCGCAACTTTATGCTCTAACCAATGGGTTTAAGAGACTAAGTTACCGGCCGACATGGCGGAATTGGTAGACGCGCTGGATTCAAAATCCAGTTTCTTCGGAAGTGTGGGTTCGATTCCCACTGTCGGTACTAGGGCATAGCTCGATTTCTTACGTCGCGCTTCGCGCTGCGTAAAAAACTTTCTCCTTCGCTTGGAAAGTTATCTAGCCGTATTACCTTTGCGGCCCACGAAAACGCAACGGCGTTTTTTGTCTTTTTTCTGAAAGTATTTTTGACGGTGGCTACGCTACCATCTCAACTCCCCTGATGATTTCGGCCGCAACTAAAAAAGCGGTAAGCCCGTTCACCAGCCAGTCAAAATCCTTTCAGTCCTCCTTTTGCCGAAGTGATGAAACTGGTAGACATGCACGTTTCAGGGGCGTGTGCTTTC
>CAYPIM010000360.1:0-3599 GCA_964410795.1 uncultured Lewinella sp. | reverse complement strand
TCGTCTTGCCCGGAATTGGATTCTTGATGAATAACAGGAGTGCTGATTTTGACATGTTTTAGCGATAAAGGGGTGGAGTCTAGAGAGGGAAGGGGCCTTTTTGTTGAAATCCAGTGTAGTGTTTTTTGTGCTATTAGTCAAAGTAAATTGTACAGGCTCTTGATTGTCTTTATTATAACTTCAAAGTTGGCTGCCGTGTGAAGGTAAAGCTAGTTTAGTTTCTGGTTTTAGCCAGAGCTATTAAAAATATTAGTACTTTATAATGTTCTTTTTATCTTAGGTTTAGGTAGAGGATGTATCTTTGCGGCCGCAATTGGTTGAATTGTCGGAAAAGTCTTGTTTAGGTGGGCCTTTTGTTGAAACAATAAACCTACTTTCTAGACAACTTAATAAAAGAATTTTGAATTTCTATACTTCTTTTTCCAACTATCTAGCCATTTTTCTGGCTAGCCTCTTTTTCATTTTTCCTATGGCCTTTCAGGCCCAACCTGATGCCATAATTGGTGTCACCGAAACTTCTTGTTCCATAGAGTTTAAGTTTTTGGGAGGCGAGGAGATTGGAGGTGTCTTTAATGACACAGAACGCAATATCGATAACTCTAAACTGATGCTTAAGTTTGATGGCGAACAGGAACGAGAGCTCATGTTTTTTGATGCTGAAGGTTGCAGCCCTGAAAGTTTTTCCCTTGACCTAGGTGGGGCGGACGTGGTTTTGAGTGCTTGTGAAAGAGAGCGTCCCTATGGCATCAAGATTACCAACGCTTTTGCCGTAAACGGCGATGAAGATAAAATGATACACATTGTTCTTGAAAACTTTGGCGCTAGAAGAGCAATATCCGCCTTTGAAGTTTGGCTAGAATATAGTTGGTACGAGGACAATGAGGAATTCTTGAGTTCTGGTGAGACACCTAAGTTAAGGTATGAAAGAGCACAAGGGGCAACACTTTACGTCAACAAAAATGCATCAGGGGCTGATAACGGTGCTTCTTGGGCAAATGCCTACACCAAGTTGCAGGACGCCATCGATGCTGCGTGCTCGGGTAGTAACATTTGGGTTGCACAGGGAACGTACTATCCTACTGAAGAGCATCATGATAATAACAGCCAGGTTACGGGACCAAGAGAACGGACGTTCTACATCGCCAAGGATGGCATCCAAATTTACGGAGGCTTTAGTGGGACGGAAACGGACCTTTCCCAGCGTAATATCGCCCAAAATGAAACCATCTTGAGCGGGGACTTTTCCAGCAATGATGTTTTGGATTTAGAAACATCTATCGTTGGTGATGATAGCCCCTACCAAAATGGGACGGGTAGTGAGAATGCTTACCACGTAATCTTTATTGATGGTCAAAGTGATGATGTTACCATAACGAATGCCACCGCTATTGACGGCTTTACGGTTACCGGCGGCGGAGCGAGTTCTTTAAGCGACAACGACCCTAATGTTTTTACAGTTTCTCTACACGACTTCGGCGGTGGCGCATACATTAAAACAGCGGGGCCTACAATCCGTAATTGTAAGTTTAAAAGTAACTTTGCAAGAGATGGTGGTGCGATTAGTGTAGAAGGGGACGTCTACCTGGATAACAACCTTTTTGAGGGGAATTTTGCCAGTTCCTATGGAGGTGCTGTTGAGCTGATGCCTAGAAGTAACGCTCTGGTTGAAGCGTGCACCTTTTTAAATAATCGAAGCTTTTATGGTGGAGGAATGGTGGTTATGAACAAAGAAGCCTTGGTGCTTTCCTGCGTTTTTAGTGAGAATGAAGGGTATACTGGCGGCGGAATTTATTCAACAGAAGGAGTATCACTGGAGGTTGTGAATACGATTTTTGTTGAAAACACAGGGTTCGAGATGGAACGCGCTATTAGTAATCGTGTTGCAGAAGTAAGTATCACTAATTGTACCTTCTATGCTTCGTCTTATGGACAGGGGGTTAAGTCTAATAACGGAAGAGTGGATATAACAAATTCTATTTTTTGGGGCAGTAATATTGAGGCCATAAACGATGCTTCTATCACAATAAGAAATAGTGTTTACGGAGACGGTGTTGAGAACAATGCCGTTTCTTTGCCCGCAGGCGTGACAGATGGCGGAAACAATACAGATGCAAGACCTCTGATTGTGAATCCGTCTCAGATGGCAGGCCCAGACGACATCTTGGGCAATACTGACGACGGATTACGGTTACTGGCTTGTTCGCCAGCCGTTAATAGTGGAGTCGAACCCAGTCGTTCACTTTCCAGCGACATAGCTGGCCAGCCTCGTTTGGGGAATTACGACATGGGCGCCTATGAATACCAACAGGTTGTTGTTCCTGATCTTTCCGCCTTTTTATCTCCTGCGGACTTGAGCGTTACCCGGACGCAAGCCTCATCTACGGTATACGCCAATGACTGTACGGGGCTTGTGGCAAACATCAAAGCCCAAGGTGCAGCCCCAATCAGCGGTAGCGTAGAAGCTAAAGTATGGGTTGATGCTGGAAGCCATATTACTGATGGAGAGCAGGAGTTTGTAAAGCGTCATTACGAAATCACACCTGAAAACAACCCAGGGGGCGCCACTGCAGAGGTAACTCTCTATTTTAATAGATCCGATTTTATTGCTTTTAATGAAAATGCTGGCTATAGGTTTGTTGCTGACTTGCCTACCGAAGATTACACAACTTACAATAACTCCAACTTGAGGATTGTGAAAATAGCCGGGGAGAGTAGTGACGGTTCGGGGCTTCCTTCTTCCTATTCTGGAGCTACCGAAATAATTGATCCTGACGACAACGATATCGTATACAACGCTCGTTGGGACCGTTGGGAAGTCAGCTTTGAAGTAACGGGTTTTTCAGCGTTGCTGGTGACCGTAGATGCCGCGCTACCAGTAGAGCTGCGCACGCTGACCGCAACGACCGAGGTGGCAAAAGGAATCCGAGTGGACTGGGCCACTGAGACCGAAGTAGACAATGAAGGCTTCGATGTGCAGCGCAGTGCCGATGGCAGAAACTGGGAAACTATCTCCTTCGTAGAAAGTGCAGGGCAACGCGGAGATTATACCTTGCTGGATGAGCAGCCACATTTAGGTGTCAACTATTATCGCCTCCAGTCCGTCGCTTATGATGGTACCCGAGAACTAAGCCAGGTGGTCAGTGCCAACTGGGAAGTACGAGGTGAACAGGCCCTGGTCCGCTTCTTCCCTAATCCTGCGGGTGATGAAGTAAACTACAGTCTCCTCAGTACAGAAGACCAGATTCGGGAGATTACGGTCCTGAGTAGTTACGGTAAGATATTGCGCTCCGTGAAGACGTTCAATGGCCGTCTGTCTTTGGTTGACTTGCCGCGTGGTACTTACGTAGTACTGGTGAAAACCAATAGCCATCAGTCTGTTCATCGGGTTGTGAAAGGTAATTAGTCTTATGAGAGGCGAATAAAGAAGGATTTTGAGACAATGCTAGTTCAACTTTCTTTGCATCCTGCGGCCTCGCCCTTCTTCTTTTCCATGGTCGGTACCTGCCTTGAGCCAACGAGAGACACAACCGTCAGTACCCTACCCGTGTTACTTCTCCGATCAATGTAAATCCCCAATGAAACAAGCAATCTGGAACGGC
>CAYPIM010000359.1:0-3602 GCA_964410795.1 uncultured Lewinella sp. | reverse complement strand
ACTTTCGGTTTAGGAAACCAACGTTATATCCCTTTAACTATGGGGGCTTCGGGGAAGTATCGTTTGACTTCTGTTTTTCCCGAGTAGCCGGTTCGAGCTTTGCTCGAACCGGCTACTCGGGAAAAACAGAAGTCAAACGATGTCACACCTTCCGCGGGCGGCAAATATAGCTAGTTCGGTTTTAATTCTTCTCCACTTTAGGAAAATCCTCCATTGGGACGAAGTTGAGTGAAACGCCATTGATGCAGTAGCGCAGCCCGGTGGGCTTAGGGCCGTCGGGGAAGACGTGCCCTTGGTGGCCGCCGCAGCGGGCACAGGAAACTTCGACGCGGCGCATACCATAGCGGTTGTCTACGTCTTCGTGGATGTAAGCTTCATTGACGGGCTCGTAGAAACTCGGCCATCCGGTACCGGAGTTAAACTTAGTATCGGAGTTAAAAAGCGGTAGTCCGCAGCCGGCGCAGGTGAATACACCAGCGCGCTTCTCGCCATTTAGCGGACTGGTAAAAGAGCGCTCCGTACCGTCTTCGCGCAATACTTTGTAAGCCGTAGGATCAAGCATTTCTTTCCAGTAACTATCTGACTCTTCGATCTTTTCAAACTTACCTTCTTCTGCCGGTGGATTGTATTTGTAATCCGGGGTAGCATCCGTGACGGTAGCTTTTACCTCAGAGGTGGTACTCTGGATCTTAGCCTGAGAATTGCAGGCAGTAGCCCCGAAAAAAAGAAGCACGGCAAGGATAGTGAGGAAGCGCATGTGTTGATTATTTACTTGTCATAACCTCAAAATTAAGGTTTGGTTGGGTAAAAACTGACCTTACTGTCGTTTTGAGACGCTACGCAAAGACCGGTCGCATAAAAAGACGTTCGTAGCTGACGATGCAGCGGGTCTCTACAGCATAGGCGTAAGCAGCCTGGCAATCCGGGTCCTCCATGCTGTCCCGGCGGTATATCTCGTATTCGGCCAGCGAGTTAAAGCTAAAGGAACAGGACGCAAGGTTGTTGGCCCCTTCGTAGGGCAACAAGTAGCCGTGATGTACACCACCAAAGCGCTGGACCAGCGGAATCCAGGTACGGGCGTAATGCTCGAATTCTTCCAGTTTGTAAGGGTCTATAATGTAGCGGACGTAGCAGGTTACCATGGGGCGTTTTTTGTATTGATTTGCATAGGCTGATAACGGCAAGGTACTTTGCTTAAGGGAGTGCAACCACAGCGATTTGGGACCGGCTTTGCTCGCTGCCGCTCGTAAGCTCACCCAGCCCTCTCCAACAAGCCTCGCCTCCGGCTTGGCGGAGAGGGCTTTCCAAGAGGAAAAGCTTCGCTTACACTGTACTAGCTCCTAATTTCTAACTTCTACCCTCTGGCCCGCTCTAAAAAGACCATCATCATCACCCCAAGCACAAGGCGCGTCTCCTCCCCTTCCTCGAAGCCAGCGTTTTTATCTAGTTCAAAGGCTCGGCTAACCAAGTCGGGTTTCTTCTTAAGCGTAGCCACCTGGGTACCATCCGGGCGGGTGACGTTGTAAGTCGGGTTAAACAAGTAGCCCGTCAGCATGCCAAGAATTGGGATTTCGCCAAAGAGACTGTCCGCAACGCGGACCCAGGGATTGTCTTCCTTGATCAAAAGGTCCTGCTTTCCTGCCTCGTCGTACAGTTCATACTCCGCCTTCCAGAGGGAGCGCGTCCCTTTACGAACCAGGCGGCCACATTCTTTACCCCCAGCATCGGTGAAGGAGTAGCTGGCGTTGTAGTCCAGCCAGCGGTCGGCTTTGATTTTGTAAAGTAGATCGGTTTGTGTTTCGGTTTTAAATACCGTGATGTCTTCTTTCAGTTTAAAGGCTTTCTGTTTTACGTAGGAGATTGGCCTACCGCCCATATCTACGACGGAAAACTGAGGATTAATAGCGCCGAACTTAAACTTCAGGGTTAGTGGGTAATTGAGGTTATTCATGGTGTTAGTGGATGTTTTGGGGAGCGAATATAATCATATCTTAACCTTGTTCGGAGAACAGGCGTTAGCTAGCTGAACTCAGGCTGACTATTACCCAAAATAATCTGAATTCACCAACCCATTATACCTAACCCTATGTCAGACTTCACCCAAAGAACCCAGTCCTACCCCGACGCCCGCTTGTTTGAAATCGTACGGGCCGCAGAAAAATACGCTCCCGAAGCGGTGGCCGCAGCAGAAGTAGAAATTGAACGACGCGGCTTAAACAGCGCTGACTTCCCTGCTAAGCCGAAACCTTTCGCCAAAGTCAGCAAGATGATGGCCGGGCTTGCTCCACCTAAGGTGCAAAACCGCCCCGATGATGTTATTGACTGGATCGAGCAACCGCAGCAGGAAAACGAAGCCGGAGCAAAGTACCTGCTTTACCTGGTATTTATCATCGGTCTAGCCGGATTGATCGCGATTTACGATCAGTGGGAATACCTCCAATTTGCGCTGGGCCCAAATGGTAATGGATTCGATGTCGTTGCTGTAGTCATTATTCTGGCCGTACTCTTCCAGTTCTTTTTGGCCTACCTGCTTTGGCGCAGAAACCGAACAGGCTATTATATTACCGCTTGCTTTGCCGCCATCGGCCTTACTGGCACCTTATTCCTTGCACCCCAATTATTTCAAGATCATACTGACCATGGTGGTCTTGTTGATCTCATCGAGTCCTTTTACCCAAGCATAGACCCCATCACATTTTTCATCAATCTAGGGCTTTCTCTTGCTGCGGTTTGGCTGGTTACGCGCAAAGACCTTATGAATTTATTCGATGTTGCAAAGAAGAGCCTTACCATCGCAATAGCAATTGGGGTCGCTTACAGCTTGCTTTCCAACTTACTATTTACAATGTGAAGTAGCCAGCAAAATGTAACGTGCTAACGCTAAGGGACAAGAATAATCATATCTTGGCTTACTCGACCTGATCTTAATACGCGTAAATGGAAAAAGAACAAAAACAAGAAGTACGGTCATCCAGTATTTCCGAAAGTACCACCGAGACAAAGTCGGTGAAGTTTTCGGGGCCTGGCGTTAGCCCGGAAGAGCAACAGGAAGCAAGTAGTAGTTACCTAAAAGCATTATTACTGGTTTCTGGTTTTCAGCTTGTTTTTAGTATTTTTGACCACCATCAATACCTAAATCAAAAGATCAATTTTCTAGATGAAATAGTAAGTGAGCTTTTCAACTTTCCTTACGGTTCGCTAGTAACAAGTCTTCCAGTACAAATTGTTATTTTAGTACTGCTTTGGCGTCAAATTAAATTCGGCATTAAACTGGCCGCGTTTTTCTCGTCTTTGAACCTAGTATTTTACTTGATCCTAATTGGTTTCTCGGCAACTAAAAACAACATACTTTTTTCACTTGAGGATTTATTCATAACTGAATTCCTGCATACCTGTTTGAGCTCTTTGTTGCCAATATCTATAATCTGGCTTATAATAAGGCCCGAACTATTAGCCATATTCCGAAGTACCCGTCGTCAGATAATGATCAGCATTGGAATAGGAATTGCTTTAAACATCCTTTTTGTCTTATACTCTTTATAGTCTTACCGAAGGTACATACAGTAAATGCTATTAATTTTTCAGGCGCGGCCGCAGGTGCA
>CAYPIM010000358.1:0-3619 GCA_964410795.1 uncultured Lewinella sp. | reverse complement strand
GTGAGTGGGTAAAACTCCACGAACGAAGTGAGCTCCTCCATAATCCCGTGCGGTAGCTTATAAATCTACCCACTATCACATCTATAAATCTAACTCCGCCCTAAACCTTCCCGTCCTTAGAAAGCAGAACCGCCACCGTCCGCGTGGTATCAAACTGCGAACAGACAATAATGATTGCCACCGTAATTGGTACACTGAGCAGCATTCCGATTACGCCCCAAAGCATCGACCAAAGAATGAGCGATAGTACGACCACCAGCGGACTGATGTTGAGATTGTCTCCCATCAACCGTGGTTCCAGGATGTTCCCCACCAGCAGCTGAATTGCCGTTACGCCAATAATAATGACCAGGAAGGGCGTTAAGGTATCAAACTGAACCAGTGCCAGAAACCCTGGCAATAAGGTGGCCGTAATGGAACCAATGGTCGGGACGTAGTTAAAGAGAAACACGAGGAAAGCCCAGAAAAGGGCATAATCTACCCCTACGAAGTAAAATACGATCCAGCTTAGCAATGCGGTCAGCACACTGGTAAAGGTCTTGACGCCCAGGTAGGTTCTCATAGCATCATTTACCTTACTCAGTACAACGGAGAGGCGGTTAGTTTCCTGTAACGGCAGGCCGAGTGCGGCCATTTTTTTGCCAAAGGCACCTTGCTCGATCAGGAAAAAAACGACGTAAAGCATTACCAACAATAGGCCTCGTGCAAAATTTGTGAACCCGTTTAGTAATTCTGAGGAGTAAGTCCAAAGTTGGGAGGAGAGCTCCAGGCTGTCAACGGTAGGCGCTTTGGTAAGCCCGAGTTGGTCGTACATCCGCTCGATCTGCGCGTCAATCCGGGGGATGTACTTCTGGCTGTCTTCCACAAAGCCGGTAATGGTTTCTACAATTACATCACCTACGATGTAAAGCGTCAGACCGATGAAGATCAGTGACATACTCAGGGTTACTGCGCCCGGTAGGTGTTTCCCAATCCAAGGCAGCTTGTTGAACTCGCGGTCGAGCGCGTTCACCAGGTACCAGATCACGAGTGCCATAAAAATTGGCACCAGGTAATCTTTACCGATCACAATCATTACGAGGATCAGAGCGATGGTAATCAGCCAGGAAGAGACGCGTTGTATGTTCATGATGTACGGTAGTCAATAGTGGAGGCAAGCCAAAGGCTACCCGTCCGCGTCCGCATATAACTGATGCCATGGTCAGTTCATTGTTTCTCTGAACCCGAACCTTGCACCTGCGGCCGCGCCTTATGAACATTTCTCAAATGGAAATTGTGCATTCGCACTACCCTTCAAAAATAATGACGCCGTTGGAAAAGTCTTCGATGAACCCAAGGCAATTTTTGCGTGGCTTACAAATCAGGTACCCCCGGCAATCGTAGAGGTACTGACCGAAGGGGCTTTCCATCAGGTAAACGTAACGGCCATCCTTCCAGGGGAAGCGAGTGATGTAAGTCGCGGAATAGTCTCGGGCGAGGTTTACCAACCACTCCGCTGGCTTGTCGTAAGACTCGCATAAAATAGGGCGTGGCAAGCCGGAACTGACGCGCAGCAAGCGCTTACAGGTAATCCGGATTATGGCATCGGCATTCCCACAGTCAGCTCCTTGATAATTTTGCATATACTCAAAGCCAATACTGATCCGGGTGCCAGCTTCCAGGGGTTCACCACGGGGCGGCACACCAACTAAAAACAGGTTTCCCGCGTCAGTCTCCAGCAAAATACCACAGCCGTCTGTTCCATCATAATTACGTACTTCCACTCCCAGATGACAGGCATTAGAAGCTGGTGGCAGCGGCGGTGCTGAGGTTTGCGAACGCAATAGATAGGGCGCGTAAACAGTTGGTGGAATCTCAGGAGGTAAGAAGGGGCCTGTCTCCTCAAGGTCTTCGAGGTTAATGATTTCCTCACTTTCCTTTTCCGGCGCGGACGCAGGTGCAGAGGAAGGTTCAACGGCATTCGATGGTTCTGGCTCGTATGGTGCAACGACTACTTTAGGCCCTCCGCAAGCGAAAAAAAATAAGGCACATACGGCAAGAAAAAAACAAGACTTTTTCAACACTAAGTTATTTACCCGGCAAACTACTACTATCCTGAGATAGTTAAGTCCTATGCGTACTTAAATTTTGCTATTTTTGCCCGTCAGAAGAAAGCCTTCTTTCTTCTTATATACTTGTTGAAGGATTTGTTTCCTGACCAAAAGCGTATGGATCTGTATCTGATGGATGCTAGAAATTGATTAATAACGCGTTATTGATTCGCTTTTCTGGCAGAAATTCAGGCAAAAATTTACCGCTTAGGTCGGAAGCAAATTACCTAACAAGCTCATACCTAACCAAAATAAATTAAGAACTTCCAACATGAGCGGAACTAAAATCACCCTCGCCAACGGCAAACTGAACGTACCTAATGACCCCATCATTCCTTTCATCGAAGGTGACGGCATTGGCCCCGACATCTGGGCCGCCGCCAGCCGTGTACTCGAAGCTGCCGTAGCTAAAGCCTACAACGGTGAAAAGTCTATCGTTTGGAAAGAAGTCCTCGCCGGGCAGAAAGCCATGGACAAGACCGGAGAGTGGTTGCCACAAGCAACCCTCGATGCGATCGACGAATACCTCGTCTCCATTAAAGGGCCCCTCACCACGCCCGTAGGTGGTGGTATCCGTTCCCTCAACGTCGCTCTGCGCCAAAAGCTAGATCTCTACGCTTGTGTTCGTCCGGTCCAATACTTCGAAGGTGTACCCAGCCCCGTTAAGAACCCCGACCATGTAGACATGATTATCTTCCGCGAAAACACGGAAGATATTTACGCCGGCATCGAATTCGCTGAAGGCACCGACGACAATGATGCTTTCCTACAGTGGCTCAAAGAAACTTACCCCGAGCGTTACGCTAAAGTTCGTTTCCCTAACACCGTTGGTATCGGCATCAAGCCCGTATCTCAGGAAGGCACCAACCGCCTCGTAAAGGCCGCCATCCAGTACGCGATCGACAATAATAAAGACAGCGTAACCCTTGTCCACAAGGGGAACATCATGAAGTTCACCGAAGGTGCTTTCCGCGACTGGGGCTACGAATGTGCAGCACAGGACTTCGGCGGCGAAGAGCTCGACGGTGGCCCATGGCACGTCATTAAGCACGATGGCCGCGAGATCATCGTTAAGGATGTCATCGCCGATGCCATGCTCCAGCAGATCATCCTCCGCCCGAAAGAGTACGGTGTAATCGCTACCCTCAACCTCAACGGAGACTACATCTCCGACGCCCTCGCCGCTCAGGTCGGTGGTATCGGTATCGCCCCCGGTGCTAACATCAACTACAATACCGGTGTCTCCATCTTCGAGGCCACCCACGGTACCGCGCCAAAGTACGCTGGTCAGGACAAGGTAAACCCATCTTCCGTCATCCTCTCCGGAGAAATGATGTTCCGCTACATGGGCTGGACCGAAGCTGCCGACCTCATCATCAAAGGTCTCAACGGTGCCATTGGTTCTAAGCGCGTCACCTATGACTTTGAGCGCCTGATGGACGGTGCTACCCTCCTCAAGTGTTCTGAGTTCGGTGACGAACTGATCAAGCACATGTAAGACGACGGCACAGTAAGTTTTCTTATCAAAA
>CAYPIM010000357.1:0-3644 GCA_964410795.1 uncultured Lewinella sp. | reverse complement strand
GCGTACGTTTTTTCTACTACGCTATCGATCATATTCGTCTTGGCGAATACCGCAATGGCGGGGGCTGCGGTGTACAGAATGGCGATCAGCAGAAGCGCGTAACCGGCACTTTTGCGCGCATCCCTCACGCGTTTAACGGTGAAAAAGCGCACGATAACGTGGGGGAGACCGGCCGTACCTACCATTAGGGCAAGGGTGATGGCAAAGACATCGATCATTGATTTAGTACCATCGGTATAGGCCGAGAATCCCAGTTGGGTACTTAAACCGTCGAGCTTGTCGAGTAGGAAGGTTCCGGAGCCATCGGCCAGGGTGCTGCCCATGCCGAGCTGAGGAATGGGGTTGCCCGTCATTTGTAGGGAGATGAAAATAGCGGGAACCATGAAGGCGAAAATCAGTACACAGTACTGAGCCACCTGCGTATAGGTGATGCCCTTCATGCCACCGAGTACGGCGTAAAACAGCACGATGATCATGCCGATGATGACACCGGTATTGATGTCTACTTCCAGAAAACGGGAAAAGACGAGCCCTACACCGCGCATTTGGCCCGCTACGTAGGTAAAGGAAACGAGCAGGGCGCAGAAGACCGCGACTAGGCGGGCGGTGTTAGAGTAGTAGCGGTCGCCGATGAAATCAGGCACCGTAAATTTCCCGAATTTTCGCAGATAGGGAGCGAGTAAAAGGGCCAGTAGCACGTAGCCGCCCGTCCACCCCATCAGGTATACTGACCCATCGTAGCCAGAGAAGGCGATGATGCCGGCCATAGAGAGGAACGAGGCAGCGCTCATCCAGTCGGCCGCCGTGGCCATTCCGTTAGCGAGCGGGGAAACGCCTCCGCCGGCAACGTAAAATTCTTTGGTGGAATCGGCGCGCGACCAGATGGCGATTCCGATGTATAAGCTAAAAGTCAGGCCAACTAGTAGGTAGGTCCAGGTTTGAACGTCCATTGTTTTTTATTTGATAATGAAGAGGAAGAAGTGCTTGTGCTCGAAGCACATTACCCCTCATCGTAGCCATACTTCTTATCCAGTTTGTTCATCAGCCGGACGTAAACGAAAATCAGGATCACGAAAACGTAAATGGACCCTTGTTGAGCAAACCAGAAGCCTAACTTGAAGCCGCCTAAACGGAAGTTGTCTAGCGGCTCTTTAAACAGAATTCCTGCCCCGTAGGAAACGGCAAACCATATGGCGAGCAAGATCGCGAGGTAGCGAATATTCTCCTTCCAGTAGGCTGTGGCATTGTTGTCTTTGTTTGTTGGCATGTACCGTGTGTTTAAGCTTTTGCGGGAAGGAAAGATAAGCCAACATGAAACATCAAGGCTTTTTATCATAAAAACCTAGGTTTTATACCGAAGAGTCCTTTGATTCAGCATTGGTTATGTTGCTCCTTCGGAGTCGGGATGACTTTTGCTATAACCCGACCTTGGCCGTTTTGGCTACGTAGTCAGGTCATAAAGCGTGATCTTCCCACGCCCCAAACGGAGTAATTCAGCCTCTTCCAAACGCTTAAGTATCCGGGACATTCCCACCCGGGAAGCCCCCAGGTCTTCCGCCAACGCCTCATGGGTCATCGTTAGTTGGTTGCTACCGCGGATGGTGGCGATGTCTCGCAAATAAGAAACGGTTCGGTCTTCCAGTGGCGTGAAGGCCATGCCCTCGAAGGCGGAAAGAATGGAGTCGAATTTGAGCCGATAAGACTGAAGGGTAAATTCATTCCAGCCCGCAAAGTGCCGGGTATAGTAATAGACCCTTTCTACGGGCAGGAGGACAATTTCCGTTTCCGTGATGGTCCGGGCCCTGACCTTGCTGGTTTCCCGTTTCAAGCAAGACGACAAAGTCATCGTACAGGTTTCTCCCGCCCGTAGAAAATAGAGGAACAGGTTGTTGTGCTCCTGCGTATGGCGCACAACCTTCAGCCCGCCCCTGGTGATCAGCGGAACATAATCGATGTACTGCCGGTCGGTCAGCACCGTTTGCCCGGCGGGAAAAGCTTGCAGGATCCCGTTCGCTGCTATATCGTCGATGAGGTGGTCTTCCCTGATGGTCGGGAGGTGTTTTCTAAGATAAACGTCGGTCAACTTCATGAGGCTAATGTAACCAGGGTTACTAAAACTAGTGTTGCTTATCCGGAACTTTGTTGCATTGCAACCGAATACTTCACCAATGCTTCCGCTATGACTCCGGTAAAACAATGGCCACTCTGGCAAAAGTTGATCTTACTCTGTCTCAGCTGCGGAGGCATTGCTTACGGTATCGCATTGCTCATCGAATCATTAACCAACTAAAGACAATAGATATGACCATCAATATGGGAAAAGCGGACCGTATCGTCCGCCCTCTGCTCGCCATCGCCTTTATCGCGCTTTACTTCACCGGTACGGTGACTGGGACTTTAGGGATCGCACTCCTAGTACTCGCCGGTATTTTTCTGCTTACCAGCGCAGTGGGTACCTGCCTAATCTACAGCCTGCTTGGTATTCAGACTTGCCCGGTCAAAGACTAAGCTTACTTACAACTCAAGTACGTACCATTCAATCGCCTCCACGTCGAGATTAGCCCTGCGGCCGATCTCTTCGGGAGCGTAATGGGTGGCCAGGTACTCAAGGATAATTGGCTCGTTAGCGCCTAGGTCCCAGAGGCCCTGCTTAGCCTGCATCCAGCGAATCATTTCTGTCCATCCTTCTTTGGTGGCCCGGTTCTGGGTCACGAGTTTGGCGGAATGACAAGCGGTGCAGGTTCCGCGTACGATGTCGAAGCCATCGGCATAGACCAGGCCCGTTTGGAGGTGGACCCCATCAACTACCTTATCTGAATCATCCTGAGCGGAGGCACCGTTTCCGCTACCGGGCCGGTAAGCCCGTTGCTCCATCACCTGCGGCTGATTGCGGTAATCTTCCAGAAGGTTGTCGCCAAACAGTAAGTAGAGGAAGGTCACCGTGAAGGCGATCAACGCAAAATTCAGAATGCCAAGCAGGGCGGGCATCAGGTCGGGACGCAACTTCATGATCAGGAAACTTTAATGGCGATACGATGGCAGGCGTTGTTGAGGTAACCACGCGGGTTCCAACCGGGGAGGAGCATTGGCTGAGCCGTTCCTTCCGCGTCCGTGGCCCGGGCCCATACTTCGTAGTAACCAGGCTGGGGGAAGGTAATGGAAGCCGAAAACGCCTGCCAGCTGTACCTGTTTTCAGCTTTTTGTAAAGTGCAGGGAAGCCAGGTTGAGCCAAAATCGATGGAGTATTCTACCTTTTCAATACTGGCCGCCGACGTCCAGGCCTTCCCTTGAATCGGAAGCTTTTGCGATCGTTTGATCGAAGCGCCGGTTTTGGGAAAGGTGATCAAAGATTTTACGGGCATCTTCTCGATAATGCACATTTCGTCGTCGGGGACCTTGGTGCCAGGGGCTACGGGTTTGCAGGGGACGCGGTACGACTGTCCGGTCATCTTTGGGCCGTCGTGAACGCGGTCGCGGACTACAATTTTCGACAACCACTTACCCGAGCAGGAAGCCGGGAACCCACCGAACACCAGGCGGAGTGGGTAACCGTTGAGCACCGGAATATCCTTGCCGTTCATGGCCCAGGCGATGAGGCTTTCATCTTCCATCGCTTTTGC
The DNA here is from genome assembly GCA_964410795.1 of uncultured Lewinella sp. GTDB lineage: Bacteria > Bacteroidota > Bacteroidia > Chitinophagales > Saprospiraceae > Neolewinella. The sequence continues at coordinate 24 of CAYPIM010000357.1, read as the reverse complement.
GACGGGAACGCCCCGTGAGATGAC
>CAYPIM010000356.1:0-3663 GCA_964410795.1 uncultured Lewinella sp. | reverse complement strand
GGTTGGGGTGAGGTTACTACGGGAGATATTAGCCTCAGATTGCACACCCTACCCTAAACCCTATAAACACCAGAAAATGCAAATTCTACTTCCAATGAAAAAGCTAACCTTCCGCTTACTGGTTGGTCTGCTGTTCGTTTCCACAATTCTGAACGCCCAAGCCCCTACGGAGCGGTTATTCAAGCCTATCCCCGCTCCGCTACAGGAGCTTACTTCGGAGCAGATGCTAAAATTTGAAGCGTTCAAAAACAGCCCGTCCGTTAGTGCCGTGACCTTTGTGGCCTATACGGATATTTTTGAGGTAGAAAAGGAAGGGAAGCTTTTACTCCAGCTTCCCGGCACTGCCCCCTTCGTTGTTGAACCCCGAATGGTAACTACTGATGCAAACGAGGGCTATATCTACAACGGTACCATTGAAAACGGAACGGAGGGCTATGTTGCCTTGCTCAAAAAAGGCCAGAACTACTTCGGCCAGATCAACTACCGGAGTAAGTCTTACCGCATCGAAACCATCGACAGAACATTTTCCGTTGTACTTACCCAAGACCTGAACTATGGTGGCCAGGAGTGTACCAGTAAAAGCGATAAAGGCAAACTCGAATCGAAGCCGACCCCAATCCACGAAAAAAGCTGTGGCACCAGTATTGTAGATATTCTGGTGACCTATACCGATGCCGCAAACAATGCGGTCACGGACATCGAGGCCGAGGCGAATTTATTGATAGCCCAGCTCAACACCATCACGGAGAACAGCGGGATACCACAAGACCAGGTGACCTTTAACTTGGTTGATGTTATAAACGCGAACTTTGACATGACGAACTTTGGTGAAAATGGTATGGAGTCCGCTCTCATTTTTTATACCTTTTCCGATTTTAATCAACAGCGTGCGGAAACTTATGGAGCAGATATAGTGATTATGCTGACGAACAAATTCTCTTCCTACGGTATTGCTTTTCCTGATAAAACGGGAGACGAATTCTATAGTTTTGCGATCGCAGAAGTTGATGCGCCTGCCCAACGCTATACTTTCGCCCATGAAATAGCTCATGTATTTGGCTGTCGTCATGATAACGATAACTCAGTAGGGTTTATGAATCCTAATATTGCGGACTACGCTAATGGTTACATTTTCCCACAAGGCGGTCAGGTCCGGAGAACGCTTCTATCAACGGCGGGTGCAGCCGACCCTAGAATAATGCACCTTTCCAATCCTGATGTCGATTTCAATAGCATTCCAACAGGAGTGAATAATGAACGAAACAATGCCCAGCAAATGATGGATATGGCTTGTACTATTGCTGGCTACCGTGATCTGCCGCCTGATCCAAGTATAGACGACGTTATTATTTCTGGTTACGACGCAGTGGCGGCGGGAGGTACGGAAGTCTGGTGTGCTCAAGTATACGGTTGCAGTGGCTCAACGAGTTTTCAATGGGAGTACAGCACAAGTGGGCCGTTTAATGGATGGATTACGTCTACAACGGGTAGCTGTGGATTGTTCACGATGCCACAAAATAGTGACTTGTGGTTAAGGGTAACCGCCACATGCGATTTTGGATCAACGACGGATACGGACTCAGATGTACATTACGTTCGGCGTAAAACCGCAGGAGCTCCACCTGATGCGGAACCACTCGGTTCGCCAGTGGAAGAAGCCCAGACCGCTAAATACTATAATTCTGATAATAGAATTGAGGTGTATCCTAATCCTGCTAAAGATTTCCTGAAGATCGTTTTGCCCAGCGCGTCCCATGATGATACTCAAAATGTAGCAGAAATAATAAACTTGAGTGGGAAACTGGTCAGACGTTTTAATTTTACGGGGCAATCTGGTACAATAGATTTACAAGGCTTAAAAGATGGTGTGTATCTTTTACGGTCTCTTTCACCCGAGGGAACTACCTCAAAGAAAATTGTCATCCGCAAATAATTCACCATGGAAATAAATAAAGTTGCTTTATTGCTATTCTATACGGTCTTTTTAATTGCTGCCTGTGAGAAGTCCGCTACTCCAACTGTAGTTGAGGAGCCACCGTACTTAGCACCGGAACCCATTGAGAATCTGAACACTTTCCCTTGGCAAGACTCTACTTTTGCGGAGGCAAGGTTTAATGGAGATTCTACCTGGCTTTCGAACGATGCCAGAGCATTCAAGCCGCAGCCAGAGCCTAACGACAAAACAACAATTTCTTTTTCAGTTTATCATCCTGACGGAGAAGAAGACGAAACCTTCTCCATATATATGGACTCAACCACCGTTGGTTGTTACAGTATCCAACGCGAAATAGTGTCAATGGGCCCAAATAGCGAAGCATACCCTACTATGATCTTTCTAAATATTGATATGGGGGACCTTGTCGGTCCTATCTTTGTTCACGACACCACCGCCACCTTCGCTTCTAATATTTGCATCACCGCAGTGGACAATGAGAACGATCGGCTTCAGGGGCGCTTCAATTTGGCTTTCCGTTTGATAGAGAACGGCCCCAGCGGCTTAATACCGGGGGAACACCCAGCTAAGTTTGAGTTGACGGACGGGAAATTTCAGGCAAGGATTACCCGGCGTTGATGATGGGGTCGGTACCTGATGTAAATAAACTCCCCATGAAAGCAACCATAGTAAATTTAGTACTTCTTTACGTGGTCTTTCTGATCATTGCCTGTGAGAAGCCCGCTGCTCCAACGGCAGTTGACGAACCGCCATACGTCGCTCCCCCACTAATCGAAGACCTAATCCCTTTTGCGTGGCAAGATTCCGCTTTCGCAGAGGCAAAATTTAATGGAGACTCAGTTTGGCTCTCTACCGATATAGGAGTATACAAGCCTTGGCCACAAACCAACGATAAATCAACGATTTCCTTTGCCGTCTATTACCCTAATGGGGTCAAAGATGAGACGTTCTCTGTTTTCATGGATTCAACGTCTGTTGGCTGCTACGGAATCCAGCGCAAAGTAGAAGCAAGAGGTTGGGACAGCGAGGCATTTCCAACTATGATATTCTTTGATGTTGATATGGGAGATGTAAGCGGCCCGGTTTTTGTCCAAGACACTACCGCCACCTTTTCGTCCAACATCTGCATCACCGCCATTGATGAAGAGAACGACCGCTTGCAGGGGCGCTTTAATTTGGCATTTCGATTGTTGGAGAACGGCCCGAGTGGCTTAATTCCCGGAGAACACCCGGCCAGGTTTGAGTTGACGGACGGGGTTTTTCAGGCGGATATTACCCGGCGTTGATGATGGAGTCGGTACCTGGTGTAAATAAACTCCCTATGAAAGCAACCATAGTAATTTTAGTACTTCTTTACGTGGTCTTTCTGATCATTGCCTGTGAGAAGCCCGCTGCTCCAGTCGCGGTTGAAGAGACACTCTATGTAGCGCCTCAGCCTATTGAAGACCTGACCCCTTTTGCTTGGCAAGACGCTACTTTTGCGGAGGCAAAGTTTAATGGAGATTCTATTTGGCTTACGAACGAAGCTAGCGCATTCAAGCCACGGTCACAGACTAGCGACGAGACATCAATTACTTTTCCGGTTTATCATTCTAATGGAGAGAAAAACGAGAGATTTACTATTTACATGGACTCAACGTCTGTTGGTTGCTATGGAATCCAGCGTAAGGTGGAAACATTCGGATTTAATAGCGAGGCTAATCCAACTA
>CAYPIM010000355.1:0-3672 GCA_964410795.1 uncultured Lewinella sp. | reverse complement strand
AAACCGCACCTCTCGCAAAGAAAACACCCGTTCTCCTCCTTCCGCTAGCTCCAGCCGCAGCTGTCCGGCGGCGTTGACGCCGCGCAGGACCGCGAAGAAGTTTACGCCAGTTTCCACCAATTGGTAGCGGGACGGAACATTTAGGCGGTAGAGTTCCTGATGGTAGCGCTGATCGAGTTCTTGCAGCAAACCGGGCTGGAGGAAATTATAGTTGGCAGCAAGACGCTGGAGGAGGAAGTTTAGCACTTCTTCCAGCTCAAGGTTATGACCACCAAGTAGCGCCAGCGAGGTAGCAGTTCGCTGCAAGTCCTCCGGAAATTTATTTTCGTTGACGTTGAGACCGATGCCCATGACGGACCAAGAGACCGTGTTGCCGCGTAGTCCGTTTTGCACCAGGATACCGGCAATTTTTTGCTTTCCGACGTAAACATCGTTCGGCCACTTGAGGCGAACGGAAGCGGCCAGCCCGTCAGGCAAGAAGTATTTTACGGTATCCGCCACGGCCAGCCCGGATACCTGGTTGAGGGCAAAAAGACGATCGACGGACAAATGGTCAGGGAAAGCCGCCATACTTAGCGTCAGGTTGGCACCTGGGGAGGCGTGCCAGCTGTTTGTACCCTGTCCTCGGCCGGCGGTTTGGGCGCTGCTGAGAAAAACAGTGCCATTAACGATCTCATCACCTGCGTTCAGCGCCTTAATGATCGCGGTATTCGTACTTTCCAGTACTTCAAAGCGGCGGGCAACTTTAGGTATTAGCATAGTGTTCACAAGGGGCAATGTCGGGCGAATGTCTGAATTTGTCGGTAAACCCTGTTTGTTTTGATCAATTTCGGTGTCTCCCCCGTTCAAATATGGAATGGGAATTGCTACCTTTAGTAAAAAAATCTATAATTCTGAATACTTCTGTAACCAATGCTCCCGCCAAGCTTGCCTCCGAAACGGAAGAGCGGCTGGCGCTCATCCTGGACAGCATCCAGGACATCAAAGGCAAAAAGATCGTTCGCCTTGACTTGCGCAAACTGCACGATCGCCCGGCGGACTTCTTTTTCGTATGCGAAGGAGAATCCACTACTCAGGTGTCGTCTATATCCAACAATGTCCAGAAACGACTGAAGCAAGAACTCGGCGAACTCCCTAAAACCGCTACTGGAGGACGGCACGCCAACTGGATTTGCCTCGACTATTTCGACGTGGTTGTACATATCTTTTACCCTGAGACCCGCGCCTTTTATGAGTTGGAAGATCTCTGGAGCGATGCAGATATTACCACTTACGACGCCTAAGTATTCACCCTTAGCTCCCGCTTAGTGTCAGCGGAACGCGAAATCAGCACAGTCTTGACCCAACGAATTGGTCAATTGTGCGTTAGCTTTTTACCATGAGTAATAATAATCAAGATAACAAGCCCGAAGGAGGTCCAAAGTTCCAGAGCTATTGGATGTATGCCCTCATGTCGTTGGTACTCCTGGTGCTACTTATTTCCAGTCTTGGAAGTGGGAGCAGCCATGAGATCGATAAAGCGCGACTCTACAAGATGCTGGCTGATGAAGGAGCGATCGAAAAGATCGAAGTCGTCAATGGCAGCTCTGCAGAAATCTATATCGCTGACGATAAAAAAAGTGAGACCGACGGCCCTTACCAAGACGGTTCTACTGGCGGATTTGGAGGAACCAAATACGACTATGTCTTACCCATCCTTGATGCAAGCGTATTCAACGATTACATGAAGGAAGCACAGGATGAGTTGGAGGTTCCTTTTGAGAAGCGGGTAAACGTAAAGTCTGTTCGACGGACCAACATCCTGGCGGAGATAATGCCTTTCCTTATTCCTCTGGCCATCATTATCCTCATTTGGGTTTTCCTGATGCGACGGATGGGAGGAGGAGGAGGAGGTCCTGGCGGCCAGATCTTCAACATCGGTAAGTCTAAGGCTACCCTTTTCGACCAGAACAGCAAGGTAAACATCACCTTTGCCGACGTTGCGGGCCTCGATGAAGCCAAAGAAGAAGTAATGGAAGTCGTTGACTTCCTTAAAAACCCTAAAAAGTATACGGCTCTCGGTGGTAAGATCCCGAAGGGTGTGCTCCTGGTAGGCCCTCCCGGAACGGGTAAAACCCTCCTGGCCAAAGCCGTTGCGGGCGAAGCCGGCGTACCTTTCTTCACCATGTCGGGATCCGACTTTGTGGAGATGTTTGTTGGTGTTGGTGCAAGCCGGGTTCGTGACCTCTTTAAACAGGCCCGCGAAAAAGCTCCTTGTATCATCTTCATCGATGAAATCGATGCCATTGGCCGCGCGCGCGGTCGTGGCGGCATGCAGGGTGGAAACGACGAACGAGAGAACACACTAAACCAGCTCCTCGTAGAGATGGACGGTTTTAGCACCGACAAGGGTGTTATTCTGATGGCCGCTACTAACCGGCCGGACGTTCTGGACAACGCCCTTCTCCGGCCCGGTCGTTTCGACCGGCAGATTGGCATCGACCGGCCCGACCTGAAGGGGCGGGAGGCCATCTTCAAGGTTCACCTGAAGAACATCAAGACCGATGGTGTAACCATCGACGCCTTTACCCTGGCCGAGATGACTCCCGGCTTCGCCGGTGCTGAAATCGCCAACATTTGTAATGAGGCAGCCCTAATCGCTGCTCGCCGCAACCAGGATAGTGTCACGCTTAACGACTTCAACTACGCCCTGGACAAAGCGATCGGCGGACTGGAAAAGAAGAACAAACTCATCAACCCAGAGGAGAAGGAAATCATAGCTTATCACGAAGCTGGACACGCCATCTGTGGTTGGTTTCTGGAGCATGCCAGCCCACTGGTGAAAGTGACCATTGTTCCGCGCGGGGTTGCAGCCCTCGGCTACGCCCAGTACTTACCCAAAGAGCAGTACATTACCCGTACCGAGCAGATGCTGGACATGATGTGCATGACCTTCGGCGGCCGCGCCGCCGAGCAGGTTTTCTTTGGTAAGATCAGTACGGGTGCTCAGAACGACCTCGACAAAGTAACCAAGCAGGCCTACGACATGATCACGGTCTACGGTATGGATGACGAAGTAGGCCAGGTAAGTTTTTACAGCATGGGCCGCGATGCCTACCAACGCCCCTACTCCGATGAGACTTCTACCTTAATTGACAACCGGGTACGTAAAATGCTCGAAGATCAATACCTCCGAGCACAAAAGCTCCTCACGGAGAAACGCGCCGAAGTTGAGCTGTTGGCAAAAGAACTCCTGGACAAAGAAGTGCTCAGCAGCAAAGATTTAGTCAGGCTCATTGGCCCACGTCCTTCGGATGCGGATAAAATGCCCCCGGTGGATATGCCAGGCGTGATTGACAATAATCTTTCGCCTAATGGTAGTGGGAGTTAGTATCCACGGTAACCTTGGGACAAATACATGATTCATCCCGTATTATTGGAATGAATTGCCATGTTTTGTAGCGGCTGGTAAGAATTTAAGCGATCAGCGATCAGCATTCAGGCAAAACTGCTCTGAATGCTGATCGCTTTTTTTGCCACAATCCAGCTTATAAACATGAGCAACTCCCAAAGCACTACCCAACGTTCGGGATGACTCATATTTTCGTTAACTATGGGTGCATCTTAGCACAGCATCAACTAGGATAGTAAATAGTGTTTCGAAGCTTGAAAAAATGTACTTCGGGGAAAGAG
>CAYPIM010000354.1:0-3673 GCA_964410795.1 uncultured Lewinella sp. | reverse complement strand
GGCGCGATCGCCGGTGCAAGGAAAGGATAATATAGGTAGCCCTACCTTTACGCTCATGCTCTCCATCTGCATCCCTACTTATCGTTACGACGTACGCCCGCTGGTCGCCGAGCTACTCCGGCAGGCAGCATCGTTGATGGAAGAGTCCATCGAGATCATGGTCTATGACGACGCGAGCCCCAAGAACGAGAACTGGGGCCGTGAAGAACTTCGCCAAACCCCCGGCATCCGCTACGTAGAGCTGAAGACCAACCTTGGCCGCGCTGCCATACGTAACAAAATGGCCCGGGAAGCCAACCACAAATTTCTGGTCATGATGGACGCCGATGGCTGGCCAAATCCGGATTTCATTTCCCGCTACTACCGCGAAGTGGAAGAGGCAGAAAGAAACCTCAGTGGGTCCAACATTTCTATAATCGTTACCGGCGGAAGAACCTACGCCCAAACTCCACCAGAAGATAAATCTTATCACCTGCACTGGTGGTACGGCACCCGTCGGGAAAGCAGAACGGTTGAACAAAGAGAACTGCAGGAATGGCTCGGTTTTCAGTCGAACAACTTTATGGTTTCTCGCTCGCTCCTACTTGACTTTCCGTTTCCGGAAGACGTAGAAGGTTACGGTCATGAAGACACAGCCTGGGGCCAGCAATTCGCCAGTAGGGAGGTTGTCCTTTATCACGAAGACAATCCGGTTGTCCACCTAGGATTAGAAACCAATGACACTTTCCTCCAAAAGCAAAAGCAGGCAATTACAAATCTTAGCCTTTTAAAAAACCGATCCTCTCACCTGCGCACCCGCCTTATTGACCTGATCGAAATCCTCCCTTTCCTTCCCTTCATCGCCCGCCTCTTCCCCGAACAAACCTTGATCAATCACCTGACTAAGCGGGAGAAACCAAGCCTTTATGCGTTGGACTTATTAAAGCTTCGGTGGTGGAAGTAGGCGCGGCTTTAGCCGCTGACTTGAAAATTAAATTATAAACCAGCGGCTAAAGCCGCGCCTACATTAAACCCGCCAAAGGCTATCCGAGAACAAGCCATTTATGTCTTTGAGATGTTGCAGATGTGTAAATCCTGCCCGAGCGGCCAGGTCTTCGATTTCCCGTTCGCCGTACTTCTGGCTCACCTCAACGCTGATGGCTTCCCAGGCATCAAACTCGAAGGATGATTCAAGCGCAGAGACAATAGCTGTCTGCTGGGCGCAGGAAACCAGGTAGCTACGAGCAGCACCGCTGAGTGGGTCGTAAGTTTCCCAGTGTCGCCAGTTATCCAGGTCAAAATTTCCTCCCAGCTCGTTGTTGATCCGGCTTAAGAGGTTGAGGTTAAAGGCTGCTGTATTCCCAGCCCGGTCGTTGTAGGCATCAAGAATAGTAGCGGGGTTTTTCCGGAGATCGAAGCCTGTTAACAACAAGTCTCCCGGATTCAGAAATTTCCTCAGGTGGCGTAAAAAACCAGCGGCTTCCTCCTGGTTAAAGTTACCAATGTTAGCTCCTGGGAACAGGACCAAACGGATGGCATCGTTCGCCGGTTCACCCAAGCGTTTTAGTGCAGCGAAGTAGTCCTCATTGAGTGGAGCATAGGCCAAATTCGGCCAAGCCTGCTTTACCCGTCTTGAGAGCATTTCAATCGCATTTTCACTGATGTCAACTGGCCGGTAGGTGAACTTTGCTCCGGCGGAGATGAAGGTATCGATTAAAAAACGGGTCTTCGATCCGTCTCCGGCACCTAGTTCGATGAGGTCAAACGGGCGGCCATCAATCGCACTCAACAACTCTGGACCACAATTCTGATATATTTCAAGTTCAGCATCCGTCAGGTAGTACTCCGGCATCGCCATGATGGCTTGAAAGAGTTTATCTCCCTTGGCATCATAAAACCACTTGCTGGACAGGTGGCGAGGACGGGCGGATAGTCCGGTTTTGACTTCCTCAGCAAAGGCAGTGTCGACTTTTAAAGACATGTGTATAAGGAGTAAAATGAAAGCAGGAAAAATGAATCAATGATGGTTAAAGTAGTTTTGCACATTCAAGATTCGGCTACCTTACTAACCGAATACCCGTAAACTGCCACCGCTTATCTGTCTGAAAGAAATTGCGATAGGTGAGCCGGATGTGGCTCTGCGGCGTAGCACAGCTTCCGCCACGCAGCACCATCTGGTTGATCATGAACTTACCGTTGTACTCGCCAAGCGCGCCCTCCGGGCGCGGATAACGCGGGTACGGGAGATAGGCGGAGTTGGTCCATTCCCAGGCAGTGCCGAGCATTTGTGGCTCTTCACGCACCGGAGCGTAGCCTTGGAATTCAAGGTTTTCCGACCAGTTTTGCTGCATGGTCACCTTCGGGTCTAGTTGGCGGCAGGCGATCTCCCATTCAAATTCGGTTGGTAGCCGGGCACCCGCCCAGCGGGCGTAAGCATCGGCCTCGTACCAACTGATGTGAGTAACCGGCAGAGCAGGATGAACCGGCTGCAAACCGCCGTTGAGTTGGTAGTACAGCCATTCTCCGTTTTCGTCCTGTAGCCAGTAGAGCGGAGCTTTCGTTTCCAGTCCTCGCGCCCATTCGATGCCTTCCATCTGCCAGAGTTCAAAGCGGTCGTAGCCGCCGTCGTTCATGAAGGCGAGGTATTCTCCGTTGGTAACAAGATGGCGGGCGATGCTAAAGTCTTCCAGATAGACTTGGTGGACACTCAGTTCGTTATCCCAGCAAAAACCTTTGTCCTGGTGGCCGATGGTGTGAAGGCCACCCTTTATTGGTTCAAATTTCTTGCTGACAGGTACCGACGAGCCTTTCAAAACGACTTCCCTTGCACCTGCGTCCGCGCCGGAATAAACAGGGAAGTACGGATTGGTACCAAGGATGTACTTAATGTCCGTCAACAATAACTCCTGATGCTGCTGCTCGTGGTGGCAGCCCAGTTCTACGAGTTCTTCAATTTCTTTCAGCTTGGGGTGAGCACTCGCTAAAAGCTTAATGACCGCCTCGTCTACATGCTGGCGATAAGCGAGTACTACGGGCAATTCCGGCCGCGTCATATTCCCCCGGCTGGAGCGGGTAATTCTTGGTCCCTGGCTTTCGTAATAGCTGTTGAAAAACCAATTAAGACGCTCATCAAACGGCGTGTAGCCATCTACATATTCCGCAAGAATAAAATTCTCAAAAAACCAGGAAACATGCCCAAGGTGCCATTTGGGTGGACTTACGTCCGGATGCGGCTGTACGGTGTAGTCTTCCGGCTTTAGCGGTGCACAAATGGTCAGCGATTGAGCGCGAACCTGAGAGAAATGAGTAGTCATAAATAGGGATTAGAAGCTAGAAGTTAGAGAGCTAGTGCTCTAGTCCTCTTAATGCCAGTTCCTAGCTCTCTATCACTTCCACTCCTTTCCAGAAAGCAATGTGCCCCCGAATTTTTTCCGCCCGCTCGTAGGGATCAGCGTAGTACCAGGCGGCGTCTGCGTTTTTCTCTCCGCCTACAACAACATTATGGTAGCTACAGTCTCCCTTCCAGCCACAAAAGCTGGTCTTGTCGCTTGGCGTCAAAAAATCTTTATTCACCGTCTCTGCGGGGAAGTAATGATTGCCTTCTACTATTACTGTTTCGGAGCTTTCGGCTATTACTTTGCCGTTCCAGATTGCTTGTTTCATTGGGGATTTACATTGATCGGAGAAGTAACAC
>CAYPIM010000353.1:2289-3698 GCA_964410795.1 uncultured Lewinella sp. | reverse complement strand
CCATGCAAGTCCTAAAGCTAAAGGCTACCCTACGCGACATCGACACGCCCGTCTGGCGAACCCTCTACTTCCATCCGGAAACCGGACTGGAGCAAGTCAGTGATATGCTCCTGATCTCAACCGGCTGGGACGAAGAGAACCCACCTTTTTTCATCGCTGACGATGGCCCGATTACGCCCGAAGACGACGCCTGGTTTGAGGCAAATCTCAACGATTACCTCGTCAAGCACGGCGACTTCCTCTCCTACTCCAAGGAATCTGAAGACGAATACCACCTCGAACTTGAACTCATCGCCATCGTCGAAGTAACCGACGATCAGCAACTACCCCGAATCGACGATGGCGAAAACCAAGCTCCGCCAGAAGATATCGGTGGTGTAAAAGCCTACGCCCAACACCTTATAGCACTCGCAGACAAAAAGCATCCAGCGTACGAAGCAGCCGTAGACGAACTCGGTACAGACTGGGACCCAACCGCCTTCGACCTCGAAGCCCTCAACGAAGAAGCGTACGACTTCTTTGAAGGCACGGAGAACTTACTTGACTTCGATATTTTTGATGTTGAAGATGATTATTCCGAGGAGTCTTTGATCGATGTCGATGCGAATCAGGAAATACCCTTCCAGTTTGAATGGATGGAAAAGACACACGGCATAAAGCTCTCCGAAGAAGAGGTGCGCAACGTTCCGAAGGAACTCCACGATTTCCGTATGGCTTTTAACGAAAATGACCTGAGCAACCCCGCTGGCTATTTGCCTAAGGTAGAAGCGATGCGCAAGAAGTTCCCGAACGACCCCATGCTCATGCTCGACGCGGCGAGCTTGTACGTCATGACGGGTAAAACCTTAAAAGGACAACGCCTGATTGAAAAAATCGATAAAGAATACGGTAAGCACCTCGAATACACCGTATCCAAGTTAATGGCCATTGAAGACAATACTGACTTCATTAAGGCCGTAAATAAGCTGAAGCAACCGCTGGATATTCGTAATTTCCCAGCGGGAAAAGAAGGGAGCTACCACGTACTGGAATTCCTGTCTTTTGAGGAAGTCGTTATCCGTAAAGCCGTTGTAGAGCAGCAACTCGTCGAGGCTATCGAGTGCCTCGATCGCTTGGTGCGTTTCGGCTTTCTGCACGGTGATGTATCGCACTCTGCCGCCGGAATATCCTACCTACAGCTCCTACAGATAGAGGAAATGCAGCGCAACAACACCCTCCATCCCGACGCAGATCGCCAACCTGAAATCTCCGCCAGAACACAAGAAATTCTCGACGTTAGTATTCAGGAGGCCTTGGTAGACATTCAGCGCAACAACGGCCCTGATGTACGCCGTAGTTCGGATGGGACCGAAGGTTGAGCGCAATGATCCTGCCCGTGTGGGAGTGGGAAGAAGTTTAAAAAGTGCTGT
>CAYPIM010000353.1:0-2189 GCA_964410795.1 uncultured Lewinella sp. | reverse complement strand
TTGAGCGCAATGATCCTGCCCGTGTGGGAGTGGGAAGAAGTTTAAAAAGTGCTGTAGATAAAGAATCTCAAGCTCAGAAAACTTAAACTTCGCGATAGCCCTCTGGGCGAAACCGGGGAGTACATACACAGAGAAAAATCAAGTCTTCCGTTCCATTATTGGTAATCCTTTGACGGACCTCCTGGGGAATACTAACCGCATCTCCAGGACCGACCTCCAGTACTTGGTCACCAACTTCAGCCCGTCCCCTCCCCGAAAGAATACAGTAGATTTCCCGCGCTTCCACCGTATGCCACCGAGTGGTTATCCCCGGTTCAACACGAGCACGGGCGATGGAAACATCTTCGTGGTCCGGTCGATTGATGACCTCTATTATGTGGCATCCTTCATCGGTGTAAAATTCAGTGGTAGTATCAGTCAGAAAGTGCATGATTTGTTTTTAGTGCGTGCCTATTTTCATTCCATCAAATCCGAGTTCTACCTCTGGCGGCAGTGTAGGGTTCACCTCCGCAGCACGGCCCATCTTATGGCTAAAATGCGTCAAAACACCACGCTTGGGGGCGAGTTTTTTGAGGTAAACCAGTGCTTCGTCCAGGGAGAGGTGCGAATGCGTCCCGGCGTGGTTAAGGGCAGAGATGACCACGGCTTTCTTGTCTTTACATTGCACCTGCGTTCGCGCCGGAAGAAGCTTCACATCGGTTAAGTAGGCGAGATCGCGGGTGCAAAGTCCGATTATGGGCAAGGTTCCGTGGGTGACTTCCAACACCTGGATTTCGTGGCCAGCAAAGTTGATCGTATCACCAAAGTTCACCTCCCGGATATCAAGACGGGGTACGCCGGGATAATCGGTGAAGGCGTAGGCGAAACGTTCGCGTAAATCTGCTGCCACCCGCGGCAGACAGTAGACCGGGATGTCTATTTTTTGCTTAAAACAGAAAGGTCGGAGGTCGTCCAGCCCAGCCGTATGGTCGTTGTGTTCGTGGGTAATGATGACGCCCTCAATGCTACCGACCCGGGCACGGAGCATCTGCTGGCGGAAATCCGGCCCCGTATCTATCACCATATTCTTCCCCTGCTCCGAGAGCAAAGCACTAGTACGAAGCCGCTGGTCACGCGGATCGGAACTCTTGCAGGTAGCGCAGTCGCAAGCGATTACGGGAACGCCCTGGCTGGTGGCCGTACCGAGTAAGGTTAGGGTCATTGGGAGTGCTTTAGTTCGTTAGCGTTTTAGAGGCACTCACCCTGGTTTATTAATATTATCCCGTACGCCGGCCAGCAGTTCCATCCGCGCCTCCACGCTGGCCCAACCAATGTGTGGCGTTAGCAACAAACGGTGCGGTTCCTTGACGGCGAGATAGGGATGGTCCGTCGGAATAGGCTCGGAAGAGAAGACGTCGGAGGCTGCTCCGGCGATTTGGCCTTCGTCTAGTGCACGAACCAGATCGGCTTCGTTGACGATACCACCGCGCGCTACATTGATGAGGTAGGCAGATGATTTCATCTTCACCAGTTCATCATACCCGAAGAGGTTTTTCGTTTCCTCCGTGAGGGGACAATGAATAGAGATCACCTCACAGGTGTCGAGCAGTTCGGCAAAAGACACCTGGGGGTAGCCTGCATCAGAAGGCCGGCCGGAGGTGGAATAATGAACAACCTTTGCTCCGTACGCCGTTGCCAGCTCCGCCACCCGTTTTCCGATCGTGCCCATACCTACAATCCCGTAGCGTGCTCCGCCGAGCTCGTAAAAAGGTTGACGCCAGTAGCCAAAAGCTGGGTGTTTTGTGTACGTCCCATCATAAACAGCCTGGTTGAGATGGATAAGGTCCATCGCTAGCGTAAAGAGCATCGTAATGGTAAGTTGAGCAACGGAGTTGGTGCTGTATCCGCTCACATTTCTCACGGGGATTCCGCGCTCAGCTGCGGCGTCCAGGTCAACGTTGTTCATCCCGGTAGCAGCGATGCAGATGAGTTTCAGGTCTGGCAACTGGTCCAGCTCCGCCTTACCAATTACAACTTTGTTGACGATGGCTACATCAGCGCCCGCCAAGCGTGCGACGACTTGGTCCGGTGCAGTATTTTTGTAGCCGGTGAAATCACCTAACGCATTGAATTTGGCCAACTCTTCGGGAAGGTCAGCTACGGTTTGGGTATCCAGGAAAGTTATTTTCATTGTTGTAAAAGTAAAATAT
>CAYPIM010000352.1:0-3713 GCA_964410795.1 uncultured Lewinella sp. | reverse complement strand
GGCTTATGGCGAGTTTTTGCATTTTCAGCCATCAGGTTCAGTATTTGTGATCAGCTGGGAACTCAGCCAAGGGCTTAGTGACGCCTTGACAAACGGTAAGAAATATTTTTTGCGTGTTTGCGCTGTTATGTGCGTGGTTCCTGGTCTTCTTGACCTAACGGGCTTTGCGGTCTGAGATTCAGGTTTATCTTGGGGGAAGATTACATCCCCTACTTCAGGCTTTGGAAGTACAACTTACTCAATTCTTATGACCGAATCAGACATTGCACCTTATCAGAATGAATTCGATCTGACCAACTGCGATGTTGAACCGATTCAATTTATCCGCCATTACCAAAGGCATGCTTTTTTGTTGGTGGTGGAGCCGAGAACGTTGAAAGTGAAAGCGTATTCAGGAAACTTTCCTGGCCGTACTGAGGACAAGACAATGATCGGGAGCAGCTTAGTTGAAGTGCTTAGTGCGGATGCTGCCGGGCTTATCGATCAAGTGCTCCGTAAAGACGATTACGGGGCCCACAACCCAATTGCCGTAGAGCTTGAATTCGGTGAAAAGACAGGTGGTAGGTTTAATGTCATTCTGAACCCTTCCGGAGAAGATGTTCTTTTGGAGTTCGAACCTCGTGACGAAAAACTGTCCAAACCCGCTTCTCTGCTTCAGATTGATCAGGCCTTGAACTATGTTCAAAACAGTGGCTATACTGATAAGCTGTTCAGCAGTGTTGTGGAAAAAGTTAAGTCGCTTACGGAGTTTGACCGGGTAATGCTTTACCAATTTGACCATGTGTATAACGGGGAAGTTGTAGCAGAGGCCCGAAACGAAGACTTGGAACCTTTTTTGCACCTGCGGTACCCGCATACCGATATTCCTAAACAGGCGCGAGAACTGTTCATGGTTAATTCGGTGAGACACATCGTGAATACAAGGCCACAGGAGATAAGCCGGATCTATTCTCACCCTGATATGGGAGAAGTAGACCTCACGCACAGCGTTAATCGGGGGGCTTCCCCGATTCATCTGCAATACCTCAACAATATGGGAGTAGGGGCAAGCCTGACGGTTGCGCTTGTCGTCAACCAAAAATTATGGGGCCTGATTGCTTGCCATCACAACACCCCTAAATTTTTGGATTACCGACTTCGGTCAATCATTAGCCTGATGGGTAAGGTATTGTCCGGGCACCTTGCCCTCCGTGACGCCGCAGGCTTTCGTAGCGAAATTCTTGCCACATCGATAACGCGTTCGAAGATATTCGAACGAATGGTTGAAGAGTACGACATTGTCGGAGGCTTGCTAAGCGCAGAAAGCCCCAGCTTGCCCGAACTCGCTTCCGCTACCGGAGCGGCGTTATTATTTGACGGTCAGGTTCATCGGATTGGGAAGACGCCGCTGGAGTCAGAGATATCCCTGATTGTAGAATACCTGGAGTCAAAAGAATCCAGCCTTTATGCTTCGGATCGTTTCTTCGAAGAACTTTTAACGGCCCGGGAGTTTGAAAACCCACCCGCAGGCCTTTTAAGCATAAGACTGACCAGGCAGCCTGCTGAGTATGTTTTGTGGTTTCGCCCTGAAATTCGAAAGACTATCCTGTGGGGTGGAAACCCTAATGTGCGAAAGCAAATCACGGAAGGAAGAGTAAAACTGCATCCGGAGCTCTCCTTCCAAAAGTGGGAAGAGCAACTGGAAGGGATGTCGGAGTCGTGGGGAGCCCATCAAATGGATGCCGCCAGCGGCTTGCGCAACGACATCAAGGAAGTGGTCCTCCAGAAGTATCAGGAAGCCCGTCGGCTCAACGGGCAGCTGGTAGACGCCTACGAAGAGTTAGAAACCTTCAGTTACAGCGTGAGCCACGACTTAAGGGCACCACTCCGTAATATAGGAAGCTTCGCGGAAATCCTTCAGGAAGACTACAGCGGCCAACTTGATGATTTCGGACTGGAGGCACTTCGTACCATCGTCTCCAGCGTGGGAAGGATGAACAGCTTTATTAATGACATCCTGGAGTTTTCACGCTTTAATCAACTGGACGTTACACCGCTTGATGTAGAATTGGATGAGGTAATTGATGAAGTCTTGTCTGACCTGGAGTTGCAAGTTAGCAAGGCCACCTTCCACCGCGAGGGAGGAGGAGCTGTCCTTCAGGGAGACTTCACCCAATTGAAACAACTCGTCCAGAATATATTATCCAATGCCTTTAAGTACTCGAGTAAGGTTGCCAGTCCGGAGGTGAGATTAAAGTCCGGAATTGAAGACGGCAGGGTTTTTTTCGAAGTCAGTGACAACGGTATTGGAATGGACATGAAGAGGGCCGGAAATATCTTTACCGTTTTTAACCGTCTTGTTTCCAAAGACGAATATGAGGGAACTGGAATAGGTCTTTCCATCGCCAAAAGAATTGTCGACAAGCATAAAGGCGAGATCGAAGTGGATTCCGAACCGGGTAGAGGAACTACCTTTACGGTGTTTCTTCCAAGGGTGTTTGGGGCTCCTTAATCATCAGGGCGCGGACAAGGTCGTGAACGAAAAGTTTAAACCAGTTCAATAAGATTTTTAGATTTACAACCTACTTGGGCAAAACTCAAAAACAAATGGATCGTCTACTTAAAATATTGGTGCTAGAAGATCGGAAGGCTGATTTCGAATTATGTAAAAGGTACCTGCTCAGGGAAATACCGAACGCTATGTTTACAAGAGCGGCCAATGAAGAAGAGTTTTTGGAAAAGATAGCGCGGGCTTCGTACGATATTGTAATTGCTGATTACAATTTGCCTGGCTACAATGGCCTTCAAGCCTTGCTGCACGTAAAAGAACACTTCGCCCACCTGCCGTTCGTTTTTCTTACGGGGACGCTCAACAGCGAGGAGAAATCGGCTACGGCCATCCTACAGGGGGCGAACGGCTACGTTTTGAAAGACAATATCTCCACGCTTTATCGCCACGTTGAGCAAGCCATCAAAACGAGCGAGGAGGAGAAAAGAAGGGCGGATATACGGAAGGCTGAAATTTCGGAAAGGAATATGAGCCTGCAGAAAGCCATCGGTTTACTTCAACAATCTCATGATTTTGCTAACCGCGATCAAATTATTGGGTTAATCGAGAAAGGTATTTCGAATCAAAAAGAGCAGCGTGCGGACGAGTGACCTTTTACGGGCGGCAACGGCTGCCGAACACAAAGCAGCAGAGGTTCGTCTTGACGCTGCTTCAATCCTGAACGGAAGCCTTTCAGAGGCGGGATTTGCAGACATGATCCGAATACACTATGGTGTATGGTCTGCGGTCGCTTATTGGTGGCCTGAAGATGCTGCTTCCGAACCCCAGGCGCGTAATTTCTTAACGGAAATGGTGGCACAGCTTCGGCGCGATATTGAAGTTATTGGAACCGCTCCTCCTGCTTTGCCATCACTATCATTGGATGTCGCTTCCGCGGCTACTCGGTATGGGGCATTGTACGTGCTGCGCGGCTCTACTTTGGGGGGCACCCTGATCAGCCGAAAACTGAAGTCTTGTGAAGCCCTGAAGAAGGTGCCCGCTTTTCATTTTCACACCGCCTGTGAATCCCTGCCGGGCAAAGAATGGCCAGCCTATCTCCGGGAGCTGAACGCTAAGGTGCAAGCCGAGCGTGAACAGACAGATGCGGTTGCTGGGGCAAAGGCTGTTTTTAATATGTATCTGGGGTAGTGGGCCAGAATCTTTTTTTGGCGCGGCCGCAGGTGCA
>CAYPIM010000351.1:0-3766 GCA_964410795.1 uncultured Lewinella sp. | reverse complement strand
CTGCGCTGTACTTCGTGCTTAGGATGACTCACGTATTTAACATTAGCAAATAAGACTTCAGTATTAGCTACTTGCCGTGGCAGTGCTTAAACTTCTTTCCACTGCCACAAGGACAGAGGTCATTCCGTTTAGTTTTCACCCCTTCTCGCTGGAAGGTTTCTACTTTTCGGCGCTTACTAACACCTTCAGCAGCACGGCGGGCGGCTTTTTCTTCCTGGCTTCGATTAGTTGAAGTTCCAGAAGTCTGAACCTTCCGTGGTGCGCGGGCCTCCTGGACATCTTCGGGCTCAGCAAGTACGAGGTCTCCAGTAGCCAGGTAAGTGGTAGTTTTCTCGTTGGTCATTCGGACAAGCCCTTCGAACAGCTTGTAAGCTTCCATTTTATAAACTACCAAGGGGTCCTTCTGCTCAAAAGAGGCCAATGAAGTTGCCGTTTTCAATTCGTCCATTGAGCGGAGGTGCTCCTTCCAATGGTCATCAATAATGGCCAGGGTAACGGTCTTTTCGATGTCAGAAATTATAGATCTTCCGTTGCTCTCGAGTGCCTTTTCAATATCTGCCGTAATTACGAAAGGGTGCGTACTACCATCGGTGAATGGAATAATGATCCGTTTGTAGCGGCCTGGCTGTTCTTCATGAACGCGCCGAATAGTTGGCATCACCCGGTCAACCAGTAGTAGCATTTTCCGCTGGTAGAACCCTTGGAATTCTTCCAGAAGACGATCTGCCAAAGCGTTTACATCCTTGGTTTCGTTGAAGTCTGGTGCCTGAATGTTGGTATCAAAGCCGAGCAGGCGTTGTACTTCAAAGCGAAATCCGTCGTAATCGTTCTGCTGCTTACCAGCGTAGACGATGTCATCAATCAGGCCCTCGAACATGGTATTGAGGTCCAAGTTAAGACGTTCACCACTCAGGGCATTATTCCGTTTACGGTAAATCGCCTCCCGTTGGATGTTCATTACGTCATCGTATTCAAGAAGGCGCTTACGGGTACCGAAAGCGTTTTCCTCCACCTTTTTCTGGGCGTTCTCGATAGACTTCGTCACGATGCCCGCCTGAATAACATCACCTTCCTGGTGGCCAGCGCGGTCCATCCATTTAGCGATCCGCTCGCTCTGGAAGTAGCGCATCAGTTTATCTTCAAGAGAGACATAGAACTGACTCGAGCCTGGATCTCCCTGACGACCAGCACGGCCACGTAACTGGCGGTCTACCCTGCGGCTATCATGACGTTCGGTGCCAATGATAGCAAGGCCGCCAGCATCAATTACTTCCTTAGAAAGCTTAATATCCGTACCACGACCAGCCATGTTGGTGGCGATGGTAACTTTACCCGGGCGGCCGGCTTCGGCAACAATGTCTGCCTCGCGCTGATGCTGCTTGGCGTTAAGTACGTTGTGATCAATGCCACTAGACTGAAGCACCCGGCTCAGTTTTTCACTTATCTCTACCGTGGTAGTACCGACAAGGACGGGACGGCCCTGAGCGACCAGTTCCTTTACATCCTCAATCACAGCGTTGTATTTCTCCCGCTCAGTTTTATAGATCAGGTCGTTACGGTCATCGCGCTGGATCGGGCGATTAGTGGGGATCACGACTACATCAAGTTTATAGATGTCCCAAAATTCTCCGGCTTCTGTTTCCGCTGTACCGGTCATACCGGCAAGCTTGTGGTACATTCGGAAGAAGTTCTGAAGCGTAACCGTGGCGTAGGTCTGGGTGATCTCCCCCACCTTTACGTTCTCTTTTGCTTCTAGTGCCTGGTGAAGACCATCGGAGTAGCGACGGCCTTCCATCATCCGGCCGGTTTGCTCGTCTACAATCTTCACCTGCCCGTCCATCACAACGTACTCACTCTCCCGCTCGAAGAGGGTGTAGGCTTTCAATAGCTGGTGAATGGCGTGGAGGCGCTTAGATTTGACGCCGAAGTCCTGGCTGATTTTATTTTTTCGTAGGATTTTTTCTTCCGCCGTAAGGCTATCATCCTTATCGACAGCGGCCATATCGTCGGCCAGGCTGTTCATGATAAAGAACTGGGGGTCGTCGTTATACTTGCTCAGGAAGGCGACGCCTTTTTCAGTGAGGTCTACCTGGCGGTTCTTTTCGTCGATGGAGAATAGGATTTCTGCATCGACTTCGCCCATCCGTTTGTTGTTTTCGGCCATATAAGTATTGTCGGCCTTTTGGAGCATCACCTTCACGCCCTCTTCAGAGAGGAATTTAATAAGTGGGCGACTCTTCGGCATAGCCCGGTGAGCGCGTAGCAGGGGCAAACCAGCTTCACCTTCTTCGACCCCTACGTAGCCTTCCTTGAATAGCTTCTTGGCTTCAGTGAGGTACTTATTAGCAAGCTTTTGCTGGGCAGCAACGAGGGTTTCGATATTAGGCTTCAGCTCTTCGTAATCCTTGTCATCAGCGTTACCGGTAACGGGGCCAGAGATGATGAGTGGCGTCCGTGCATCGTCGATCAGGACAGAGTCGACCTCATCGATCATGGCATAGTGGTGCTTACCCTGTACTTTGTCGTTTTGGCTACGGACCATGTTGTCACGCAAATAATCGAACCCAAATTCGTTGTTGGTTCCGTAGGTAATATCACAGTTATAAGCAATCACACGCTCAGGGCTGTGAGGGCGGAAATAGTCAATACAACTGATACTTAGCTGTAGGAATTCCATCAATGGGCCAATCCATTCAGCATCCCGTCGGGCAAGGTAATCGTTAACGGTGATGACATGGACTCCCTGGCCGCTCAAGCCGTTGAGGTAGGCGGGCAGGGTGGCGACTAAGGTTTTACCTTCACCGGTCTGCATTTCGGAGATTTTCCCTTCGTGGAGGGCAATACCACCAATGAGCTGAACATCATAATGGATCATTTTCCAGACGATCTCACCGCCAGCGGCAGTCCAGGTGTTGGAATAAACAGCTTCATCACCGTCAATAGTGATGTGATCTTTTTTCGGGTTGGCGGCCAGGTCACGGTCGGCTTCAGTAGCGGTTACGCGAAGTTCTCCGTCTTCCGTTAGGCGGCGGGCAGCTTCTTTCACTGTAGCAAAAGCTTCCGGAAGGATTTCCTTAAGTACAACTTCAAGTTCCTTGTCTCGCTGCTCCTTTAGCTTATCAATTTCTTTATAAATATTATCAACCTCCCGAAAGCTTTCTTCCGTTTGTGCTTCCTCTTTAAGGCGGGCAATCGTGGCGTCAATTTCAGAAAGATGCTCAGTAATACGGGCACGGAAGGTGTGCGTGCGGTTCCGTAACTGATCGTTAGTAAGACCGGAAAGACCAGCAAAAACTTCATTGATCTGTTCTACAATAGGTGTGTAGGTGGCGACATCGCGGTCTTGCTTATTGCCAAACAGCTTACCAAGCATTTTCTTAAACATAACTTTCTCTTTAAAACGAATCCTCTGCACCTGCGGCCGCGCCCGAAAAATAACGTCCTTATATATATGGCCGTTTCAATTTTCGTGACGTCACTGGGCGGAAAAGTTCCGCATCTATTTTTTTTAAGACTGCAAAGATACCGCAGACGAATGGGAGATGCGCGAATATCGGGCCGGAGGTTGCTAGCAGACAAAATGTCACTTCGATTTAGATTACACCTGACAAAGTGAATTGCCCGGTGGGTAGGTTGCTACGGTGAGTGATAACAGCGATAGCCACCCGGTGCCCCAAACGATAATAGAAAACCCCGTACCATGGTCGGCCGGGGTTTTCCTAAAAGGTTGCAAAAACGGAAAGCGTCTTCAAGGTCTTGTTAGAAC
>CAYPIM010000350.1:0-3777 GCA_964410795.1 uncultured Lewinella sp. | reverse complement strand
TAATCAGACGGAGGGTTATAATTCCGAGGCCTAACCTCGTTGATGTAAACAGATTGCCCCTTGGCCGAAATCGGTAAAACATGTATCTTAGTAGGGTTAAGTACTTACTTTTCAGGTGGCCAACAGACCACAAATCAAAACCTAATTCATCAGATGCGCACCTTTTTCACATCCCTAATCTGTCTACTCCCCCTCATCAGCAACGCCCAGAGTTCCCCCTGCAATGATTTTAGATTCCTGCAGGTGATCTTCACTGATACCCAAAGTACCGACGACGTGAAGTACGGTGAGAACACTACCATCGGCGGTGTTTCGCAGGACCTGCTCATGGACATCTACGAGCCGCAGGGCGACACTGCTTCCACGCGTATCGCGATCGTCCTGGCAGCCGGCGGAGCTTTTTCCGGTGGTGACCGGGGAGACCTCAAGGCCCTCTGCGAGAATTTTGCCACGCGGGGCTACGTTGCCATTGCCATCGATACCCGACCTTTCGACCTGACGTTGAACGCCGCAACCACCGAAACGCAAATGCTGGATTGGCTCTTTAAAGCCGCGACCGACGTAAAAGCGGCGGTTCGGTTTTTGCGGCAGGAAACTGATGATGGAAACCTCTACGGCATAAACCCCGAAGCAATTTTCATCGGGGGTGTTTCTACGGGTGCGCTGGCCGCAACCCACGCCGCGATGGTTAGCTCGTCAGACAATGTAGGCACCGCTTTTGAGGCTGTTGTAGCAGCCAATGGCGGCTGGGAGGGGAACTCCAACGAGATTACCGCTTTTCCATCCGCCGTCCGCGGAGTGGTGTCTTACAGCGGAGGGTTGGTTGATGCTTCCTGGCTCGATGGTGCTGGCCCGTTATTTATCGCCTTTCACGATGAATCTGATAGCGAAATCCCCTTCACTTCGGGCGCGTTCTCTCCTGGCGGAGTCACCTCTCCGCTTTCCATTGAAGGAAGCTCCTTACTCGCCCAGCAGGCGGATGCTCTATCGGTATTTCACGAGTTAAACTCAAGCACGGGCAGCGGCCACGTAAGCTATCTTGCAAACGCTGCAGCGCTGAATAATACGGCCGTTACCACCGCCGAGTTTATCCACGAGGTAAACTGTGACAACATCATCAGCGACCTCTTCGAAGCCGGAATAGACAACCAGCCGGTATCCGTTTACCCCAACCCCGCCCAAAATGCCCTGACCATCGAAACAGCTCAGGGGGAAGCCCCGAAGAGCATTCGTATTTTAGACGCAATGGGCAGGCACATCTCCAATCAGGAGAACACTTCCACCATCAACGTCAGCTCACTTGAGCAGGGCCTTTATCTTTTACTCGTTGAATTTGGAGCGGGAAAACAGTCGCAGGTTGTTCGTTGGGTTAAGCAGTAAGGGGAATTGGCTCTCATTTCTCACACTTCCCCTTCAAATATCCCATCAGCTTAGCTTCTAGTATTCGTTTGGCGTTTATACTTTCAGCTCCATCAATCAGCTTTAGTTTCTTGTTGTTTCGTCTTTTATGCCATCTACTTGTCCTTGCGCAATTGGTGCCAGCATCCCCATCGTGATAGTACGTTTTGATTTCGTAATGTAAAACTGCCTTCCCCTTTTATCAGGCTGGAATTTCAATATCCAAGTGCAATTTGCCATTCAGCCCAGCCTCGACTATTTTCTTCAAGGTAAGCAATTCGATATCTGATTTGTTATTCTCAAGTTTCGATATATAGTTCTTTGTAGTACCGACTCGGCTTGCTAGTTCTTCCTGGGTAATTCCTATTCTTTTCCTCAGTGCCTTGATCTTATCTCCTAAATTGATGTTGTGCTCCTTATCCATTTCACCAGCCTGAAAAAGTACAATAGGATCGATATCGTATGGATAAAATTTTGAGTTCCCACTAAAATCTTTCACATGCTTTCCAACACCCGGCCAACTAATAGAACTACCTGAGATTTGAACAGTATTAAAAACTTCATCACTTGAGAGTATCTGATCGGGTAAGCTTCCCTTTTCCAAGGGTTTTTCTTTCGTCAAAACCGCCTGAATATCGACAAGCTTACTGTACCCATTATTAAACAACAAGGACAGCGTCCTGCCATCAATCCTGTTGATTTTCAAAACTCGGGGAATACTTCTTAATCCTTTCATTGTTTTAGTTTTCTTCGAAGAATTCGTTCCAAACCTCCATCAATTGACCTTGATTTTCCTCAGCCCACTCAAGTACCGTTTTCAGCTGCTTTTTAGGTAGGTCGCCAGCGTAAACATCCAACGTTCTGATCTCGATAAGCACCTCATGCTCGTTGTACTGAGCGTGAAAATGAGGTGGAAGATGATCCTTGAAGTAAAGCTTTATTTTGATTGAGTTAATCTGATGTACTGTAGGCATTTGTTGGTGTTAACGCGCTCAAGTTAGTAAAAGTTGCCTAAATAGGCAACTTTTTTAGCATGCACACCTCTTCAACACCTTAACCCGTTCTCCTACCCATCGTACAGCTACCGTAGGAGTCTCACCCCAAAACCTCACCCTGCACCAGCATCCGTGCCCAAAACTATTTCCCCACCGCCAACCAAGCCATCAACCCACTCCCCGTCTCCAAACAGGCCTCGTCCACATCAAAAGTATCGGTATGTACCGGGCGCTCCGCGCCCAGCGCCGGGCTGCCTACGCCAAGGCGGTAGAAACAAGCGGGGAGGTGATGGGTATAGAAGGCGAAATCTTCGCCCGTCATCCGGATGGGCAACTCAACGACACGGTCTTCGCCGAGGAAGCGGCGGGCTTCATCAAAAGCTCGGCGGGTTAGTGCTTCGTCATTTTTTAGGAAGGGGTAGCCATGGGCAATGGTAAGTTCTGCCGTAGCGCCCATGGCGGCGGCCATACCGGTAACGAGTTGGTCTAACCGCAGGTGTAGTTCCTTCCGCCAGGCTTCGTCCAGGGTGCGCATCGTTCCCTTCAGGCTTACGGCATTGGGGATAACGTTGGTCGCCCCGCCATCAGAAGCGATGTGGCCGAAGGTAATGACGGCTGGCAGCGTCGGGTCGGTGTTGCGGCTGATGAGTTGCTGAATGGCCGTTACAATCTGGGCCGTAACGACGATGGGATCTACGGCGTTGTGCGGCATCGCTCCGTGGCCTCCCCTACCCCGCACCGTCAGGTACAGCTCGTCCGTACTGGCCATGTAGATGCCTGGGCGAAAGCCAACTTTACCGGCTTCCAGCGGCGGATGAACGTGCTGGCCGAAAATGGCTTGGGGTACCGGGTTTTTCAGTGCGCCATCCCGGATCATCAGGGTCGCTCCACCGGGGAGCTTTTCCTCTCCCGGCTGGAAGAGCAAACGGACCGTACCGGAGAAGTAATCTTGTACGCTCATCAGAATTTCTGCCGTACCAAGCAGGCTGCTGGTATGTACATCGTGGCCGCAGGCGTGCATCACCCCTTCGTTGCGGGAGCAGTAGGGCACGTCGTTGGCTTCGGTAATCGGCAGCGCATCAATGTCGGCCCGGAGGGCGACAGTTGGGCCAGTACCACGGCCGCCTTTGATCTCCGCCACCAGTCCGGTATCCGCTATTTCACGGTATGGGATGCCTAGCTCGGCAAGCTGCCCTGCGATGTAACGCTGGGTTTCGTACTCCGCAAAGCTAAGCTCCGGGTTGGCGTGAAGATGACGACGACGCTTGACGGAGCCAGCCAAGCCGGCCTTTGCGGCATTGCTGATTCGTTGTTGGAGATCTGGCATGGGCGGTTGTCGGTTGTCGGTTGTCGGTTGTCGGTTGTCGGTTGTCGGTTGTCGGTT
>CAYPIM010000349.1:0-3808 GCA_964410795.1 uncultured Lewinella sp. | reverse complement strand
ATGTATATAGTATCTTGGTGCAAAAATAAAAAGCTCTCGTATTCGTTGGCAAATATTGGTTGTAACTCCTGCCCTCTCACACTATTTAACAATAAAACAAGCAGAAGCAGAAAGCCTGTTTGAGCGTTCAATTTCATAGTCACAAGTTTTTCGCATTCGGAGAATGCTCGGACCGCTCGCACACGGAGTGTGCGTCGGCCGGGCTACTCCCGCCGCCGCAAATTATCCTGCCAGTGCTTCACGCCGCCTAGCCGAAACTTGGCTGGAATTATGCCTCCAGCATTCTCGTTGATCTCTAACCGGCAGAAAAAGGCGAGATGAGGCGCGGACTTCGTAAAGTCAAACACCGGGCCATTGGGTGTGCGGCCGAGGCCTTCGGTGACGAGGAGCGGATTGGGCGAATTGCGAAACAGCTCCGCCGCACGGAAAACGTCACGGTAGCGGCGTAGGTCGAAAGTAAAGCCCTTACTCGTTTCCCGAATAGCCAGAAAGCCGAAGGGCGTTTGGGTAATAAACTCAGGGCCGCCGGTAGAAACGCGAGCAAGGGAAAAGTCTGGCAGTCGGTAGGCTTTGCCGTTCAACTCTACGGTTTGGGTTGCTTTTTGCGGCTTCATGAAGGGAGGAATATCCTGTTTTGGCTGGGCGTACAACTGTAAACTCCCTAAGCATACGAAAGCCAGAAAGAATAGTATTGTGGACGGGCTGAAGCCCGTCATTGACCGTGTCGACTTAAAAGTCGACGCTACAAGATGCCTCATCGTTTCTTTTTATTGTTTTTATAATCCCGGAAAACAAAGTCTCCGAGGCCCTGTACGCCGGAGTAATACGCCTTGCCCTGGTTCGTCTCCGTAAACTGCTGCACGAACTGCACGAGGTACGGATCGCGGGCAATCATGAAGGTAGTGACGGGGATGGCCAACTTGCGTAGTCGACCGGCCAGATTAAGTGTCCGGTTCACGATAGTTCGGTCTAATCCTGCACTGTTCTTGATGTAGCGTTTGCCGCGTTTGATGCACGTCGGCTTACCGTCCGTGATCATGAAGATCTGTTTGTTGGGGTTGCGCCGGCGGCGCAGGATGTCCATCGCCAGTTCAAGGCCCGCCACCGTGTTCGTGTGGTAAGGGCCAACCTGAAGGTAGGGCAAGTCTTTGATCTGCACTTCCCAGGCGTCGTTGCCAAAGACGATGATGTCCAGCGTATCCTTGGGGAAGCGGGTAGTGATGTATTCGGACAGCGCCATGGCCACCTTCTTGGCCGGCGTGATTCGGTCTTCGCCGTAGAGGATCATCGAGTGGCTGATGTCGATCATCAGCACGGTACTCATCTGGGCCTGGTAGTGGGTTTCGTAGACTTCGAGGTCGTCGTGGGTCAGTTTGAAATCGCCAATTCCGTTATTGATCTGCGCATTGCGCAGGGATTCGGAGACGGCCAGCTTGTCCAGGCTATCGCCAAACTCGAAGGGCCTGCGCTCGCTCGTCCGTTCGTCTCCCCGACCGGAGTAGCGGGTGGAGTGGTTGCCACGCTTAGATTTTTTAATGTCGCCGAAGATGTCTTTCAGCGCCTTTTGCCGCAGCTCACCCTCCATTTTTGCGGTAGGCACGTAGGGCGGGTTTCCCGGTCCGTCCCCTGGCTTGATGAAATTCTTATCGATCAGCTCCTGAATAAAATCAGCCATGGAGTAATCATCGTTCGTTAGCTCGTATTCGCGGTCCAGCTGGTTGAGCCACTGCAGTGCCTCGCCTACGTTGCCGGAGGTATGGGTGAGCAGTTCCTGAAATAATTTCAGGAGTTTGTCGAAGGTACTTTCGTCGCCTTCACCGGGGAGATAATTTCTGAAGCGCCAGCCGATCATAGGTTATTGGGTCTTGTGCTGGGTTAACGGTTGGGGGCGGGTTGTGGTTGCGGAACGAACCGGTCGTGTATGTAAATATTGCGAAGCGAATGCTTTTTTGCTCCACAACTAACTTCCCGGGGTATAACCCCTCGCCCAGAAAACCATCTTTGCACCTGCGTCCGCGCCACCGTCCCGGGCAATAGCAAGACTAAAAAACCGCTCGTCGCAAACACCGAACCCTATCTAAGCGTATTTAATATAGCTTTCACGCTCTAGTAAATATCCTATGCTTCTACGCCTTTCCACCCTGCTGCTTTGTGGCCTTTTCTCTTACGGAATCTCTGCACAAACCGACATTGCGACCCTCATCGCCAAATACCAGGAAGATCCCCGTGGTCCGTACCGCGACATTGCCTGGTTTTGTGCCGACGGCGCGGTGGTCCCTTCCGTAATTGGCGGCTGTGCTACTCCGGACGAAAGGAACAAGCAGCACGCCCGCTATAAAGGTGATGTGATTAAACTTGGCAGGCAAGAGCACATCTTCCTGGCCCAAATCCTGACCAGTACAAGACAGACCGCGTTTTGGGATGAAGCCAACGATCACAGCCGCATGAAACAATACATGCTGGGCAACTATCTGGCAGCCATTGACGACGGCTGGGTGAACAGAACAGGCCAGTATTACCGGGGAGCGGTCCAGGTAGAGGACGAGATGGAATGGGGCCGTGATTACCTGAATTGGGTCATGAGTAAAGAAACCGCCCTTAAGGAAAACTTCTACCTTATCCGGCAGGCCGTGCGCGATGTCCCCCACCGCAAGGATGATGACCTGGCGCAGAAGATCCGTAACGACTCCCGCACAATCTCCGATCAATACAGCAAATTCATGCCGTTGCGGATAAAAATTCACGGAATGCCAGAGGGCGAGGACGCAGGTGCCGTGGAAAGTTTCCTGGAAGAGCATAAGACGAAACTGGAAGAAAAGGACCTGGTAGAAATGACTCGCACCCTGGCCAACGACATCCGCACCGCTTACGTAGACCGCGACCTGGTAGCCGACATTGTGGCCATTAACGCAACCATCCCGGAAGAAAATAAGCTAAAGGATAAGATCGCCCGCTGGGCCAATCAACACGCTTGGGACGCCAACAACCCTACCGCAAATACCATCGACCGGCTGACCTCTGCCGCCGACCTGATGTGGACCATCCGCACCGGCATCATGGCCGAAAGCCCCTACTACCGCCTGGAAGCTATGGACATCTCCATCGCCCTGGAACGCCTTATTTTCAACACCGCTAAAGATTGGGAACCCGCAAGCGCCCGCGAACTGATGGAAAAAATCTGCTACCTCGGCGAAGCCGCCGCCGGAGCCGGCTACGTCGAAGAATGGGAATGGGAGGAAGCCCAGCCGCAGATCGGAGACCTCAATTACCAACTCGTCTACCCCGTCCACGCCACCAATTACCTCGATGCCGCCCGTCGATTCGTGGAATGGGGCGTGAGCACCAACCGGGGCACCTTCGGCGAAGTAGCCGACCGCTACGGGGAGTTTGAGCACAAGGCCCATGGCTTTCTGGACGACCGCATCCGCGGCTCCGTGCTCTTACCGCTCGGCAACGAAGTAGGCCGCCTCGGAGACTGGGTCGCGGAAGCAGGCAACCTCCGCAACGAAATGCTGGACGTACCCAATCAGGGGTCGCTACGTGGCCTAAACGCCGGTTACGCCATGGGTAACCTCCGGGTAATTGAGGGCAATCCGGACGAAGTAGAAGTAAACCCCAACGACATTTTCATCTTCGCAACCCCACCCTCTGACCTGAAGCCCGTAGGTGGCATCGCTACGGTGAACGAAGGCAACATGGTAAGCCACGTTCAGTTAT
This sequence comes from uncultured Lewinella sp., assembly GCA_964410795.1. Classification (GTDB taxonomy): domain Bacteria; phylum Bacteroidota; class Bacteroidia; order Chitinophagales; family Saprospiraceae; genus Neolewinella. Next base: position 91 of record CAYPIM010000349.1, on the reverse strand, counting down.
TGGCCCGTAACCTCGGCATACCGAACGCGGTACTGACCGATGAGCAGTTCGCCGCCCTGAAAAAGTACGACGGCAAGGATATTTTCTACGC
>CAYPIM010000348.1:0-3841 GCA_964410795.1 uncultured Lewinella sp. | reverse complement strand
CTGCGCTGTGCTTCGTGCTCGGAATGACTCATGTTTATCCTGCTAATCCAACAAGAAACCCACGATCCGTTATTACATTGCAGCACACCTACTGTAGTATGTCATTAGTCTTACATCCCTTCCCTTCGTTTCTGCATCCGCCTTTTGGCTCCATGCTCGGTAAGCTTCCCATAACACGAGAAGGGGTTCGGTTTGTTCCTGACATTGAATTATCCAGTAATGCGGGCTTCGCAGAAATACGAATAAAAGCCAAAGAGACAACCGTATTAAGTCGAGGCATTTGTGGAATATTACCGGCCACAGCGTTTCTGGACGGAAGAATACGCCCCCATGAGAAGACCTTAGTTTCCCGACTAAAACGGCAGGAGAACATCGTACTTGCTGACGGTGGCGCACTGGGCAAACCAATATTACTGACTGTACCAAGTCTGAAAAACTGGTGGGCTACCGTAGATCAAACCCACGGAATAGGTTCCTCCTGTCTTACTTTTTGCGGACAGCATAACGACTACGACCTAAGGGTTTACACCAGCACCGTTATGGGAGAAGAGGGCTACCGTATGGTAGATAGCCCACTCAGTCTGACTATGCCCGGTCCACTGGTCATTGCCGACGGCCACCATCGCGCAGAAACCCACGCACGCTTGTCTGCCAGAGGTGTGAGTAATTGCGACTTTATCCCCGTTTGTATTGTTGGTGGTGACGAACTAAGAATCGGAACGTTTACCCGGGAAGTAACCGATGATACGTCAATCGAAGAACTTCTACTACGCCTCTCTGATTTTTTCATTTACGAGCTGTTAGACGGCAAACTCCAGCCCAGCTGCGAAGGGCAATGGTTACTGGTTCGCAACGGCGCATGCTACCGCCTTACCCGGAAAGCATCCCGTAATAATAGTCTGGACGTAGCCTGGCTCGACCAAATAGTCCTTCCGAGAGTCTTTGGCATCACCGATACCCGCGCCGACGAACGGATCACCTTCTCCCCTACTCCGGAACCAAAAGATAATTATCTAGACTTTGAGGCAGCACCAAACACCACCTACCTCTGCGGCTTCCCTCTCCCAATGAACAGCTTTTTTACCGAAGTAAGCGCCGGCAGGTGTCTGCCACCTAAGAGCACCAGATTTGAGCCACGGGTGCCCAGCGGGCTTGTAGTTTGGCAACCTTGACCACAGGCTTGAAGATCGTACTGCTAAAACCATCATAGCATCCTGCGACCGCGCCCAAAAGACCTTTCCGCCCTATAATTCCTCCTCAGTATCGTAGGTCAACGTTTCCCGCTTAACAAAAGGGATTTTGAGCATCTGGCCGATATTCGAATGATCGGCGGCATCCATATGTGTATCTACACCATAAATCAATTTCGTATTATCTACCGCAGAATAGGTGCCAAAAACGCGGTCCCAAAAACTGAAGATATTACCAAAATTAGTATCGGTATAAGGCATCCGGTAATGGTGATGAACTCGATGCATATCTGGCGTAACGAAGATGGGTGAAAGTATCTTGTCAATCCATTTTGGCACCACGATATTAGCATGATTGAACTGTGACAATACAACACTTAAACTCTGGTAAAGAAAGACCAGCCAGATCGGTGCACCAACGATGAGCACGGCAGCAGTGGTAAAAACAAAGCGGATAACGCTCTCCCCAGGGTGATGACGGTTGGCACTGGTAGTATCAATGTGTTGGTCCGTATGGTGTACAAGGTGAAAACGCCAGAGTACCGGAATGCGGTGCTCCGTCCAGTGCGCAGCGTAAGCGCCAATTAAGTCCAATAGTGGCATACCAATAACAAGTACCGCCCAGATCGGCACATTCATCCATTGCAGTAAACCAAAGTCTGCAGTTACTACCCATTCACTAGACCGTACCAGAATAAACGCGAGAATGAAGTTGACCACAATGGTGGTGAACGTAAAAAAGAAATTCACTCCGGCGTGTTTCCACTTTCCGTAGGTATTGGCAAAAAGCGGCACAGCACTTTCGATTAGCCAAAAAATAGTGATGCCACCCACTAGAATGAGGCTTCGGTGGGAAGATGGGATGGTGGTGAAGTAGTCTACAATTGCTTCCATGTGATTTGCATGATTGAAGTTGCAAGATACAAGTTTCAGGTTGCAGGTTGCAGGATTCAGAATTCAGGTTGCGGGTTAGCGGCGAACTTGTAACTTGCAACTTGTAATCCGCAACTTGGAACCTTTCCCCAATGATTAAACGTTTTTTTCTTAACGAGCGAGCAATGCTCATCGCCATCATCATCAATGCCGTGGTGATCTTTGCCCTGTACTTTCCGGAATGCAAAGACAACAAGTGGCTGCTGGCCATAGATCACGCCTTCATCTTGTTTTTCTTGGTCGAAGTAATTGTGAAACTGGTGGTCTTAAAGCCCAAGGCCTACTTTAGCGCAAACTGGAACCGTTTTGATTTCATCATCGTGATGGGTAGCCTGCCGGTATTTCTGGAAGGACTGTTCCCGATTCCCGAAGCTACAGGCTTACTTATTTTACTACGTCTTTTCCGGCTGGTTAGGCTTGTCCGGTTTCTCAAGTTCATCCCCAACATTGAACACATAATGCTCGGGCTGGGGCGTGCACTCAAAGCTTCCGTTTTTGTGCTTGCGGCGCTTGTCTTCCTCAATTTCATGCTCGCCATCTTAACCTGCCACTTCTACGCCGACATTGCGCCGGAATACTTCGGCAACCCACTGGTCAGTATCTACAGCATATTCCAACTCTTCACACTGGAAGGCTGGAACGAAATTCCCGCCGTCATTGTAAGCAATACCGAAAGCTCTATGACCATTGGGATGACCCGCTTCTACTTTGCGGTAGTCGTTATGCTCGGGGGAATTTTTGGTATGAGCCTAGCGAATGCCGTATTTATCGATGAAATGACGATGGACAATAATAAGAAACTCGAGAATAAGGTAGACGCACTTTCGGAGGAGATTCGTGCCCTGCGTGAGGCTTTGAAGAAGTGAGAAATTAGGGAGCTAGGGAACTAGAAGTTAGGGAACTAGAAACTAGTAGGTGCTAGTTTCTAGTTCCCTAACTTCTACCGTGCACCGGTAACCTCCAACCAATTACGCAGTCCGGCAAAGATGCCGTTGCGCACAGTGTTTTCATCTGCGCTCAGGTCTATGGTACCGAAGACTTCTTGATAGTTGGCAGCCAACTCCAGGGTTAGGTCTACGCCACGCAGTGGCTCGAACGAGCCCGAAAATCCAAGTATAAAGGGTTCGGAGTCGTAAAGGTCTACCCTAATGGTATCATTGGTAGCGACCAGGAGATATTCTGCGGATGCCGTGAGGTAGCCTGCTCCGTCATTGAAGTTCAGCAGCCCGGCCTGGGTAGATAAAGGCGAGGCCGCAGGTGCAGTAGAGGGGACGATGGCAGGGAAGTCTTCCACCGTTCCAACCCTTCCTTGCACCTGCGTCAGCGCCGTAGTACCCAGACGAAGGGTACCAACGGTGCTCGTGGTCGAACTTGTGGTAGTTTCGAGTAATAAGAGGTTAGCGTTAAAATCCGTCAAGACCGTATCGCTCCCGCTAAGGACTCCAACCTCAATTTCATTAACCGGGGTAGGCAAAGTTTCCGTCTCCGCCCCCAGCTCTAGTTCGGTTAGGTAAACCCGAAAGTTGAGTACCCTGATTTGGTTGCCCGCTCCGTCGGGGTAAACATCCGTTGTCCTGAAAGCAGAATCCGCCCAGAACCGGTCTACATCCAAGCTGAAGGTTGGAAATTCACAGCAGTCCGGGCAGGCTTGATCCGCAAGGATATCGTAATTCGTAGCGTCAGGATCGAGGCAGGCAATGTTGTCTTCGTAGCAGGAG
>CAYPIM010000347.1:0-3869 GCA_964410795.1 uncultured Lewinella sp. | reverse complement strand
ATGAAGGCGAAGGCACCAACCCTGACCTGAACGACTCGGATGCCACGGCGCAAGCCCTTGGTAGCCTGGGCACCTTCCCGGCTTATTGTACAGTAGCCGGCGAGACGGATACGACAAACCACACCTTTGACGTAGGATTCAAACCAGTAGCTGGCCTATCCCTCGGCTCCACCGTCTTCCTGGACAACAACAACGATGGTCTCCAGAATGGTGCCGATATGGGCATCGCGATGGTAGAGGTGCAGCTCTTTGATGTAGCGACCGGCATGCAAGTCCTTACGGACGCAAACGGTATGCTCGTAACCGATCCGGCTGACGCCGCTACGGTAGTAACGGATGCTGACGGGAATTATCTCTTTTCCAACCTTCCCGAAGGAGACTACTACGTTGTTCTTCCCTCTGCACCTGCGTCCGCGCCGCTTTCTTCCAATGAAACCAGTAGCGGATTTATGGAAACCGACCCGGATGATAACACCGATAACGACGATGAAGGCTTGCAGCCGGGTGGTGCCGGCACGGCGGTAAGTTCTGATACCATTACCCTGACGGCTGAAATGGAACCCCTGAACGAACCCGCCCAGGGCGGGGGGCAAGACACCATTTCCGCCCTTGGCTTGATAGACGAAAACGGCAACATGACGCTCGACTTCGGTTTCTTCGCGACGGTAAGCCTCGGCGATACGGCCTTCGTGGACCTCGACGGAGATGGCCTCCAGACCATGGGCGAGCCGGGCATTGCTGGCGTAACGGTTGTTTTGCTAGACAGCAACGGCGACACCGTCATGGTCGATGCTGATGGCATGATGATCACCGGCGTAACAATGACCGCTGCCGACGGCAGCTACCTGTTTGACAACTTGCCGCCCGGCAGCTATTCGGTGGCCTTCGATATTTCCACCGCAGATGATGCTGAGTTCTACGACTTCACGATGGCCAACGCCGGAAACGACCTGGACGATAGCGACAACAGCATTTCCCTCAGCGACTCCACCGCTCAGAGCGATCCGACCGCGTTCCTGAATAGTGGAGAAGAAGATTTGACTTTGGACGTTGGGGTGATCTGTGCCGTTGAAGTAGCGGTAGCCGAGCCGTTCTCGGTCTGCTCTACCCAACCCATCGACCTGACGGAGGACGTAATCATCAGCCCGGATACCTCCATGACCTTCGGCGCCACCTGGAGTACCCCGGATGGTACCGGAACATTTATGGATGTTACGGGGGCTTCCCTAACCGCACCGTTCCGCTTCGGGACCGCATTGAGCTACCAACCCAGCTCCGCGGACGCTCAGCGCGGACAAGTAACTATGGTCTTAACTACCGATGATCCAAGCGGCCCCTGTGCGCCCGTAAGCAACCAGGTTATTGTTACCGTCTTAAGGGTAGACTGTGGCGAGTTTTTCTGGGGCGGTCAGTAGATGATGGAAATAGAATTTTTTACCCATCAGCGGAGGTATAGCCGTAGCGGTTTTGCTCCCCTCCCCAAGCCGAAGGCGGCTGGGGCTGGGGGAGAGGAGCACGAGCGGCAGCGAGCAAAGCCAAACGGCCCTGCTCGGAGCAAAGCTCTACGGTGAGCACACATCTTTACACGAGGGAGTTCTGAGTAGAAACCCCCTCCCTAACCGTGCGCTTCGCGGCTGCCTTCGGCGGTCCCACGGGGGAGGGAATTATGAAAACGCAATGCGTTTTAAAGCAAAACAAGTGAATACACCCAATTTTTTCAATAAATAATGATAATGTTAGGTACTACCAGTCTAGCGAAGGCGTAGCCACAGCGGTTTTGCTCCCCTCCCCAGCCGAAGGCGGTTGGGGGAGGGGCTGGGGGAGAGGATTACGAGCGGCAGCGAGCAAAGCCAAACGGCCCTGCTCGGAGCAAAGCTCCTCGACCTGAGTACAGGAACTCCGGTGTGCCCCAAGATTTTGTGTTGTTCAAGTGTTTTTTATTTCTCATGATAACCTAGAGAAATAAAGGTGGCTCCGGTCCGAATTGGCCGGAACCACTTTTTACCCACTTTGGAACACCACCACCATGGACCGATCAAAACTACTTTGAGTCGCTTTAGATTACGATTTTACTTTTGGCTCTACGGATAAGCATCCGTAGAGCCTTTTCATTCTTTAGAAAAGGGAAATTGGGTGCGCCAGAATCTTTACGTTCAAACGTTAGACTTTAAAACACTCAAAATGAAGCGGTAAACTACTTTCTGACAAGCTGACCGGTTACCGTTTTCTCATGATAAACTACCGTTTTCTTTTGTTTGTGCACAGTAGGGCAGTGGTGTGGAAGTCCTTTTTCCACTCAAAGGCGTAGTTTTCCACATGTTGAAAACGTTTTCCACATTGTGGATAAAAGAATGAAAAATGTTAATTGCCTGACTTTCAATCTTTTATTCAATGTTTTCCACAATGTGTGGAAAACTAAAGGGTAAATCTCTTAATCTTTAGTTTACCTTAGCCACCGCACGAGGAAAAACAACAATTATATTTGTTTTTTTGAAGTGCAACTTTCTTACTGATACCACTTGGGCTAAGGCGGCATTCTCCTATTGGGTGCCGCCTTAGTAAGCCTAAGAGCTTCTTCGGAGGCTCCTCGCGAAAACACACGACCACGGTTTAAACATTCTTTCTTCCGCTCTTCCCTGGTTTTGGGATGATGAAGCAAGCGGGAAACCTACGGTCTTTATTTTTAGATATCAACTTACTGATACTGAGCATTTACCCATTTTTTTCAACCTTTTAAGTGCATATTCCGAGCATGAATGCTAAACTAGAACCAATCCTGGCTGAAAACGACGGCCGTTTCGTACTCTTCCCCATTGAGCACGATGATATTTGGAAATATTATAAAGACAACGAAGCCTGTTTTTGGACAGCCGAGGAAATTGACCTAAGTGCTGACCTCAACGACTGGAACAACAAACTCAACGACAACGAGCGCCACTTCATCAAGCATGTACTGGCTTTTTTCGCGGCCTCCGATGGCATCGTGAATGAGAACCTGGCGGAGAATTTTGTAGCGGAGGTGCAGTATACCGAAGCTAAGTTCTTCTACGGCTTCCAGATCATGATGGAGAACATCCATTCCGAGACCTATAGCTTGCTGATCGATACTTACATCAGCGACCCTAAGGAAAAGGACTACCTTTTCAACGCCATCGAAACGATGCCCTGCGTGCAGAAAAAAGCCGAGTGGGCTTTGCGCTGGATCGACAACGGCTCCTTCGCTGAGCGCATTGTCGCTTTTGCTGCCGTTGAGGGCATCTTCTTCTCCGGGTCTTTCTGTTCCATTTTCTGGCTTAAGAAGCGGGGCCTGATGCCAGGATTGACCTTCAGTAACGAACTCATCAGCCGCGACGAGGGTATGCACTGCGACTTCGCCTGCCTGCTCTACAACAACCACATCGTACACAAGCTCGGCCCCGGTGTAGTTACCGGTATTATTAAGGACGCCGTAGCCATCGAGAAAGAGTTTGTCTCCGACTCCCTGCCCGTCAACCTGATCGGAATGAACTCCGATATGATGTGCCAGTACATCGAATTCGTCGCCGACCGTCTCCTCTCCGAACTGGGCCAGGAAAAAGTCTGGAACGTAGAAAACCCCTTCCCCTGGATGGACATGATCAACCTACAGGGCAAGACCAACTTCTTCGAGAAGCGGGTAGGAGAGTACCAAAAGGCGGGCGTTACCTCCGACCGGGAGAAGCAGACCTTCTCGCTCGACGAAGATTTCTAGCCCGGTCAACGCGCTCTCCGAGCGCGAGCGGTCGGAGCACGCTCCGCGTGCGAAGGAGCCTGTGCTCCGATACAAAAAGCAAACAACAGCAGGATTTGATAACCATCACAATCCTTTGAGTTATGAAAAGCGAAATCAT
>CAYPIM010000346.1:0-3870 GCA_964410795.1 uncultured Lewinella sp. | reverse complement strand
CATCATGGGATCGGTATGCCCATAACTTTGGACCATCAAAAAACACAGCAGGTTATTCTTATTGTGTTTTACTACACCTTCATAAAACGCAGACAATGGAACCTTTAAAACTAATCCTCACCGCAGACCTAAAGGATGTCAAGAGAAAAAAAATGGTTAGCATACTAGCCTTTCTTCATGACGTACTGGACGATGATACTTTCACGAACCTAACCGGGGTAGACGTAACGTACGAGCTACCCGAACTTAGTAGAAAAGAAGTAGTAGCCATCTTTCACACCTTCCGGGATAACTACGCTCCTGCGTGGGAGGTTTCGGCCGGTAAAAAGGCTTCCTACTTATCCAAGATGTCAGGAGCTTTTCCTTTGAAGAAAAAATCATTTGGGGTACAGGCGAATACGGTATCCAGTGCCGATTTTACCGCCGAACTGGGTAGTATCGACTTTGAAAACCTTATCGGAGGCCCAATGAACGCTGCCGTGACGGCTCAAAGTAATGCCTCGATCAGTACCATCAATTTTATTAAAGAGGTCGGTTTTGATCGTGAGGGTGATGAAGTTACCGGGCTGAAGATGGTTGATTTTAGCTTTGAAAAGCAAGTTGATGACCCCAGTTTCGAACCAGATCCTGATGCACCCGATGCCCCTGTGCCTCAAAAAACTGAACTGGTAACAATTAAGGTGCCTTTCATTTCAATCGTAAGTGTTCCTAGTTTAAGGATAGAGACCTTGGATATTGATTTCAACGTAAAGTTGAACTCTACGTACAAACGTAAAGATTCGAGCTCTTTTAAGATTGGAGGAGATATTACTGCAGGTTGGGGTCCGGTTAAGATGAAGGTTTCCTCTTCTTACCGCCGAACCTCAAGTACTGGGGTAGAGGTGAAGAAAGAATACTCCATGGGGGTTAAAGTTCGTGCAACGAACGATGAATTGCCGGCAGGGCTCGAGAAGGTTCTTGGCTTAATGAATATCTAAATTCTATACTATGATTACCCTGACGGACTATCTGAATTATCTTAATCAACAATTCGTAGATGCTCGCTTTCAGGCGGATCGTTCAGCTATTGTAACCGCAAGAACATACGCAGCGGATGAGTATTTGCGACACTTCAAAGTTCCGCGTTTCACAATGCCGGTTATTAAGTTGAAGGTGCCCATCAAGATAGATGCCGTAAACCAGGAGACTACATACGATTTCGCGCTTAAGGAAGAAGACTTTATTGGGCGAATAAATAAGCGTTTTCATGAGATAGGAAATGCAATACCTCGTAGAATCAGTCCTTTCGGGAAGAAAGAATTCAATAATCCAGCGCTGGTAAAATACCTGAAGGAGCTACAAGAGCGGAACTTAGGTTTCATCAGCAATATTGATCATGCGATCTCCAGAGATCGTATCGATGAGGTGTACCTGAAAATATACCCACAGGGGACTACCAACGGTAGCTTAGAATTGCCTTTGGGGGTAAAAAAGGAATTACGAGCCGCGCTATTTGATGCACTAAAAGCTCAGTTTCAGCCAAGAATCACGAACATCAATAATCTGGCAGTTACGCCACAAGCAAATGGCCTTAACCAGGATGATAGCGATAAGCTCCTGATCCATCTTGAGCTTGAAATGGTGGAAGAATCGATACAGCTACGAAAGATCACTAATGAAGACGGTGAAATTATCGAGGAAATTATTGTTGACTGATGAAGCCTTTCCTTCACCACGACCGCAAACAATTAGTAAAATTCCTCAACGAGGTTGCTGACTTAGGCTTGGCGTACCGCAGTAGAGTGTTTGGTGCCGAGGATCGCTTATCCAACTGGTTGGCCACACTAGAGGAATACTTTAGTCAAAAACCAAGTGGCGCAGCTAAGGTAGCTGAGATTGCACGGCTACGTAATTACCTCGAAACAGCCAATAGAGGAGTCCATCCTGTTCTATTGCAGAAGTTGAATAAGGGACGCCGGGAGATGCAGGCTACTGCTATTTTCTCTGTCTTGAACGAGACAACCGTACTACTCGTAGCGTACCACGAAAAGATAGAAGCGTCTTTAGAAGAAGCGCAAGAATTATTAGAACAAATATTACTCTCCGCTCTGCATGAGGACATCATTGATGGGCTATCCATAAATACCGCAGCTTCCTCTCCAAGAGAGAGTGAGGTACTGTGGACGGTACTTTGGGCGCATCCGGATTTACAGCTTAGCTGCCAGCGTGTATTACTTTCGGTAAGCACTCAGGATGTTCATTTGTTACTCTATTCCTTAGTGAATAGGATAAGGGGAGAGGTGTTTACACCAAATTCAAAGAAATGAAAAAAAGTAAAAAACAACCATTTGGCAACTACGTGATACTCTTAGACTCTTCAAAGTCTATTAGAAATACTCAGAAACACCTTGGCGTTTCCCTTATAAATTCTGCCGAACTAGGCGACAAGTTTAGGGCTAAGGATGTTTACGCTCAAGGATCGGGAATTGTCTTTAAAAACCTTAATGTTGCCGTTCTTAAAAACATCGAAGAGGCCCGTCTTCTACAGGCAAAACAGGTATTGTACTGGGAGAAAGAACGCCTTTTTTATCCCGTTGGGGCACTTGATATTTTAGCTGAAGTGAAGGCTACAATAAAAAGCCTGAAGCGCCAGGTGCAGGATATGGAGGTAGCCTTGGCCCCTTCGCCAGATCCTCCACCGGGCGACAGAAGTAAAATGACCTGGGGCATGAAAGCCATAGGGATTAATACGACCTCACTAAGGGGTAGAGGGGTTAAGGTAGCTGTTCTCGACACAGGGTTGGATGTCGATCATCCTAATTTTTCAGGCAGACGATTAATAGGGAAGTCATTTGTTCAGAATGAAGCATGGGAGCGTGACGGAGTTGGACACGGCAGCCACTGTGCGGGCACAATAGCAGGGGGAAAATCAAAAGAAAACGGGCTGCGATTTGGAGGAGCTCCTAAAGTCTCTTTGATAATCGGGAAAGTACTCTCCGACAAAGGTTTTGGGAGCACCAGTGAAATTCTGGATGGAATAGATTGGAGCTTAGAGAAAGGTGCGCAGATAATTTCAATGTCTTTAGGTGCATCCGTCAATGTAGGAGAAGCACCTTCTAAGATTTTTGAACGGGTAGGGGATCGAGCGCTTGGAATGAATTGTCTGATTGTCGCTGCCGCGGGCAACGAGAGTAAGCGACCTAATAAAATGCCAAGGCCGGTGAATAGCCCGGCCAATACTCAAAGTATAATGGCAGTAGCTGCTCTAGACCGTAACCTCCGAGTAGCGGGTTTTTCAAATGGAGGAATCAATGCCGCGAATGGTGGACGGATAGATCTTGCAGCCCCTGGCGTGGATGTCTACAGTAGCTACAGTGGTAATGCTACCCAGCCAGGTAAGTATTTAAGCCTTAACGGAACCAGCATGGCTGTTCCTCATGTAGCGGCAATAGCTGCCCTGATGCTTGAAAAGGAGCCAAAACTTAGTGCAATAGACCTCTGGAAGAAAATGGAGAAAGCAGCCTTGTCTTTGGATGGCCAGCACAAACGGGATGTGGGAAAAGGGCTGGTTAGAATCCCTTAAACCACTCCAAAAATTAAGGATCACTTATTCTAAATAAACAAACATGCACGAAGACGAAATCGAAGTTGTTGTTACTAAATATGAACCTTCAGTGTTTTCTTCACTTTGGCAAGCCACTAAGGTTGAGGAAAGCAGTGTTGTAAAAGTCAGTAGAATCGCCGAAAACCTCTATAATTTTATTGATGGGGTTCAGCGACAACTTAGTTTGCTAGAAAGACAACGACCTGAAAACCCATGGCCTGATATGGTGGCCAACGATAGGGTAGAGGCAAGCAAATATGAAGTGGACGAAGTTGAACTTAGCTTTG
>CAYPIM010000345.1:0-3873 GCA_964410795.1 uncultured Lewinella sp. | reverse complement strand
ACCGCTGGATTGGCACCGCCAGAAACTGTGTTGCCTCTTTTGTTTTCAAGCCTGATTCCATCAGTAATATCTGTCTTCAGTGTAGCCAGGAAACGGCAGATATTGATGACAAGGGATTAGCCAATATTAGGGGAGTTTTATCTTCAAGCTTTCAGGCAAAGCAGCTTGAAGACACCGCACAAATCATCCAAGCGTATCAACAGACGGAAGCAACAAGGCTCCCGCTGCGTCCACTCAGCGAATTCGATCGCAAGGGGGAGGTTGCCAACTACTTCGATCGTATGATCGCCACCAATGCTCCAACGAGTCTGGGAGCCGTCTTTTGGAACGATACGCTGTACCTGCACCCACCAAAAACCCGCCATGGTGACTACCCCTATCCTAGTGAAATGCGTCATGGTTTGTATTCCGTTACCAAGAGTATGGCCGGTGCGTTATCCCTACTTTTCTTTGCCGAACGCTACCAAGATGACGTGTTTAATCAACTCATTACGGACTACGTACCGGCCTTGGCAGATCATCCTGGTTGGCAAGGCGTAACCTTTTCCCATACACTCAACATGGTGACTGGCGCTGATGGCGGCGAAGACCCGGAGCGCTTGTTCAAAACACTAATCGTTGCCGAAACAGCGGAAGAGGCGATCAATAATATTGCGACACTTCGTGACCTTCCTGAGTTGCCAGGAGAGAAATTCAACTACGCCTCTACCAATTTATTTGTGTTGTCGTATGCTTTGCAGCAATACGTTGCGGGTAAAGAAGGGGAAGAGGTCAATTATTGGGACTTGGTAAGCACGCACGTACTCTCTCCCATTGGGGCGGAGTATTTCACGGTATTACACACGATGGAAAAAGATTCGACGGTGGCCATTCCTATCCTGGCTTACGGTGCGCTTCCAACCATCGATGAGGCGGCAAAAATTGCTCTGTTATTTGCCAACGAAGGGCGCTTCGAGGGCAGACAAATACTGAGCCAAGAGAAGGTGAGGGAAGTTTTTGGGAAAGCCGGCAAAACGGGATACAGTACCAACAACGATTTTCGGGGTACTGCTTACCAGCATGGATTTTGGTCTAAGCCAGTGAAAACTAAAGGATGCCAAACCCGCGCAACCTATATGCTAGGTTTTGGGGAGAACTACGTGGTGTTCCTGCCCAGCGGTACCATCATTTTCCGGTTTTTGGACGAGCATGACCTGGACATCGGTAAGTTGATCAAGGCCGTTGAAGAGATAGCTTCCTCTTGTGATTGAGAGGGGGGAGGGTTGCGCGTAATTCCTTACTTCGCACCTGTACTTCGACTCCGCTCAGCATAAACGCCAACTTCGCGTTGGCCGCGCCTATATTAGGCTTATCGCATTAGGGCGCGGCCGCAGGTGCAGGGTAAAAGGCCAAAAAGTACTTCTGACTATGCCAGAAAGGGGGGGCTATTTTGCTGCGGTTGCCTGAGTAATCGCTTAGATGTAAGGGCTCAACAATTGTTCTTTTACAGTGTTTAAGTTAACTTTCGTTAGAAAGTTTTCAACTTTATGGAAGCGCTTTCCTCAAGCTATTTGATTGACTTACTGGGCTTGGCTCAGGGGGTGATTTTGGGCTTAGTGCTAATAGTTGCTAATAAGAAGGGCCGACCTACGCTGTTATTAGGACTGTTTCTATTAACGTATACCGTCGAGATTCTCCCCAGTCTGTTGAGTGATGTCGGGCTGTCGGAACAGTATTTTGCACTTGTCTGGCTTCCCCTGCGTTTTTACTTTCTGAGTATGCCACTGCTCTTTCTCTACGTCTTGCAACTTACCGGCCAGCTTGACTGGGAACAACACTGGAAACATCTCACCCTTGGAGTAATAGAATTTTTCACACTTGGCGCTTTCTTTCTGTTGGAAGCTGGAGGGGCCAATCGGCTGTTTTCAGTAGAACTGGCCAAAACATTCATGTCGATCTATTTTCTGGTTGGATTGATTTTAAACCTGGTCTATGCATGGCTTATCTTAGTCCGGTTGCGAACACATCGAAAGAATTTGCTCGAAGTGCATTCGAACCTTAAGGGTAAGTGGTTGGGGTGGTTATCGGTAGGTATTTACCTGCTTATCGCGTTCATTTTTATCCTGATACTATTAGAGTTTGGTGTTTTCTTACTTGATGATCAGGTAGAATCTTTACTTGTTTCTTCCATCAACGTATTCCTTATTTATTATCTCGCAGTCAACGGCATTCGGCAACTTAGTTTTAAGATGCCGGAAATGAGCAATGAACAAAACAAGGTGGAGTTGACAACTTCTCTGGGCAATAGTACGAAGGTGCAGGGAACGGATGAAGGTGCAGGAAGAGAAGAGGGGCCAACCGAAAATCCTATTTTTCTAAAGCTTCTCAGCTTGATGGAGACCGACCGCCCTTACCTTGAAGATCAATTAACCATCACCGACCTTGCCCGCCAGATGGCCATGAGTGAGCGTAGCCTCAGTCGATTGATCAATAGGGAATCAGGCAGTCACTTTAATGCCTTCATCAATGGCTACCGAGTTGAGGAGGCAAAAACCTTGCTTTCCAACCGCGAAATGGATCATCTTACTATGGAGGGAATAGCTTTAGAGGCCGGGTTCTTCTCCCGAGCTACGTTTTATGCTGCCTTTAAAAAAGAAACCAACGAAAGCCCCACGAGCTTTAAGAAACGGCTAGAGGCCCGAGTTTAACCCACGATTCTGAATTTGTCTCAGTGCAGGTGGCATGTCTGAATTTCCGCCAACCCGTCCGGATCTCCGCAATTCATCCTACTTGGCTGGAATGTAAACAGTCATGCTCTGGTCTGACAGGATCTTTGCATCGCAATCACCCTAAAAGTATTGACTGATGCAAAAACCTCTCTTTCTTCTTCTTTTCCTTCTTGCTGGCGCTACTGCTTTCGCCCAGAGTAAGAATTCTTTTAATAATAATGGAGGTTTCACCGAACGCCGAGGCCTAAGTATCGAACTTGGTGGTGCCAGTGGCTTTACCCAAGATGTTCGATTCTCCCGCCTGCAGTATGCTGGTGTTGGATTTGCTTTCGGTATCGGTTCGGTGAAACAAACTGCTGACCGCGAACGCCGGCTAGGGCTCGATTTTACTTATACCGCCATGAAGGCAAACCTCAACAACATCTCTACCCTCAATCGATTTCACGTAGCGTTTGCCTACGATCAGCAACGGCCGGTTGGTCAGTTGTTTGGAGCCCAATGGCTTGCTGGTGGTGAAGTTCGGGCCGCTGGCACGTTGTATACCAGCGGGGCAGAGGGTAATAACAGCTCACGTGTCTTTACGGATGTAAGCCTGACGGCCCTGAGTAGCCTTCGGTTTCAGGTGAAAGATAATTTGCTGACCGTTGGTGTTGGCCTCGGTCTGCTGCACTGGGCACAAGACAACCACAGCTTCGCTTTCTCCTACCCACAGCACGTACTTGAAGCCGGAAACTTTAGTTACGAAGACAGCTCCCCCGGCGAACCTTTTGGTAGCCGTCAATTGCAAAGCCTTCTTGGCGTCGGCCAGTTCCGTACCCACATCAATTACCGAATCGACGAGCGTCTTGGCTTTAGCTACGACTGGGAAATGACCCGTTACACCCAAACCAAAGACTATCCCGTCACCCAGGGAGAGCACCGGCTCATGGTGAGTTATACCTTTTAAATTCAGTATTACCAGCGGTGGCTTCCCATTGCTTCTTAACCTCTCTATTGCACCGGCGCACGCATAATCCCCTACAAAAAATAACTATGAAACAGATACAAAATATCCTTCTCCTTACCCTGGTCTTCCTTGCGTTTAATAGCTGTGAAAAGGTTTTCCTTAAACCAGAGCCAGAAGTGAATAACCTGGAAGTATTTGATGATTTTAGCAAGATATTCC
>CAYPIM010000344.1:0-3883 GCA_964410795.1 uncultured Lewinella sp. | reverse complement strand
GAATAAAGAATAGCTCAATGTTGATGAACCATGCTTCAATAACCTTTCTCTGCACCTGCGGCCGCGCCCAAATAACTATTGCGCTTCGTTCGGTCCTTTAAACTTGCAGCACTGATTTTACTTCAATACTTGGGTGAAATTTTGTGCGATCAAGCAGCAGGTATGAGGGCCGGAGCGTTGTTCTGTATAGACCAGTCTAAGATCAGGTTTTACGCTTTTAGCGTCTTGACTGGTGGTTGAACACTAACACCTCTATTCACATGAAAAACTTAGGTTGTCTTCTGGCTGGCGTTGTGGCCCTATTCGTACTTAGTGCTTGTGATCCGGAACTGGATGATCCGGTAATCCCCCAGCCGGAATTGTTAGCCTGCGCGGATATGTCGGATAACTGGGAAATTGTACGCACAGAGAGTGACCTCGTTGACTTTTCCACGGATATTTTTTACCTGGACGAAAACACGGCGATAGCCATAAAGGAAACGGATATTCGACGCACCACCGATGGTGGAACGACCTGGTCGATCATTAGCCGCTATTTCCTTCCGGACGGCGGCGTGGATACCACCGCGTTGACCTCCGCCTTCTTTCGTAATATATCTCAGGATGATGAAGGAGTGCTGTATATATCCGGTACGCTAGAAGATCAGGGGAGTATGCGGGTGGACCCGGAAATGGTTGACGGTGTGGTCTTGTACTCAACGGATATGGGACTGACCTGGGGGAAGCGTTACCTGAGTGAGAATTTGGTCTGGGTAGATACCGGCACCTTTTTTGGTAATGGCCGCGGTTTTCTGGCGGGGCGAGGTCGTCCATCGTCGCAAACTGGTGAGAATGCAAAACATTTTTTTGAAACCTCTGATGGTGGTGAAACCTGGACACCAATGCTACCAGGCTTTGATACCTATCAATTTAGAGAAGACTTCAAAACTTCTCCGCAGGGTAATATATACTGGATAGACAGAGACGGCAGCGAATTTACACTGGTGATCTTCGACCGGATAAATCGGGAATGGAAAACGCAAAGTGTTCCCGGTAATAATCTGTTTTACATGACCGAGAATGTGGTCTTTTGCCAAGACATAGACAAAAAGATTCATAAGTCAACCGATGGAGGACTGACTTGGGAGGAATACGAGGAGATTGTTCTGGGGGAACACGATAATATTCGTTACTACTCCGATGGAGAGGACAATTGGATGATGATGGTGGCCAGGCTGAGACCACTCACGGACCCCGGAAATGTCCTGTCAGAACCAAGGCTCACAGTTGCCCAGTTTGATGTCAACGAAACTACCGACGGTGGGGAGACCTGGACCATACGCAGCGTAGGTCCGGGCTGTTTGTATAATGCCGACTTTCGATACTTCGAAAATATTGGTTACGTGAAGGTTTGCTGTAGTGGCAAGCAAGTCATTAGGTTTAACCCCTAGACCATGCCCGTACTACTCATGAATCCGCCCTTTGATCCGGCCTCCTTGCACTGCCTTGTCCAAGGTATCCGTCTTGGCGTATACAACCGGGGAGGGCGATAACTTATTAAGGTCGGGCTGGCCGGCATCTACCCAGCAGGAATACCAAACGGAGCCAATGCTAAGGATCGCTGCGCGAAACCGCTCTTCCACCATGCCTTGCATCTCTTTGTCCCAGGCGGCGGCGAATTCAGCTGACTGCGTCTTGATGGTGCGGCCCAGCCGCTCGTCAAAAACCATTTGCTGATCCGAGGGGTAGGTGTCGCGCAGGCGCTGTTCTGTCCGGAGCACACTATCCACCAGGGAGTGGCTCTTCAGCACGATGTCCCAGTAATATTCACGTGGATTTTCGATGTACTCCGCTTTACCGACAAAGTAGTCGTAGGTGTCGTCTGCGAATAATTCAGGTATACGGCTCTCCCAAAAGCCGTGGATGCCGGTTTGCCCCGTCATCTGCCCGTTGTAGTTCTCGGTGGTGTGCAGTGGCACGTGAGCATCGCCAACGTAATGGCCCATTTCGGCGCAGTAGCGGAGAATGCGGTCGGTATCTTCGTCTTCAAAGGCTTTGGTAATTCGTCGGTGCATTTGTTCCAGGTGCCAGGGCAGGATGCCGTATTCGGAGAGGTGATCAATGACCACCACTTTTTCAGCATCATTGGCAACGGGGAAGCCGATGATGCGCAGGGCGGAAGGCGAGAGGCTGATTTCGTCTTCGTAATAGGTCGGGAGTACGTCCTTGATCCAGAACTCGCGAAAGGCATTGAGTTGTACCTCAACCTTATTGCCGCCGGCACTACTGCTGAGCAGGACCCGGCTTTCCCGATCAAAAAGATATTCGGGGTCCGCCTGCATGATGGTGTCAACCGTCCAGCTTATGGTATCCTTTCCGGAGGTGACAATTTTTAGCTCGCCTTTCCACAGCAGTGCGTCCGTCCAGCGGCGCGGCACGAAGGCGTAGTCTTCACTAACGCCCCAGTGGTCGATGTCGATGTAGTGCCGGACGGCCTCGTGCTTAGTGGCGTAGCGGCGCTTATCGGGGTCGACGGCGTGGTCCGTCAGCCATTCGATGTTGGAGCGGAAAAAGGGCATCATTTCGTAATCCAGGGTGAATACGGCCAGCCGGTTAATACGCCGATGGCCGAAGAAGCCCCAGTCCGGACTAACAGCAACGGCAGATGCCGTAACGGCCAGGACTGCCAGAGAGCAAAGGATCAGAGGCCTGAATTTCATTTGACTTAGTTTGGTTTGGTGAGGGCGAAGATACGGCAGGACCAGTTCGAAAATGGCAACTTTCTCTCGTGTGAAACGTCTAAGGTATAGGTTGTCACTAATAACTACCAATAACCATGGCCATCCTCAGCCGCATCGGCAACTACCTGTCCCTGATCAAATTCTCTCACACCATTTTCGCACTCCCCTTTGCATTATTGGGATTCTTTTTGGCGGTGCTGGACGACGGAACGCTGCACCTGCGTGAGTTACTGCTGGTTGTCCTTTGCATGATTTTTGCACGCTCCGCAGCTATGGCTTTTAATCGTTGGCAAGATCGGGACATTGATGGTAAAAACCCCCGGACCGCCGTGCGGGAAATTCCCGCAGGTGTGATCTCTAGCCGTGCCGCACTCGGCTTTATTTTCCTCAATTGTGGCCTTTTTATCCTCTGTGCTGGCCTGCTGAATACGCTTTGTCTGTGGCTTTCGCCCGTTGCTTTGCTGGTAATTCTTGGCTATAGTTACACCAAACGTTTTACTTATTTGTGCCACTTTGTTTTGGGCCTGGGCTTGGCCCTGGCGCCAATTGGTGCCTACCTGGCGGTTACCGCCCAGTGGGCTTTACTGCCCGTGCTTTACGGTATTGTTGTGCTGCTTTGGGTTTCCGGCTTTGATATCATCTACGCCCTGCAGGATGAGGGCTTCGACCGGGAAGAGGAACTTTTCTCGATTCCCGTACGCCTGGGGACCGTAAATGCCCTCCGCCTCGGCAGAATATTGCACCTTATTTGCGCCGCGGTACTTGTCGGTGCACTGGCCTACCAGGCCGCACTTTACCCCGAATTCGCCTGGCTGAGTTTTACCGCAGGTGCCCTGTTTCTGATTTGCCTTATTTACCAACACTCGCTCGTGAAACCGGGGGACCTGAGCAAGATAAACCTGGCTTTTTTCACCACCAATGGCGTTGCGAGTGTCGTATTTGGTGGGCTTTGTATCCTGGATATTTACTTGTAACCCCGGGCTTTTCTGGCGCGGCCGCAGGTGCAAAGTGCGTTTTGGGGCAAAGCTCTTTTCGGCTAGGTTGAGCATAAGTGGGAAGAAAGGTTCGAGATTAGCGCTGTTACGACTATTGTAGAGCTGCTCCCCTCTCCTTCGGAGAGGGGCTGGGGGGGAGGTTACGAGCGGAAGCGAGCAAAGCCTTAC
>CAYPIM010000343.1:0-3978 GCA_964410795.1 uncultured Lewinella sp. | reverse complement strand
GCACGCTCCGCGTGCGAGCGGTCGGCGAACGCTCCGAGTTCGCCCATACAATCCGGAAAGTTCGCACGCGGAGCGTGCTCAGACCGCTCGCTCACGGAGTGAGCTTCGACCGGGATTGAACTTTTTATTTAGATACTTGTCTAAGTACCAAATTAACGAACTATATAACCAATGGACGACGTCTTCAAGGCCCTAAAAGACCCCACCCGCCGCCAAATTCTTCAGTTACTGAAGAAGGGTGACCTGACGGCCGGGGAGATCGCCGAGGCCTTCGACATCTCCAAGCCCAGCATCTCCCACCACCTCGACCTGCTAAAGCGGGCCGACCTCATTATCGTGGAGCGGCGCGGCCAATTTTTGCACCACTCCCTCAACACCACCGTCGTTGAAGACCTGCTTGCCTGGGTTATTGACTTGAAAGAATAGGCTAAACCATGAAAGTCATCAGCTACAAAACCACCAACAATGAAAAACACACGCCTGATCTTTTCCCTTGTTTTCGTTTTCCTACCTTTCCTTTACCTGGCTTCAATCTACGGTAGCTTGCCGGAGCAAATCCCGATTCATTTCGACTGGAAAGGCCAGCCCGACGGCTGGGGGCCAAAATACTTGCTTTGGCTGCTGCCAACGGTGATGGTTCCGCTGGTGATGCTCATCATGTCCGCCATCCAGCAAAAGATTGCCCGGGGCGAAGCTCCGGAGAAATCCCGTGCCATTGGTACCCTGACGCTGGTATTCGTATCCCTGATCACTTGCTATATCATTCGGGGAGCTGAAGTGGGCAGCTACGCCGGGCTGGGCGGCTTATCAATTCTGATGGGCTTATTCTTCGGCGCGCTGGGCAATTACTTGCCCGTACTGAAGAAGAACCCTTACATCGGTATCCGAGTGCCACCAACGATGAAGAGCGACACAAAATGGGTCAAAACCCACCGCTTCGCCGGGCCGCTGTTCTTGCTGGGTGGTGCACTCATGGTCCTTAATGGTCTTGTGCTCGGTGGTGGTACGGTGACGGTGGTGATGCTGATCATCGTAGGCTTCATCTCACTGATTCCCGTAGTATATGCTTACCGCTTACCGGATGGAGATGAAGGTGACCTTGTCTGATCCTAATCGTCCGAAGAACGAACATCCAAGTGGTGTCTTCTGCCTTTTAAAAAACCTTCTTTGCACCTGCGTCCGCGCCACCTCCTCAGGCAGCCGCGAAGCTAAAAAAATCTAAAATGCGCCTTTTCTATTCCCTTGTATTTCTTGCCCTTTTCCTTGCCCCTCTTTCTGCTCAGGATGATGTTTCCGGAAGTTGGTACACCATTCTCGACGCAATGGGTACCAAGCTACCAATAGGTTTAGAAATTGAGAATAATGCGGGCGCATACGCAGGTGCAATGTTGAGTCCTTCACAAACCAAGGCCAAGATCCGTTTAGCAGCGGTAACTTTTGAAGGCAAGAAATTTTCCGCAAAGGAAACACAGTCAGGGGTAACCATCGATGCTATTCTGGACGGCAAAGAACTCCGTGGCATTTTTAGTCAGGCCAATCAGGACTTTCCCATCGTCTTCACCCGCCACCGCCCCCAGGCCTACCCCATCGAGGAAGGTCCAATTACCATCACCGCCCGCCCCCAGGACCCGAAAGATTTCCCTTACCAGCGCACTCCCGTAACCTTCACCGGCGGCGCTGAAGACATAACACTGGCCGGAGAACTCACGCTGCCCTCCAAAGGCACACCAAAGGCTGCTATTGTCCTCGTTTCCGGCTCCGGCCCGCAAGACAGGAACGCTTACCTTGGCAGCCAAATCAACCATAGCCCCTTCCTGGTGCTCAGTGACTACCTCACCAGACTAGGCTACGCCGTTCTGCGCTACGACGAGCGCGGCGTTGGCGAATCCACCGGAGATTTTAGGTCTTCCACTACCGACGACTTTGCCCTGGATGCAACGGCAGCCGTGGCTCATCTGCGGACCCTGAAGGAAATGAAAAACGTTCCCATTGGGGTAGCCGGCCACTCCGAAGGCGGCATGATCGCACCAGTAGTCGCGTCCCGGGACGAAGCGCTCGACTTCGTAATCCTCCTCGCCGCCCCCGCCGTTTCCATCGACAGCCTGATGCTAGACCAACGCCGCCAGGTAGGCCGGTCAATGGGCCAGCCCGAAATACTTATCCGCCGCGACGAACCCGCACTCCGTGCCGCTTACGCCTGGATCAAGGACAATTCCAGCCTAAGCCAGGAAGACTACGTAGAAGGCCTTTATGGCGTGTTCGAAGAACAATTAAAAAACCTTCCGGCAGCGCTGCAGAAAAGCATCGTTGATCCGCGTGCGTTCAACGCACAGTACGTCAAACCGCTCTCTTCTCCCTGGATGCGTCGCTTCATTGCCTTCGAGCCTAAAGATTTTCTTAGCCGCCTTGAAATTCCCATCCTGGCCATCAACGGCCTGCTCGATACCCAGGTAGACGGAATGACCAACCTGAACGCTATTGCAGAAATCATGGCCATCAACGGCAACAAAGACGTGACGATCACTCCTCTCCTGGGCCTAAACCACCTATTTCAGCCGGCAGAGACCGGTTCGCCAACAGAATACGGAACTATTTCTACAACTTTTGATCCTACGGCCCTGGAGGCGATTGGGGGGTGGCTGGAAGCAAGGTTTATAGATTGATAGATTTGATAGTGCGATAGGATTTATAGAACTACCGCTGTTTCTACTCGCTGCGCTACGCGCTAGCAACTCGGTGACTCGTTAACTCAACAACTCGGTTACTCAAAGAAAGAATCATACCCCGAAGCCTCTCCCCCTCGCCGCTGCGCATCCTTCTCCCGGCGGGGGATGGCGTCCAGGTCAAGGATCTCGTCAGCTCCGGTTTCTTCTGCAACCTTGTCTAGTTCGATGTGTCCACCGGCCAGCATAAGGTCAGACTTCTGTTCCCACTCTTCCAGCATCCGAAGGCCTTCGTCGGCAAAAACACCGTTTTGAAGATCTACCGAAGACATGAACTCATTGGAGAGGTCCATCATCCGTTCCATTTCACCGACTTTATTGGCGACGTCGTTTGCGATACCTTCCATCGCAGCGTCAAACATTGCTCGCTGGTCAGGATTACCGTTGATGACGGACATAGCGGACGACATAGCGCCATGGCTCGCGCGGATGGCCTTACGCTCCACAATACGGAGTTCTACCTGATCGCGCGTGTCCTCGAGTAGCACCTCAGAGTTGTCGTGCATTTTGTTGAGTACGCGGCTGAGTACGTCCATTTTAGTCAATAGTACTTCATACTTCTGGTTGCTTTCGCGCAAGCGAGCCGCTTTGCGGCTACTGAGAATCATTTGCTGGCGCTTGTCCCGCTCTTTGGCGAGTTTGGCGAGTTTCAGTTCTTTATTGATTTGGCTTTCATTCGTTGCGACAAGGGTCTTCAGGTGACGGATCTGGCCACGGAGCTTACCGATTTGCTTACGCATATCCTGGAGGTTTTTTTCCAGGCTTTCAATGTAATTCTTCAGTATTCCGATGGGGTCAATGTTGACAAAGAGCCCCGTGATCGTGCGCATGGCACTCTTGTACATGTAGCCAAACAGTGCTCGGGTTCGGGGATCAAGGACCGCAAACAGGATGGTACCCAGTACCGCCAGAGACACCACAATACCAATTGTGGTAGTAATGAACGGTACAATTGCACCCCAAAAGGTAGAGATCGCAAATGCGCCCCCTGCGATCAACGCGACGAGGAAAATCAGGCCCGTAACGCCCTCAGGGCGTTTCCAGAACGATTTCTTGGGGGTGGCGTCGGAAGGAAATGTTGACATTGGAAGAAGTTAGGAGCTAGAAGTTAGGAACTAAAGATTTGGGACCAAGAAGTTAAGGAACTAAGCGCTAGTACAGTGTAATTTAAATTTGTTGACTTTTCTGCTGGTGGATTTGGGTGGCTAACAAGGCGGAAAAACCGGAACCTAGCCGTAGCTAAGTGAGGATTTTT
>CAYPIM010000342.1:0-4037 GCA_964410795.1 uncultured Lewinella sp. | reverse complement strand
ACATTTGAAAATAAGGTCTTAGCTTTCGAGGGAAAATGTTCCTTACACCCAAACAGTATCCTCGGAAGCCCCCTTGGCTTTCGAGGATTTCTTTGTCATATCCCTAATTGACAAGGTCCGAAAGTCACGTTCCCACTCTCTATTGCTTATAGGGTCACTATTTCAGTGACTAATCAATTGATTCGATATGTTTAAGCACTTGTTTTTTCTCTTACTCTCTCTTATTGCCTTAAAACTACCCGCTCAAGACTCTCTGCTGATTAAGGCGGATCAGCACCTATATGATTCTGTTCTTAACCTTTCTCGCCCCGCTAGGTTAGCTGCTCTTCCTTACTTCACTGGGCAAATTGCTAAGCGACGAAAATCAGGTAAATTTACACTTCCACTCACCAAGAGTTACTACCTCGCGGCAACCGCAAATCTAACCGAAGCCGCTTACTTAAATGCCCTCAGTTATATCGACACGAATATTATGTTGATAAAACTTGATACCACTAACTTCTCCCAGAATAGATTGGCCTATTCACAGTACGTAAAAGGCGCTACTTACCAGGGTATTGGCACGCTAAAATTAGCCTTAGATTTCGGAGAAAAAGCAGTAGCTAATTTAAAGTCAGCGCTGGAGCAGGGCGATAGCCTCTATACAGCATATGAGTATGGTTATATTCTGGAGTTCGCCGGTCGAATGGCTTATCAAAACGGAGATTTTCCGCTAGCTTACCACCGGCTAAGTCAAGTAGATGAGTTAATGAAGACCGCCTACGTGGCCAGAACTGAATCTCAGGCGAAGATGACCCGGGCGAGTGCCTTATTGCAAGAAGAAAAAATTGAGGAAGCAACCAGAATTCTGCTTAAGCTTCAGGACTATCCTTTCGCAAAGCAATCACTAGTTGGAAGCCTGGTGACTAAGGCAAACCTGGCTAGCGCTTATTCAAAATCAGCACAGTACGATAAAGCCGAAGCTATAAATCAAGACTTAGCTGCGGGCTTTGAGGAGCTGTTGGCTACTACGGGTAACCCTTACGCCTACGCCCAACTAGTGACCACCTACACAAATTTGATTCACCATGAAAATCTTCTTGCAAGGTTTTCCAAAAGCCAAGTTTACTATGACAAGGCAGTGGCTTATGCCGACAGCTATATAAAGAATCGTAAAGGAACCGTGTGGGGAAGCCTATTTACCGCCGTAGCGGTAAACTGTAGCTTGCAAAACAAATTTAGCAAAGCCGATTCTTTTTTACGGGAAGCAACTTATGCTCTTGTTGACGATTCAAGTCTACACGGCTTTGCCAAATTACCGCGAGTCGTCGGAAATAGTATTTATAGTAAAAAACTATTACTAGAAGTACTGGAGGAGAAAAGAATAATGCGGCTACGTTCTTATGATGCTACTGGGGATATCCACGATCTAAAAATTGCACACGCGACTAGCTTCAGCCTTGACACCATCATCCGGCTAAATCGAGACCAGCTGAACTTCTCCTCCTCTATAAATCAATTTGCTACGAAAGAAGTAGTTTCCTACGAAAAGTCTGTTGACATTGCACTACGGCTTTATCTTAAGACTGATGACCCTGCTTACCTGAATCAAGCTTATCAATTCGTTTCCAGGCAGAAAAGTAATATGCTGCTTCGTTACCTCGGTAGTACGGACATAGCCAGTACAATAGGTGTACCTGAGGAATTAGTAGCTGATAAATCTA
The DNA here is from genome assembly GCA_964410795.1 of uncultured Lewinella sp. Classification (GTDB taxonomy): domain Bacteria; phylum Bacteroidota; class Bacteroidia; order Chitinophagales; family Saprospiraceae; genus Neolewinella. The sequence goes on along the minus strand of CAYPIM010000342.1, from coordinate 2,334 downwards.
ACCTGGAATTGGAAATCCTGGTTACGGAAAACCAATTACCTACCGCTTCGCCGGAGGATTTAATTCAGCTGAGGGAAAAATTACTGGACCTCAATTATCAGGTAACGGCAATACGGGAGCAGCTAGAAAAAGAATTTCCCGAGTTCACTAGGCTCTTGCGTGGCGTTCCACCCCTTGATATTAGTAAGGCGGCTAAATCACTGCAAGGCGATCAATTGGTGGTAGAATATTTCCTTACCCAAGATTCTGTTTATCTCTTTACCCTGAGTAAAGAAAAAGGCCTGGAACACCTCACGCTTGAGCGACCGGATAGTCTTTTGGCAAGTATTTCCCAAATAGCCGAGGGGGGGAATTCAGCATCACAATTATTTCAACAGTTATTAGAGCCCGCATTAGTGGGCCATCCTGAAGCTAAACGCATCCAAATTATCCCGGATGGCATTCTTTGGAAGCTACCGTTTCAAGCGCTGAAAAAAGAAAATGGTGATTTTCTGATTCAAGACTACGCCATTAGCTATGCCTACGCAGCTCATTTAATTTTTGAAAATCCCCGTTCTACTAACTTCCGAAAGACAGAAGAGCGGTTCATCGGCTTCGGTATTTCCTACGAAGACATCTTAAAGCGTATTGAAGACAAAACCACCCGCTCCGCTACTGACGGCGCTCTTCGCGAAATGGGGCAATTACCCTTCGCCAGAAAGGAAGTACTAACCTCTGCTAAGATCACGGGTGGGAAATACTTTATCGATGGAGATGCCACTAAAAACACTTTTTTGCAAGAAGGTGCCAACGGAGAAATTCTGCACCTCTCGATGCACGGATTGCTGCACTCGAACCCTATGGAATCCGCTTTGGTCTTTCGCGGCCAGGAAGAGGGGGAATACGATTTACTTACCATGCAAGAAGTCCTGAGTCGCAAATACTCCAATAAGCTCACCATACTGAGTGCCTGCCATACTGGTGACGGCCCCCTGGAGACCAGTGAAGGCATGCTCAGTATGGGACGAGCCTTCACCTTCGCAGGCAGCGAAAGCACTATTACCTCTTCCTGGGCGGCCCACGACGAAATCACCCATGACGTGTTAGTTGCCTTCTACGAACGACTTCGCAAAGGGGCCACCAAAGATGTAGCCTTGCAGGAAGCCATCAAAGATTTATTGATCAACGGAAGCCCCTCGGATCGGCAAGTCGCCAACTGGGCAAACCTCACCTTGATCGGGCCAGTTGCACCGATTTACGGTAGTTACTATTGGAGCTTGCGAATAGGTATTTTCGCCTTAGTCCTTGGGCTTATCTTCGTTTGGTGGCGACGAAATTAACGGATGAAAATTGGCGCAATCAACCTGTTAACTACTGCTTCGGCAATAAGGAAACCAACTTCACCCAGGCCCCTCCCACCCGCCACCAAACCATATCCTCCCTCTTTGTGCCGATAATCAGAACCATCGCCACCAGCCCCACCGATGCCGCCCCTGCTTTTTCTGCCTCCACCGGAATATCCTCTCCTCCGCCACCGCACTTTAGGCCGAAGGAACCAGTTACAAAACCGTAAGTTTACTTCTCATAATCAGTGGTGGAAACAGTACTTGCTCCAACGGCCGAACCGAGCCGTTCGCTTCGGTAAAGTGGGCTCATTTTTCACCTCAGGTAACCAAGGCGATTATGGGTGCCTTGGTGGAGAACGGTACCCTTAACCGTCTTTCATCCTGCGGCCGCGCCTTCTCCAAGAGAAAAAAGCGCCCCTGAAGAGGCTGTGCCGAAACTCGGACGCGCCAAAAATGAATTTGTGCCAGAAGAAGGATAATGTACCTATTGCTTGACAATAAAACACCACTTCGAAGCCTAACTTACCGGACAGGCCATCGGAAAACCCTAAAAATCATCCCGCCATTAACCTCCGTTCATCAACCTTCCCCTACCCCGCCAACGTTCCCAAAAAATTACCTTTGCCGCCCCAAGCAATCAGCCCCAAAGCATGTACAAACTAAGCCACTCCAACCCCAACCTCAAAGGCCACATCGAGCTCACCGGCTCGAAGTCGATCGCCAACCGTGCGCTGATCATCCGGGCACTCACACCGGGGGGCTTCCCGATACACCGACTTGCCGCTGCGGACGACACCGTGCGGATGGAGCGCTTGTTGGCCAGTGAGGAAGAAGTGCTGGATGTAGGCCCGGCGGGTACCACTTACCGCTTCCTCACCGGTTACCTGAGCCGGCGGCCCGGGCACCAAATCCTTACCGGTAGCCAGCGGATGAAGGAGCGGCCCATCGGCATCCTCGTCGATGCCCTCCGGGAACTGGGGGCCGACATCGAATACACCGAAAACGAAGG
>CAYPIM010000341.1:0-4108 GCA_964410795.1 uncultured Lewinella sp. | reverse complement strand
AAAATAAAACGGCCGAAAAGGGTAAGCTATTTGTACGGCGTCCCTAAAACACTAAACTGCTGCACTGCATTGCTACTTGCTTAGCGTAGTCCGTTTTGCCATAAGTCTTTATGAACGGAGACATCGTATTCCGGTAATCGTTTGCGAGTGAGGCTCGGGCTTCTTCGTTGAGCCAACCCCAACTAGCTGACAGGGCTTTTTGTTCCATAATCCGGTAACTCATGATGCGGCGGCTCAGGTCAATTTCTGCTTTCAGCTGTAAGTCTTTGGCCGTAGCTTCAGCGCAAGCAAAGTACTCCTCCGAACGGCTGGAACGATGAATGAGATTGAAATCGGCCTGATTGTGTGGCACCCCGGCGTGGGAAAGCCCCCCCGGCCAAACAATAGGCCCTGAAGGCTTGCTAGAGGACTTTCCGTAGGAAAGCATATACCACGCTGACCCAAAATCGCTCATGTTGTACCACGCTTGGGCGAGAGCAAGGCAGGCCGCAGCGCCTTGGTCGCCTCCCTGTTGGCCGAGCTCTTCCAGCGCAATTAATTGGTGGACAAGCATTTCTTTTGAAGCAACCAGACGATTGCGCTGCGTACCAAGCATATCCGCTAATGGAGAAATCAACGGCTGCGAATCTTCCAGCCCTCCGGTAAGTGAGGTGATTTTCGAAAAGTAGTTAGCAGCTACTTCAAGTTTGTTCTTCCTCAGGGCAAGTGTACCGGCCAGATCGTAGAGTTCGTTCCGGCTAGCGCTGTTGGAGGACCTAATTAATTTGCTAAAGGCAGAATTGTCCGTAGCATCGTCCATAGTACGGACGATGACATCGATGGTTTTCGGGCTGATGTCCCGATCTAGGTAGTCGACCATCTGGTAGGTTCTAGAACTCCAGGTATTCCCGTTTATCAGTTCCAATGACCGGTTGTGGAGGAAGTAAGCCATGGCGGTGTCTCCTGCCACTGCATAGTGCTGGCTGCCAATTCTGTTCAGGGCGGGGAGGATGGTATAATTCTTATCACTAGTGTAATCATATGCTTCCGGGTCTTGCTTCGGTAAGCACTTATCAAAGCCCAATAGGTGCCGAGCAACTTCCTCTTTTACCTTCGGAGAGCTCAGGTTTCCTGCTTGTAGTAAAGATAAGTAGCGAATGATGCGAACCTGGAGGCCCGCACCTCTGTCTCCTTCTGCCAGGTTAGTGGTTTCTTGCAGGGCGGTTTGGTAGTCTTCGTCCAGGAGAGCCGTTTGAGCTCGGAATATGGCACCCAGTGGGCGCTCTTTGGTTCGGTATCCGGCCAAAAAACTGCGGAGTTGTTTGAGGTACTTACGGTCCTTTATCCTGTTTTCTTCGCGAAGACGTTTTACGGTCTGTTCGTAGTTCTCTGTGTTCCAGTCTGGTTGCTTGTGGGGGGAGATCGCTGGGCCGAGGCCCGTCAGCGGGTTAGACATAAGCCAGTCTTCAAGCTTATTAATTTCCCGGACGATGAGGAGTTCGACCAAAGGGTTAGAAGCGTCAAACTGGTAGGCTTTTTGCAGGTTTTCCAAGGCTTGACCTTTCTGTTTTAGAGCAGCCAAGGCGTACAGGTTAGACCGTTCGGCATTGTTGCTTAATACCGTAGCATAGTCTTCCGGATTGATTCTTTTTGGAGTTCGAAGATAGGCGGCAATGGCCTTTTCCGGCGCAGCGCGCAGCGCGTTGGCCATCTCAACGGTGTAGCGGCCTTCCGCGTTCCACTGGCCAGCGAAGTGAAAGCGTGCCCAATCGGCCAGTGCTCCTTGTTTGCCCTTGAAATGACGCATGAAGTAAGTCTCCATCGCCTCGGCATCATCGTCGTAAAATGCAAGGAGGAGTAACTGGTAAGCGTAGCGGTCTTTCAAAAAAGAATTACGCTTTGCTTTTTGATAGCCGGCCTCCGCACGTTCCTTAAAATTACCTTGATAAGCAGCTACTGCGGGGCGGGGCGTTTCCTGATCGTTAGCTTCCCACCAGCGCCTGATGACGTTTTTCTTTTCGTAACCTTTGGCGTAGAGCATATACTCAAGGATGTCGGGCCGTTGGCTGATGGCGCGCCATGCTGGCTTATTTTCCCAATTCAGAGATGATGCGTTTCCTTCCTTAGCCGTTACCCAATCTGCGATTGTGGTGCCGTACAGAACCTCCATCACATCTTCCAGACTGACGTTGGGACCAAGCTCTTTTGCCCAGGCAGCGGCGTTTCTAAGACGGTCCTTTCCTGCTTTTGCGTTTCGTGTGGTGTTAAGCCGGTCCGCAGAGTAAAACAGAGGGGCGTAATCTTCGCCGATGATGTAAGGGTTAAGCAGCGCGATGCGATAATCTTCGCCAAAGATGTTGTAACCGCATGCCTTGATGGATGAGGAGCTTAACAGAAAGAGAACGGCTAGAAATAGTATAGATTGACGCAAAAGGAAAAGACTTTAAATAAATGGTTTACGTGTAGTCGATAAAGATAAGTGCTAACGGTAAAACGCTTCCCAGATTTCTCCTAACGGGTACTTCGTTTGCTTATTGAGTGGCCAGTCAAACACTAAAAGGTCTCTAACTTCGGACCTTTGCTTAAGCAACTCCACTGCCACATTCAATACCTCTTTCCCCCCGGCGCCGTCGTGTCTGATATTGTCTCCGCCACGAAGGAAAATATCATCGATGGTCGTATCCCGTAGAACAAGGAAACGGCCAGAAGAAATCTCCTGCAGTGCAGCTGAGGGAAGGCTTGGTGAGGCGATGATCCCCAGAAAGCGCTCATCCCGAAAAGCCGCTCCCCATTCGAAGACCGGGAGCGCAGCATCAAGTGGAATTGGGTAAGGAGGAGCTTTCAGGTAACCACGAAGAAGATCTTCGCGGTAAATAGCGTTCGTAGTGCCAAATTCCTGCACGGGCTCCATGTTGTAGCACATTAGTAAACCTTCGGGAACAGGTGGGACGCCGTTGTTTTGACGTTCTCGGTACTGATGAAGGCGAATGGTCGCGTTAAGAATTAAGTCAGGGTTTTGTTGTTGTAAAGCCTTCAGGAAAGCAAAGTAGCTATTGCGTGATGCAGGAGTCCAATCGCAGTCAATTTGCCAACGGGAAGCATTTGCTAGTTCCGGATGAACGGCCGACATTCCTAGAATTGTACTACTAATTTGTTTGGCAAGACCTTCAATGTCGACGTCCTGCCGGAAAACCCGTTCAACAATGAAAACAACCGGTGTGATAGAAAGCGAGGTGTCTAAAGCCAGAGAACCAGGCAATTGAAGCATGCCCAGTGGACGCGGTTTCGCCTTATTGAAATCCCAGTCAACGTCGAAAAGGCGAAGGAAAAACTGCCGCGCTCCTGAACGAATTAGTGCATTTTGATCAGCTGCGGAGACTGCCCAACTCGTCTTCCAGTAGTATACCCCAGGTCCTTTTCTAAATTCCGCCGGAACAAAATTGCTGGATGAAGCCTGATCTGTGCAGGCTCCAAGCAATATTAACAGCATTAAAGGCAGTAATTTCATCATCAGTTGAGGTAAGTTGCTAACTTAGCAACTATCCGACTGATAAAACGTTTTTAAACAAGTAACCTTCTTTGCCAGACGGCATGCTTGGTTGTACCTTGCCCCCAGAACCTCACATACATGCGGTATGTTCCGCTTCATATCAACCGAAAAATCAAGCACACCAGATGGAAAATGGCATTCTCACCGAAGCACAGCAGAAAGATCCCGAACTGATCACGCTCTTGCTAGATAAGATCGTTAAGAAAAAAGGCTTCGAGAACATCTACGCCAACGCCGAAGGCTACGAAACACCCGCCAAAATTCGTCGCAGCAAAGACTCCGAAGAGTACTTCATCCCGGACTGTACCGGTGAAGTGAATGGCCGTAAATCTTACTTTGAACTTGGCATGAAATCCGATAACGAACGTGAGTTGGTGACCAAGTGGCGCTTGCTTTCCAGCTTAGCCAACTATAAGCACGGTAAGCTCTACCTGGCCGTTCCCCGTGGCCACATGGCGTTTACCAACCGCATCCTGGCGGATTACCCAATCCAGGCTGAAGTAGTAAAGCTCTAGTACAAAAGACCATCTTCTGAAAGGCAAAAAACATGAGTCATCCCGAGCACGAAGTACAGCGCAG
>CAYPIM010000340.1:0-4113 GCA_964410795.1 uncultured Lewinella sp. | reverse complement strand
CATAAGTCACTCAAATCATCCTCGGTAACTATCTTGCCGCCATGCCAAATTATCATGATCCGGGAACCATCAAAATACTGGCCAGCGAACACTTCGGGCTAAGTGTCGTAGCCGTAAAAGCATTGATGGGTGAAGTAGACCTAAACTATCGCCTGACGGATAATGAAGGCCAATTATTCACGCTGAAGATCAGCCGGCCGGACCAGGACGAGCCTTCCATCCGTTTTCAGTATGACCTGTTAGCCCACCTGGCAAAAAAAGACCTTCCCTTCGCAACCCCCCGTCCCGTAGGGGGTGTCGTACAACTAACCGATGGTCGTTTGCTCCGGGTACTCAGTTGGGTTCCGGGGCGGATGCTGGACGAGGCCAACCCGATCACGCATCATCTTCGTGTTCAATGGGGCCAAACTGCCGCTCACCTAACCAGTGCGCTGGCTGATTTTAGCCACCCAAAGGCTCCGACGGATTTCAAATGGAACCCCAGCCAAACGCTCGATTGTCAATCCTTGTCTAAGTACATGACGCCCGATCAAGCTGAACTCACCGATTTCTTTTGGCAACGCTTTGAACAAGAAACCCTACCCCACTTACAGGAACTACCTCTGTCCGTTAACTTCAATGATGCACATGAGCACAATCTCCTGGTTGGTGAAGATGGTAACATCAGTGGCGTTATTGACTTCGGAGATGCGATGTACACCCAAACGATAAACGAGCTGGCCATTGCTTGTGCCTACGCAGGGATGAACGCCCCCGACCCAATAGGAGCAATGGCCGAAGTGGTAAGGGGTTACGGGCAAATAGTGCAAAAACCACTCGGGATAAATCACCTTTTCAACCTGGTCGTTGGTCGGTTACTGATCACCGTTTCTACTGCGGCGCAGAACGCACACCAGGAACCAGAAAATGAATACCTACAGATAAGTGCCGCGCCAGCTTGGGCCTTGCTTGAAAAACTAAAACACGCTCATCCTTCTTACGTGAAAGCAAGGTTCAGTACCGCTTACGGAATCGAAGCAGAAGACGGGCTGTCGGAGTGGCTTAAAACACATCCCGCCAGAGTTGTGGACCTAGACGAAAAACAGGTTATTCCACTAGACTTGGGCGTCGGAAGCCTGGACCTGGGCAACTACCAATACTACGACGACACGAGGCTTTTCACCAGACACATGGCCCGTCTGCTGGAAGATCGCGGGGCGGACTTCGGCTACGGCGGCTACGGTGAAACCCGGCCGGTATACACTACTGACGACTTCTCGACCGAAGGAAATTACGGCCCGCGCTGGCGAACAGTTCACCTGGGAACAGACATCTGGGGGCGCGCCGGCACCCCCGTTCTAGCGCCGTACGATGGTATTGTACATAGCGTAAGTATAGACCCAACTAAGCACGGCTATGGTAATGTCGTGATCCTAGAACACGAGGAAAACAACCATCATTTCTACACACTTTACGGTCATCTTTCTGCGGCTTCCACAAAGCGTATTCAGGCGGGAACGCAGGTGCAAAGTGGGGAAGAAATAGCAAGGTTTGGAGCACCGAACGAGAACGGAGGCTGGCCACCCCACCTTCACTTCCAGGTGATGCGGGATATGCTGGGATTTGTGGGCGATTTCCCAGGGGTTGCATATCCGGAGGAGGCCAAAGCCTGGCTTTGGCTTTGCCCGGAAGTGATGGTCATCCCTCCAGCCCTGAAGAAAAAGCCAACAGTAAATGAAGAAGGCTCGCGCTATAATTATGCAACGGGAGAATTACTCACGAGCAGAAAAAAACACCTCGGTTACTCCCTCTCCGTCTCCTACAAATCGCCCCTCCACATTGAGCGGGGTCGGGGCCAGTATTTGTTAGACCACACCGGCCGCCGCTACCTGGACACCGTAAACAACGTCGCCCACGTAGGTCACGAGCATCCGGCAGTTGTAGAGGCGATTCAGCGGCAGGCTGCGGTACTCAACACCAACTCCCGCTACCTACACGAAAACGTGGTCCGTTTCGCCGAAGAGTTAGCGGCCACCATGCCAAAGGAGCTTTCGGTGGTACATTTCGTAAATTCCGGCAGTGAGGCTAACGAGCTTGCCCTACGTATGTCTGAACAATGGTCGGGCACCAGAAACATGCTCGCCGTTGAAGTTGGGTACCACGGCAATACCGGCCGCACGATCGACATCAGCGGCTACAAATTCGACGGTAAGGGAGGTAAAGGTTGTCCTCCGCAGACTAAAATATTGCCGTTGCCCGACACCTTCCGGGGCCGCCACCACGACGCGGAAGTCCCCGGCAAAACTTACGCCGCTTACGCCCGAAAACGGATAGCGGAGTGGGTAGAACAGGGCGAAAAGCCAGGGGGATTCATAGCGGAAAGCATACTGAGCTGTGGTGGCCAGATCGTTCTACCTAAGGGGTACCTTAAGGAAGTCTACCGTGAAGTCAGGGCTGCCGGAGGTCTTTGTATTGCGGACGAGGTTCAGGTTGGCGTTGGCCGAGTTGGGAGTCATTTCTGGGGTTTTGAGCTGCAGGGCGTAGTACCAGACATCGTGACGATCGGTAAGCCACTCGGCAACGGGCACCCGTTAGGAGCAGTAGTCTGCACCCCTGAAGTAGCCGCCAACTTTGCCAACGGCATGGAGTACTTCAACACCTTCGGTGGCAACCCCGTGAGCTGTGCGGTAGGAAGAGCGGTGCTTGAAGTCGTACATAAAGAAGGGCTTCAGCAACACGCCCTGGAGACGGGCAACTACCTGAAAACAATGCTTCTGGAACTTCAGGGGCAGTTCCCGCTTATTGGCGATGTTCGGGGCGAAGGTTTATTCCTTGGTTTTGAGCTCATAAAACCTTCCATTGCACCTGCATTCGTGCATAATCATGGCCCAAACACAGGCAGTTACCCTGCGATAAAAGAGGCCGCTTACCTCAAAAACAGAATGCGCGAGCTAGGCTTTCTGATGAGCACCGACGGGCCGAATGAAAACGTGATCAAGATCAAGCCTCCGATGTGTTTTGATCGGGCCAATGCCGATTTATTGGCGGATTATCTCGGGCGGGTACTGAAGGAGGATGGGTGTAAGACCTAACTTTTGTCTTCAGATTAGCCCCTACTAAGAACTAATCCGCGCTACCTTTGTCTTCTACTCAAGGTAACCCTTTTCCATGATCGACCTCCCCGTAGCCCCATCCAAGAGTGAACGTAAACGCAAGCCAGACTGGCTGCGCGTAAAACTCCCCATCGGCCCCGAGTATAAGAAAGTACGCGCACTGGTAGACGAGTACAAGCTGCACACCATTTGCCAAAGCGGGAACTGCCCGAATATGGGCGAATGCTGGGGAGCGGGAACCGCGACCTTCATGATCCTGGGCAATACCTGCACGCGTTCGTGCAGTTTCTGCGCCGTAAAAACAGGCAGGCCAACGGAATACGATACCGACGAGCCGCGCCGCGTAGCCGAAGCCATCGAACTGATGCAGGTAAAACACGCCGTGCTAACCTCCGTAAACCGCGACGAGCTCAAAGACCGTGGAGCCGAAATCTGGTACCAAACCGTAACGCAGATCAAGCAACGCACGCCCCAAACCACCATTGAAACGCTCATCCCCGATGTACGCGGTAACTGGGACGCCCTCTACCGGATGATCGACGGCGGCCAGGAAGTAGTGAGCCACAACATGGAAACGGTACGGGAGCTGTACCGGAAGGTTCGCCCTCAGGGCAAATATGAACGCAGCCTCGAAGAACTTCGGCGGATCAAAGAATTCGGCAAACGTACAAAGACAGGCTTCATGGTCGGCTTAGGCGAAACCGAAGAACAGGTAGAGAAAATTCTCGACGACCTGATTGAAGTTGGCGTAGACGTAGTTACCATCGGTCAGTACCTGCAACCGACAGCAATGCACCTGGCTGTTGATTCTTTTGTCACGCCAGACACCTTCGCTCATTATAAGGCAATGGGGCTGGAGAAGGGCTTCAACTACGTGGAGAGCGGGCCCTTGGTTCGGAGTTCTTACCACGCAGAGCGGCATATTTAGCTTCCGGCTAAAGGGCTGTAAGGAATACTAAGTCCTACGGCTACAGTAGCCTTGATTCTCCCCCACAAAGGAATATGTATTATCTTGCGATCA
>CAYPIM010000339.1:0-4128 GCA_964410795.1 uncultured Lewinella sp. | reverse complement strand
AAGCCTCGACGAAGGGCAAAGTCACCCCATCTTCAAAAATGTAGAGTAGTGTGCTGTATACCTAAAGGTAAGGCTCTGGACGGTATCTTGATGAATCCTTAAGAGTAGGCTCAGACAGGACTTGGCTGGCTACCCGGAAATAGCTTAACTTAATGGTGGTGGTGCTCTGTCAAGACAATAGTTGTTCCTTTCTAAGCATTAGTCGAGTATCGTGATGAAGTCATCAACTCCACATCTGTTTTGAGTGGGCGTACCAAATCACCGCAACCCTCCCCAACGGCAAAGTCGATACCTGGGAAGGCTTGATGGCTATCGAAGAATAGTCATAACCTAAAAATAACTTCTAATGGTTATGGAATTCCCACTTAATGATCGTCCCTAAAGCAAACAACCATTCGCTTTACCTACGATCAAAAAACTATGCGCACTCCAACTCTTCGCCTGCTCCTCAGCGGGTTCCTACTTTGCACCTGCGTCCTCGCCCCCGCAATAAATTCCGCACAGACCAATCTATCCTTCAGCTACCCCTCCGGACATATCAGTGATGTGACCGACGTACACGTAGACGATACGGGTGCCGGATTCCTCGGCGGCACCTGTGGCGTCTTGCGCGAAACCGCTGACAACGGACAAAACTGGACCGTCGCCGATTCCCCAACCACCGAAGACATTGAAGCGATAGCCTGCCCTCCCGGCGGCTGCGCCGCCGCCCTGCTAGCGACCGACAACGCCCTCTACCGCCTCCGCAACGGAAACTGGACCGAGGTGACTTACCCCGACTACGAGGAAGGCGGAAGCCTGCACTGGCTCACCGATGACCTGATTGTCCATGAAGCAGGCTCCTCCGGCCTCTGGCGCTCCACCAACGGCGGTGACTCCTGGACCCGCGTTCTTTACGGCGAAAATAAAAGCAGCGAACTCACATTTGTTGATGCCAACATTGGCTATCTCTTTGGCAACAACAAATTGATTAAAACCACCGACGGTGGGGCTTCTTTTACGGAAGTCGGTTACACCCATCCGAATAGCCCATTCTTCATGGCCTGGCTCGATGCTGATACCGGTTGGACGTTTGATCGCGACCGCCGCTTCTTTAAAACCACCGACGGTGGAAGTACCTGGACCATCCTCAACGATGAACAGCAATTATCCACCATGAACTGGTTCGCTGCAATTACGGCCGATCACCTCGTTGCTACTCAGGGCATCACTCCCGCTGAAAGTTTCGATGGCGGCGTGACCTGGACCCGCGTTCAGTATAATGTCCGCCGCGTCGCGGGTGCTGGTTTTAAATACCACCGCTCCGGATCAGCCTTTTTCGTACCCGCCGGGGAAAACCAATTGCTCTACTCTCCAGCAGACTTCACCGATTGGGTGGATCAGAATCGCGTTACCCTACCGAATCAACTCACCGATATTATTTTCGCGACCAACGAAATCGGCTATGCCATCGGTGGTGTAAACCTTTACCGAACCACCAACGCCGGAGCTTCATGGTCCTTCGAGTCCGTCGGTACCGTAATGCGCGAGGTCGGTCTGCTTCCCAATGGAGATCCGGTGGTGATGAGCGATTCTGAGACGCTGGTGAGCAGGGACCAGGGCCAAACCTTCTCCGACCTGTTTACTCCGGGGTCAGTACCCTCCAATCTCGATAACCCCGACTTGATGACGATAAAACCAGACGGTACGATCTATTTCTTCGGGCCAAACTCAAGTTTTATCTCTACTGATGATGGGCTTACTTTTACTCGCGAAGCGCATGGCCTAAATTACTTTGGTACGTCCATCTTCTTCCTGGATGACCTTAACGGCTATGTGGTAGACCGCAACGGAAAGTTTGCCGTAACTACCGATGGTGGCATTAATTGGGAAGCAAGGGCTGATGTACTCAATGCCCGACCGGAAAGCGTGTTCTTTACTTCCCAAACGGAAGGCTGGGCCACCTCCGTAAACCGCCGTTACCTTACTACCGACGGCGGAATGAGCTGGACGGAAGCAGACGACCGTACTGGCGGTTATGATTTTACCCGTCGTGCGGAAGATGGCGCCATCTACGCTGCCCGCTGGAACAATAATACCTTCATTCGCTCCACCGACGAGGGAGAAACCTGGACGGAACTGGCCGGCCATTGCTTCGGTTACCGGGCCCTGGCTTTTACCCCAAACGAACGCTATGCTTTTGTTGCGGGCGGTGGATTTATCGTCCGGCATGACCTCAACGAACTGGTAACAGGGACGCGACAGCGTGCGCGCTCATTAGTAACCCAACTACGGGCTTATCCTAATCCCAGTGAAGGCCAGTTCTGGCTGGAAGTCCCACCAACGTCTGAAGAAACGAGCGTTTCCGTATTTGCTATGTCCGGGCAGGAGGTGTTGAAAGTACAAGTGCCTGGTGGGCAGGAAAAGCTGGCCTTGGACCTTGGCCAACTACCCGGAGGTATTTACAGCGCACGCTGGTCTGCCAACTCGGGTAAGATGGGGCGTGTGCGATTAGTGAAGCACTAGTGATTTGTCAATGTTCAATTTTCGGGTTGGATGCTGATGATTTTTTGTGACTGACTAGGGGACCAAATACTTGCATAGCCGTAGCTACGGAAGTGTTTGGGCAACGACGTCAGGCGCAAAAAAGCATCGCAGGCTACCTGGAAATCTGATCTTGACAGACCACTAGACTATATTGTACCCTTCCTTGCACCTGCGTGTACACCAAATGTTTTCGGCGCGCACGCAGGTGCAAGGAAAGGTAAAAGAGAAGGCGAAACCATTGTAACTTCGCCTTCATGTCTTTCTATCAATCTCTGGCTAAAACCGGTTCCAAGTACCTGGGGAAAGCCAAACTATTTAAGTACGGTTTCAACCTTTCTCCAATGTACCGGCGCAGTACCGCCCGGATCACGGAAGTGACGGATGATTTGCTAGAGGTAAAGATCCGGTTACCACTGAGCTATAAAAACAGCAACTACGTCGGTTCTATCTTCGGAGGTAGTTTATTCTCTGCTGTAGACCCCATTCCAATGGTACAGCTCATCAACCTCTTGGGAGACGACTACGTCGTCTGGGACAAGTCCGCAGAAATCTCCTTCAAAATTCCTGCCCGGGAAACGCTTTTTGCTGTATTTACTTACACGGAAGCCGAACTGAGCGACATCAAAGCCCGCGTCTTGTCCGAAAAGGAGATCGACATCGTTAAAACTACCCGCCTTACGGACAAGGCTGGTACAAAGACCTTCTGCGAAGTCCGTAAAACCATTTATGTAGCTGATAAAGCTTTTTACCGGCAAAAACGGGCGGCAAAGCGTAGGTCAAGTTAGCAGGTCAAACATGAGTCATCCCGAACTTTGAACGAACGACAAGTTTTTAGTCTCCCATAATATGCATTTTAGCTGCCGTTTTTTTTGACGTTTTCGCTAATCAACCGTTTAACAGTCCTGCCGGAGGCCTTCTTTGACGGGCCAAAGAAGCAAAGCCCCTTGGCTGAGTTCCCGGCTGATCACAAATACTGAACCTGATGGCTGAAAATGCAAAAACTCGCCATAAGCCTTTCGTTTTGCACTTTAGCATTTCGGTTAATGGAGCTTTTTCGAAAGAGCAGAAACCTGGGAATGGCTCATACAGGTTGCATTTTTCAATCGCCATCAGGCCCAGTATTTGTGGCCTGGAACAAGGCCGTATGATCGGTAATGTTCAGCATCCTGAGCTTCGATCAGAATTACTGAACTTATCGGAAAAGCAAAGTTTTTCGGAAGGACTAAAGCTTAGGTTTTTAAGCATAAACACATAACCTTCTCTATGCTATCGAGCTGATTGTCTGGCGATTGCCCCAGTAAATTTGTATGGAAGCCAAAGCGTTAACAATCCTTATTCTGCCTTGCTGGTGGCCGGATAACGGAGGCGCAAAAGCCGTTAAGAAAGAAAAATTGTTTGAGCTTCGAGAGATTGGGTATTGCCTGAATAGTTCTAACAACCGATCAGCTGTAGTGCATTTCCAAAAGCTTTAGCGCGAGTTTTTTTCTTTCAGGCTTTTGCGCCTCCGTTATCCGATCAGCCACCAGTACAGCAAAAGGCTTTTGCTACTTTTTGCCTAAAAAGTAGGCCCCCGGCAGGGAAATCAGAAGAGATGAAGCATCT
>CAYPIM010000338.1:0-4168 GCA_964410795.1 uncultured Lewinella sp. | reverse complement strand
CAATTCAACCACCTCAAAAATCTTAAAGCCATGAGAAGTCATTCTTTCAACCTAGCCACGAAAAAAAGTATAATCCTCTGTTTTCTCTTCGCACTATTTCTAGGCGGATGGAGCCAACTGTTTGCTCAACGATCCAACAGCGTATACGTAGAACTTGGGGGCGCCGGGGGGCATTATTCCGTCAACTACGAACGCTCATTCGTCCAAAATGATAAAATAAGCTTCTACGGAAGCATCGGATTTTCCCGTAGCTTGCTTAACGGAGAGGCGTTTTCACCGAGAGTTCCCATTCAGTTAAAGTTTGGCTTCCCGGTCAGTACTGGAACAGAACTAGAGCTGGGGGCAGGAATCACTCCTAGGTGGTCCACTAAGAAAGTCAGCGGACGCGATCCCTGGATTGGATCATACTACTATGAGAAAACCGAATTTAACATCGCTTTGTCCGGAAGAATTGGCCTTCGGCATCAGCTCGGAGACAAATCTTTCATCGGTTACTACTACACTCCCGTTATTGAAAACCAATATGATGGCCAGGGCATCACCCACTGGGCTGCCGTAACCGTCGGGTTTAAATTCTAAGGAATTAGGCAACTATTTAGGTAGTCAGCCTGGCCAAGGAGCTCTCCGAGCGCGAGTGGCCCGAGCACGCTCCGAGTGCGAGAAGGCACCGTCAACAAACAGGCGAACAGCAACCGTTCAAGATTGACTTGCCTCCTTCTCCGTTTAGGATGCCAGCTTACCAAATGCATCCGTGCTTGGAAAGCACATCGCCCACTCGCAGTCGGAGGTTGCTTTGACCAGGGCATTCTACCTAAATAGTCAAAGGATTAGATTGATCGAAATGATAGATTGATAGAAAATAGAGTTCCCATAAGCGCAATGAGCCGTAAACCAAACGCTTCACAGCTATCACTTCCCTCCTATCCGAAAGGAGCCTAACCGGAAAACCCACCCTGCACCTGCGGCCGCGCAAATAGATTGATCGTAGTGATAGATTGATAGAAAATAGAGTTACCCCAAGCACAATTACGCTTACCTGATCCGTTCATCATTTACAAAGAACAGATGCTTCTATAAATCTACCAAACTATCAATCTATCAATCTATCTTTGCGCCTCCTAACCAAAGTGTAGATCATGAACTTAGATTTTCTCAAAGAGCTGGGTCTTGCAGAAGACAACGACGGCACCAGCACCGGCCAAACCAGCCACCACAACAGCGCCGCGCATATTTCTTCTTACAGTCCCGTAGACGGTAAGCTGATTGGCAGGGCCAGCGTGACCACCAAAGAGCAGTACGAAACGGTAATGACCACGGCCCAGGCGGCCTTCAAACATTGGCGCACCGTACCAGCGCCGCAGCGCGGCGAGGTGGTTCGTCAGTACGGCAAAGCACTACGCAAGCACAAGGATGCGCTTGGCCGACTTGTATCTTACGAGATGGGCAAGAGCCTAACCGAAGGTTTCGGTGAAGTACAAGAGATGATCGACATCTGCGACTTCGCCGTCGGACTAAGCCGCCAACTTTACGGCCTCACCATGCACTCCGAGCGCCCCCTGCACCGCATGTACGAGCAGTGGCACCCAATGGGTATCGTTGGTATCATCTCTGCCTTCAACTTCCCCGTTGCCGTGTGGAGTTGGAACAGCATGATCGCCCTCGTTTGTGGCGACGTAACCGTATGGAAGCCCTCCGAGAAAGCGCCAATGTGTGGCGTTGCGTGCCAGAACATCTGGGCCCAGGTAGCTAAAGACAACGACCTGCCCGAAGGCATCTCCAGCCTCGTGAACGGCGACTACAAAATCGGGGAGTACATGACCAAGGACAAGCGCGTGCCCCTCATCTCTGCCACCGGCTCCACCCGCATGGGTAAGATCGTTGCGCAGGAGGTAGCCTCCCGCCTGGGCAACTCACTGCTCGAACTTGGTGGCAACAATGCCATGATCATCACCGAATCAGCGGACATGGACCTCGTCCTTACCGGTGCCCTCTTCGGTGCCGTCGGCACCTGTGGCCAACGTTGTACCTCTACCCGTCGCCTTATCGTGCACGAAAGCCGCTACGCAGAAGTGCGCGACAAGATGCAAAAGGCATATGGCCAGCTCAACATCGGTGATCCGCTGGACACCAACAACCACGTTGGACCGCTGATCGATAAAGACAGTGTAAATACTTACCTGAAGGCCATCGAAAGCATCAAGGCCGAAGGCGGCAAGACCGTTGTCGACGGCGGTGTACTGGAAGGCCCCGGTTACGAATCTGGTTGCTACGTCAAGCCTTGCTTCTTCGAAGTAGCCAAAGACAGCAAAATGGCCCAGCACGAAACCTTTGCGCCCATCCTTTACATCATGCCCTACTCCACCCTTGAGGAAGCCATCGAGATTCAGAACAGCGTACCGCAGGGTCTAAGCTCGGCCATAATGACCACCAATATGCGGGAGAGTGAGCTCTTCCTCAGCACGGCGGGCTCTGACTGTGGCATCGCGAACGTCAACATCGGCACCTCCGGTGCCGAGATCGGCGGCGCTTTCGGCGGAGAGAAGGAAACCGGCGGCGGCCGCGAGTCCGGCTCCGACAGCTGGAAAGCCTACATGCGCCGGCAGACGAACACAATCAACTACTCCACGGAACTACCGTTGGCCCAGGGGATTAAGTTTGATCTCTAGGTTGCAGGTTGCAGGTTGCAGGTTGCAGGTTGCAGGTTGCAGGTTGCAGGTTGCAGAAATTTATGGGTTGCAGTGCTAAGAAAGTACTGCAACCCATCTTTTTTTTGAGAAAAGGCTAATATTTTAAGTCTAGGGTCTTCCGTTTGAGGTTAGCAGCACAGCATAACTTTGGCCTTGCCCCCAGCTATGATTTGCTCCCCTCTCCACCGGACCTCGCAGGGAGCGCGAAGTAGGTCCTGTAGAAGCCGCGCAGCGAAAGGGGGCGGGGGTCAGGTTACGAGCAGAGCGAGCAAAGCCGTTCAGAAATTGTTGCGAAAATGCCCATCAAACGAAAAACCCAATATTTTAAGCCTTGCGGGAGACTTGCAACCTGCAACCTGGTCAAAAAAAAAACCGCCCCGTACAATCGCAGAAGCGATGCCGGGACGGTCCACACACTATGAGAACACCCATTAATTCTTGAAGAGTAGCGGGAAACAATCGCTCCGTTCGCGTCTTCGATAGTATAGACGCTCTAAAGGGCGAAAAGTATGCATACCAAAGTGTTAATTAACGTTAAGATCTCGCGCAAGCCGCATAAACACTAGGTTTTCGTTTTCGCGAAATTTCGCAAGTGTCGGCATATGACGGACGGATGACAGTGAAAAAGATCAGTTTCAACATTCAGGTTCTTCTCTGAAACAGGCTGCAACTTATAACCTGGAACCTGTAATCTGCCTCTTGTAACTTGAATTCTTATTTCTAAGCTATCTTGCGGCTAAGCCGATGATCACCGACGAAAGCATACAACTGGTAAAGGACACCGCCCGCGTGGAAGACGTAGTCGGCGACTACGTGAACCTCAAGCGCAGAGGGCAGAACATGATTGGTTTATGCCCGTTCCATGGGGAGAAAACGCCCAGCTTTAACGTCAACCCTAGCCGCAACATCTATAAGTGCTTTGGTTGTGGGGAAGGTGGTGATCCCATCAAGTTTTTGATGACTCTGGAGCAACTTTCCTATCCCGACGCCATCCGTCGTATAGCGGCGAAATACAACATCAAGCTGGAGGAGAAGCAGGTGAGCCAGGAGGTCCGGGAAGAACGGCAGGTGAAAGAAGCTTTGATTCTGGTCAATGAGTTCGCGCAGAAGTGGTACGAAGACCAGTTGTACAATACGGACGAGGGTAAAAGCATTGGTCTAAGTTACTTTAAGGGGCGTGGTTTTCGCCGCGATGTGATGGAGAAATTCGGCCTGGGTTTTGCCCCGACGGGCAGAAATGGCCTCCTGAATGCTGCCGTTGCGGCGGGTTATAAAGAAGAACAGCTCGAACAGCTCGGCCTGGTCCGCAACCGGAAGGATTTCTTCTGGGACCGCGTCATGTTCACCATTCACAACCTCCAGGGCAAGCCGATTGCCTTTGCCGGGCGGATATTGAAAAAGGACGTTAAGGCGCCCAAGTACGTCAACAGCCCGGAATCGGAGATTTACCATAAATCGGACGTACTATATGGTCTCTACCA
>CAYPIM010000337.1:0-4199 GCA_964410795.1 uncultured Lewinella sp. | reverse complement strand
GCGTGCCGTTCATCAATGACATTCATCAAAGTAGGCGCGGCCGCAGGATACAAAGATAGGTTTTGAGGAGCAAGTTAAGTTGCGGGGAGATGGTTGAAAAGGTCGGTTAATTACGGTTTGGGGAGACTCGAGCGATGATGATGACGTCGCGCCCTTTTTCTGCGTGAAGGCGTGCCGATTCTTTTCCGATGCCCGAGGACGCTCCGGTTATTAATCCTGCATTCTTCATTTTGAGGTCTTTAGCTCTAGTGTGTGCCAGACAGGAAAATGGTTTCCCTACGGAAGGATGACTCCCCGAGTCCGCTTACAAAAGTCCTTGAAACATCTTGCGGACTTCAGGCACACCGCTCAGTTTGTATTTAGCTGCTGTCCGATCTGCTCCTACTTTGATGCTGACGCCATCGTCCGGCAAAGCCGTGAAGATATCTTCATCCGTAGCATCATCGCCGATGCCGAGCACGAAGTCCCACTTTTTCTTTTGGACAAAATGGCTCGTGGCTTTGCCTTTGTTTACGCCTGCATTCTTGATCTCTACAACTTTGTTCCCTTCCAGGACCTGCAGGTCCTGGTTTTGAATCAGGTAGGTAAGCATATCCCGGAATTCACGGACGCGCTTCTGGCCCAGGTCCCGATCAATGCCACGGTAGTGCCAAGCCAGACTGTAATCTTTTGTTTCAATGAAAGAACCAGGCGTGCGCGCTACGAGGTTTTCCAGCAGTTCACGAACTTTGGGCATCCAGCCATCCACCACATTTGGGTTCAGGTGCCATTCGCCTTTTTCTTTCATCCATACACCGTGCTCAGCGGCCATTTCTACATCTAGGTGGCCCAACCATTTCTCCAGGGTGTTTTTGTCGCGGCCGGAGTTGATGACGACGTTGTTCCTCGGGTCAGCAGTGAGGCCGGAGAGTAATGCGAGTACTTCATCGTCCGGATTAACCGCTTGGGGATCTTCGTGAAAGCCCATCAGCGTACCATCGTAATCAATAAATAATAGGCGTTCCTTAGCCTGATCATAGTTGTTTTTCACAGCCTGTAATGGTTCTCCGCTAAGGTGGGTAGTATTCGCCATCCGGTTCTTGTCTTTAAGTTTATGTTGTTGATTAATAAAATTGGCCGCCCACTGTTTTACGTCGTACCGTTTTAGTTTGGCTTGCATGATTTCCATCCGTTGGCGCTGCTCTTCTTCGCTCATTTCCAGCGCTTCTAAAAGTGCGCTTTCAATATCCTGATGGCTTTGTGGATTTACCGTAATAGCTCCATCGTTCAGTTCGTATACGGCGCCAGCCATTTCACTCAGGATAAGTACTCCTTGTTTTGAATCTTCTTTGGCAGCTACATACTCTTTGGCCACCAGGTTCATCCCATCGCGTAAGGGCGTGATGAGCGCAATGTCCGCTTCTTTGTACAAGGTTGTCAGTGCCGCGAAATTCAGGCTTCGGTAATAGTAGTGTACCGGCATCCAGTCGAAGGTTCCGTACTCAGAGTTAATTTGTGAGACCAGCACATCTACCTCTTGCTTCAGGCTCTGGTACTGATCAACGTTGGCGCGGCTAGGCACCACAATCATGATAAGGTTGACTTTGCCAATGTACTCGGGGTTATTTCGGATGAAGCGGCCGAAGGCCCGTACCCGGTGGGGAATGCCCTTGGTATAATCCAGCCGATCTACGCTAAGTACAATTTTTCTGCTGGCGTGAAGGCGCCGAATCTCACCACTACTTTGATCTGCTTCAGCATTAACATCCGGGTGCGCGTATTTCTCGTAGTTAATCCCCATAGGGAATACGTCGACATTAACCTCCCTGTCCTCAATAAACAAGCGTCCAAACTTATGCTCATGCCCAACCAGTCGGTAGGCCGCTGAGAGAAAGTGACGCATATAGCCGAAAGTGTGGAAGCCAATTTGGTCCGCTCCAAGAATGCCATTAAGGATTTCTTTTCGCCAGGGCAGGATACGGAATACTTCATAGCTGGGAAAGGGAATGTGCAAGAAGAACCCTATACTTATTTCCGGGAATTTTTCCCGGATCAAGGCAGGAAGCAGCATCAATTGATAGTCATGTACCCAAACCATGTCTCCGTCACGGAGGTGCTTTTCGGTCTCTTGAAAGAACTTATAGTTCACTTCCTGGTAGGCAGCCCACATATCATCATTATAGGCAGTGTACTCCGTGAAATAGTGAAAATGCGGCCAGATGGTTTTATTACTGAAGCCTTCGTAGTACAAGTCAATTTCCCGAGGAGTTAGAAATACAGGCGCAAGACTTCTTTTCGCCAGATCGGTCCTTACGCTTTCTTTCTCCCACTCATCAGTAATGTCCTGGCCTGGCCACCCGATCCAAAGTTTATTGTAGCTCGCATCGAGAGAATTAAGGCCTGTAGCGAGGCCGCCTGCGCTAGGATGGTAGTGTAGCTCTCCTGCTGAGCGGTTGATGGTGATCGGTAAGCGATTAGAAATAATTACAAGTCTTGACATAAAAATGTGGGCTGGGTATAGTGATTATAATTCTCAGTAAGAAGCCACTTATTCTTGGAAAAACAAAGAGCCGGCTCCTCTTACTTGAGGAACCGGCTCTTTTTACCTTTGTTTAGGACCGCCAAATCAATAACTGTGTCCTTAGTAAGAAAACCAATTAAGCATCTTCCACCTTCTTTTTACGAGGCGTCTTGAAGAATTCCTTCAGCTGTTTTTCGGTCATGAAGCCGTAATCTTGCCAGGTTGTCATCGTGGTTTTTTTGATGTCCCGGTAGTCCTTACCACGTTTATTGGTATGCACCTTGATCAAATCTTTAGTGTACTTCTTGGCTAGGCCGCGCAACTGCTGGTTGAAGCTCTCGTTGCCAAACACCTTAATGTAAGCGGGAAACTGTGTGCCGGTGATTTCAAACCATTGCTGGTAATCTCTTTCTTCTGTACCGAGGCCACCGGCCATCTTTTCGAAGTACCCGAAGATCGTCTGACGAACATTCTCATTGAAATTACTCAGGCCACTGTGGTGCGGCTGCTCCTCCTGAATCGCTTCCTGAACATCAGGGCTGGCGAAGCCGCCGGCGTGGATTTTGTCCGTGAGGTTAAAATATGCCGTAAGGTCGTCTTTGATCGTCCGGTCAATGATATTGCCCAACTGTTGCTCCTGCTCGGGGCCAAAGCGGAAAGACGAGTGTCGCTTAAGTCCCAGGATGAACCCAAGAATATCGTCAGCTACTGCTTCAGCGTTGGCTTTACGCTCTCGGTTGAGTGCTGCCTTCAGTTCAGGAAGCTGTTCTTCGCTTGGGGTAAAATATGCTCCGTAGATAGCTGCTGGCTTCAGGATTTCTTTCCGCCCTTCAAACTCTGGCCGGGTTACCAGTTGGTGTAGTGTAGGGAGCAGCGCATCGTTATTCAACTCTCCGCTAACGCGGAAGAGCAGAAAGTCTATCATGGCTGTGGTATAAGAAGTCAGCTCTTGTACGGAGACCGGGAAAGGTGCGTAATGGTAGTTACGGCCTTTAAACTGGCGGCGGTAGCGGCGCTCAATGCGCCGGCGGCCCTCCATTGTACGGGCGTCGCTGCTCCGCTGCGTTTGCAGGAACTGACGTACCCGCTTACTCGCAACGTCATTCACCAGATTGGTAACAAAGATGTCGCTGCTTAGGGTAAATCCGCACTGAACACTCTGTCCGATGCGGTTACGCAGTTGGTCAAAATTACTGTTGACTGCAATCGCCTTCAAGATCTCTCCGAAGTGGTTGTTCTGGCGTGCGTAGTAGTAGTGTTCGGTAATCTCACCCCGCAGTACGGAATAACCAAGGATGCGCGGCAAGAAAAGACCTTCAAAGCGCTCATCCAAAAGCTTGCGTTCAAAAGACTCGATCTCCAGCGGGCTGAAGTCAATCATCTGTTGGTAAGCAGCTTCGATCTGTGGTTCAAACTCTTGCTTAAGGGCATCATAAAAATGGTCTTCCTCTTCGTCCAGATAGCTGGCAAGATTGGGGCTCGCCTGAATAGCTACTGCAATCGTTTCCAAGTGCTGGCTATAGGCTTCGTTTAATTCGTACATAGGTTAATTTGGTTTGCCCGCAGAGGCTTAAGCTTATTTTGATAAAAAGAAACCCGGTAATGCTCTTCAGAGCATTACCAGGTTATTGCACTCCCGTGAGTGCTGCGCAAAGATAGGGAAATATAATTGGCTAGCCCAAACATTCATAACCCCACC
>CAYPIM010000336.1:0-4220 GCA_964410795.1 uncultured Lewinella sp. | reverse complement strand
CGACCTTACACCTTTAGCCAACAGCCTAAACGTGATCATGTCCAGAATTACCGTCCTTACTTTCCTTGCTCCATTACTCCTACTTTGCACCAGCGGCCGCGCCCAGCAAAACTACCATCAGAACCCGCAGACCTTCAGCGTGAATCGCCTCCCACCCCACGCTACCCTGTACCGTTTTGCTGACGAAACAGCCGCAAAAACAGGCAGTAACCTGGTGGGAAGGACCGACCTCAATGGCCCCTGGCTGTTTGAGTTTCATCCAAAGGGAAAAGCTGGAGCACCGCTGGATTATACGGCAAAGAACACGAGTGATTATTCCCACAACGTGATGGTGCCTGGCAACTGGGAAATGTATGGTTTCGGAAGCCCGATTTACACCAACTGGGAATACCCTTTTCGCCCCGTGGTTCCTCCCTACGTACCTAGCGGCGGCGAAACGATGCACGATCGTAACCCAATGGGAGAGTACCAAACCCTACCCTTCAACATCCAGAATTACGATCCGGCAGATCGGCAAATCCTCCACTTTGGTGCCGTCAGCTCCGCCTTCCACGTGTGGGTCAACGACGAATACATCGGTTACAGCGAAGGCAGTCGCACCCCCGCCGAATTTGACATCTCCCACGTCGCAAGATCAGGCAATAACACCGTCCGGGCCGAAGTATACCGTTTCTCTTCCGGCTCTTACCTTGAAGATCAAGACCACTGGCGCCTCAGTGGCCTCCACCGCCAGGTTTACATCCAGAGCACCCCTTTTGAATACCTATCTGACCTTTTTGTAAAGCCAAGCATCGGCGACGATGCGAACGGAATCCTCCGGGTAGAGCCCACCATTCATTTCCGTGACCCCGCAAAGATCAAGGACTGGACCTTTGAAATTAGTCTTTATGACCCCGCCGGGCAAGTCGTCCCCGAAGCCGCAAAATCGATCTCCTTGAATCCGATCACGGATCACTACAAGCCGGGAAGAAACAATATGCCCTACGGCATTCACCGGTTTCATGGCCTTGAAGTAAACGTTCCCCTAGTCGCCCCCTGGACGGCAGAAACGCCCAACCGCTATCGCCTCGTTACTACCCTTAAGGATGCATCCGGAAAGGTAATCGACATCACCGGCCAACATATTGGTTTCCGGAACCTGAGCTGGGGCAAAGACGGCTTTAAAGTCAACGGTAAGGAGGTTATCTTCTACGGAGTTAACCGTCACGATCACTCCGCTTACAACGGCAAAACGGTTACCCGCGCTGAGATCCGTGAAGACCTACGTCTCATGAAGGCCTTCAACCTCAATGCCCTCCGGTGTAGCCATTATCCCAACGATCCTTACCTCTATGAACTCGCCGACAGCATCGGCCTCTACGTAATGGACGAAACCAACCTTGAAACCCATAAAGCTGGTAGCCAGATCAGTGGCTTACCCATGTTCGCTACGGCCATGCTGGACCGTGCCGTACGCATGGTAGAACGCGATAAAAATCATCCCTCCATCGTGAGCTGGAGCCTGGGTAACGAAGCCGGAACGGGGCCAAACCATGCAGCAATGGCCGCCTGGATTAAAGACCGCGACGCCAGCAGGTTCCTACACAATGAAGGTGCTGCGGGCAGTAGTTTCTCCAACAAAGCCGAGCCGGATGAACCCTACGTGGACATCCGCAGCCGGATGTACACCCCCAAAGAGCAGGTCCGTGATTTATTACGCATGAACGACGACCGGCCACTTATCTACTGCGAGTACGCACACTCGATGGGCAACTCCACCGGCCACCTGGACACCTTTGCCAACATGTTCCGAACCTACCCCAACTTTGCCGGAGGGTTCATCTGGGACTGGATCGACCAGGGGCTGGAACGAAAAGACGACAAGGGGCAAAAATTCATGGCCTATGGCGGTGATTTTGGCGAAGACATCCACAGCGACAACTTCCTGGCCAACGGCCTGGTGTACAGCGACCGGACGCCGCAGCCCGCACTCTATGAAGCAAAACATGCCTTTCAGCCCGTTTCGGTAACAAAGAAAGATGACGGCTTCGCAATTAAATCCTGGCTTACCCACACCAACTTAAGCCAGTACGATCTGGAAGTAAGGGCGGTGTCCTTGAAAGCAACTATACCAATTTGGCGCGGGAAAGCTCCTGATGCGAAGGCGGGCGCGCAGGTGCAATGGAAGTTGGAGAAGGAAGTCCCCAAGGGGACGCTGTACCTCGAGTTTGCGTTCCTACAACGTACGGCGGAGTTTGGCCGGCCAGTTGGGCATGAAGTAGCCTTTGAGCAGATTAAAATGCCGGACCCCGGGCCGCAGGTTATTCCGATGATGTCTAACATTATCCGAGGCACCTATCAGGCTACACCTGCTTCGTTGGTTCTACTCCGGGCCAAGAGCGAGTTGTATCTCGACCCCAAAACGGGGAACATAACCAAATTCATAGTGGATGAAAAGGAAGTATTTTCTGCTCCCCTCAAGCCAAACTTCTGGCGAGTACCAACGGACAACGACAAGCCCGCTGGCCTAGACAGGGCCTACGCTCCTTGGCGCAACGCCACCCCCACCCTAACCGATAAGCAGTACTTCGATAATGCCCTTCGGATTACTCGTACTTACCTGGACGGAAAGGTGACCGAGCAGCTACTCATCTACCTTACCGAAAGAGGGAAACTCAGTTACCGCAGTACCCTGGCAAAAACCACCGACGCGGCCAAAGTTCCGGGCGTATTCCGTTACGGCGTCCAAACCGAAATCGCCAAAGCTTACCATACCGCAGAATGGTTTGGTCGTGGCCCGGGTGAAGCCTACGCAGACCGCTTCCAGGGGATGCGCTTCGGCCGCTGGGTTGAGTCAACGGATAATATGACGGAGTCCTACATCAAGCCTGCAGAAAACGGCAACCGGATGGAGGTGAAGCAACTGCACCTGCGTGCCGACAACCTGGCCACGCTGAGAATAAACGGATTGTTCAACTTCTCCCTCTGGCCCTACACCCAGGCTACCCTGGAAGCCGCCGAACACACCAATGACCTCACCCCCGCTAAAAATTTCATCCTCAACATCGATTTCGGACAGATCGGCGTAGGCGGGGATAACAGCTGGATGCCAACCGCAGGGCCTTATGATGAACACCTCCTATCTTTAGAGGAGCCCTTGACCTATTCTTTTACCGTAGGGCTGAAGTAGCTTTACGATGCACACTCCCGTGCGTCGGTCAGAGGCCAACTCTTTTGCACATCACCTCATTATCCGGATAAAAGCCGCAAGTATGTCTCCCCTGGCCGTAGCCTTCATCGCTGTAACCGTCCTGACCATCTTCCTGACCGTCCGGGCACACCGGAAGCCCGGGATGTTGATTTGGATACTACTGGGTTATTCTGCTATCCAGTACGGGGTTGCGTCAACAGGTTTTTACGAAAACACAGAGGTCTTACCGCCGCGTTTCCTGCTGAACATCGTCCCTACCCTACTTGCCATTCTTTGGTTATTCCTCTCCAAAAAGGGCAAGGCTTTTGCCGACGGTTTTCTCCCGGAACGGATGATGTGGGTACATGTCGTCCGGATTCCCGTAGAGTTGATTCTATTTGGCTTATTCACGGTCGGTCTCATTCCAGAGATCATGACCTTTGCAGGAAGGAATTTTGATATTATTGCAGGGCTTTCCGCACCGGTAATTTGGTACCTGGCCTACTCCCGACGGGTACTTTCGCCGGGCTTACTCAAGGTATGGCACGTACTGGGCTTACTACTGCTCATCAACATCATCGTCACCGCCATTCTTTCTGTGGAACTACCGATTCAACAGTTCGGTTTTGAGCAGCCCAACGTTGCGGTGCTGATGGCGCCTTTTAATTTGTTGCCGGCAGTGGTGGTGCCTTTGGTTGTTCTGGGGCATTTAGTTGGGCTACGAAGACAACAGTAAGGCCATTCGTTTCTACTGCCTTCACCGGAAAATAGGCTACTTCTTTGGGCGAGGCCGCAGGTGCAAGGCCGGTTAAATGCTTGAGTTACGACCAGTTTACGCACTACCCTGCGGATTAAAAACAACAGCCCCGCCACCAATGTCTGGTAGCGGGGCTGTCTCGTTCAGCAGCCTTCTGACTGCAAATCCTACGGCCCTAAGGCCGTTGCCTCAGCGGAAGCTTACTCCACAACGATCATCTGCTTGGTAGCCGTGAAGTCGCCAGAAGTCAGCGTGTAAGCGTATACACCAGCAGCGCCAATGTTCTGTACCTCT
>CAYPIM010000335.1:0-4229 GCA_964410795.1 uncultured Lewinella sp. | reverse complement strand
TACCGCTTTTACCACTCATTGCGCTACGCTTGTTCGCCTTGGGTGAGTGCTTAGGGTTCTCCCCGTCACGAAAGAAGTGAACGTTTCTTTGCGAAACTCTATAAATCTACCACACTATCACACCTATCAATCTATCTAAAGCGCAAGCTGAGTACTCCCATAATTGCCTCCTTTACAATTGAGCCATGCATTTTGCTAGCGCCAAGTATACGGTCGGTGAAAATGATGGGTACTTCTACAATTTTATACCCAAGCTTCCAGGCAGTGTGCTTCATCTCGATCTGAAAAGCGTAGCCAATAAATTCGATCTTGTCAAAATCAATAGCTTCCAGTACAGGCCGTGTGTAACACATAAAGCCAGCGGTAGAATCTTTAACGGGCATCCAGGTAATTAACCGGACGTAAATAGAAGCACCGTAAGAAAGGAAACGCCGATCAAAAGGCCAGTTTTCAACGCCACCACCTTTAGTATAGCGCGAGCCAACAGCGACATC
Organism: uncultured Lewinella sp.; assembly: GCA_964410795.1. Classification (GTDB taxonomy): domain Bacteria; phylum Bacteroidota; class Bacteroidia; order Chitinophagales; family Saprospiraceae; genus Neolewinella. The sequence continues at coordinate 3,735 of CAYPIM010000335.1, read as the reverse complement.
TCCACCTCCGGTGTCGCACGCTTCGCGGAGGCGCACCAGATCTTTTGGATTGTGACTGAAGTCAGCATCCATTTCGAAGAAATAGTGGTAAGACTCAGACTTCGCCATCCCCCAGCGAAAGCCATCCAGATAAGCTGTTCCCAAGCCAAGCTTCCCGGCTCGTTGCAGCAAATGCAGCCGATCAGGATATTCCTTCTGCTTGGCCTTGATGATATCGGACGTACCGTCAGGTGAACCATCGTCAACAATCAGTAGATGAAAGGGATACGATAACGTGAACACGGTATCGATCATCTTAGCAATGTTCTCCTTTTCGTTGTAGGTAGGTATGATTACGAGGCTATCGCTCACTGGGAAGGGTTATTTTTTCTTGAAGCGCAAATATACCGAAAGCGCATAGGTTTGATACCTAAAGGTATTCACACTACCAAAATATGCTCCCTGATAGCAGATAAATAACCACAATTAACAAGCTTTAACCTACCCAACTTAGGTAAAAGGCTAATTTTAGCATAAACTTCAAACCTAAACCTCTATGCGCTCTGCAATTCTAGCTTTACTCGCTCTGCTCGCAGGTATACTAACCGCTCAAACTACTTTCACCGCCGACGCCTTCGAGGCACAAGCCCTTGCCTATGCACCAAAACAGGGCCCTGAGGTGAGCGATAAAAGCTTTGAGTTTGGGAAAATGGTACTGAGAGAAACGGTCCGTCAGACAGATAACGACCCTAAGGCCTTTAACCGAGCTGATTATTTCAACGTATTAGTTGGTCTAATTTCTCTAAAGGAACCCGAGGCTCATATCCGTTTGGCTTGGCAAAAGTTCATAGCATCGGAAGGTAGTTGTGAATACCTGACCAGTACTTCTTTCAAAGAGTTTTCATTAAAAAAAACAACGCCAGCCTACATAAGGGAAGCATGGGTAAAGGAGGCCACAAGCTGTCTTAGTAACGGCTTCAACCCGGCCACTTCACCAGACCCAGAAACATACGCCGTTGAGAACAGTCTAGATATCGAACTCGTCAAGCTCATTGCCCAAATTGGCCAAGACGATCAACGCTTTCGGAAAGGGCTATACCAGCCTGAGCAACAAACCCCTCTGGATCGTAAAAACGAACGGTTGATCAACCAACTTTATGAACAGTATGGTTCCTACTTAGGCACTTCACTCGTGGGAGAGGCTTATAGTTCTGTAATGTGGTCGATCATACAGCACTCCCGGCCAGCAACGATGGAACGGTACCTACCGGTAATTCACAAGGCAGTAAAGGCCGGAGAATTACCAGAAGGTCCGTTGCGAATGCTCATTGACCGGGTACAGACCCATAAAACGGGCAAACAGGTTTTTGGTAGCCAGGTCGGTGTGCCGCTACTACCAGAATCCACCCGAGCAAAAATAGCTGACCGGTATGCGATCGATTAGGGCGCGGCCGCAAGTGCAAGAATAGTTTTCTGTTGGTGGCCCCACCCAATCCTTAGTCGCCCTTAACCCGTAAGCGCCTTTCGACCCTCAACATTGAAGATAAAACAGTTTCCAGAAAACCCGCTAAGCACCTGCGGCCCCGCCCTAAAAAGTCCCCTCCTAAAACAAATTCAGGAAGTCAAAACAAATCCTACAATTTGTTTAAATAATTGTTTTCCGTTTTGTATGTTTGCAGGGTTAAGCAAATTACTGAATGGCAGACGCAACTTATAACGAAGATAATATCCGGTCGTTAGACTGGAAAGAGCACATCCGCCTCCGCCCAGGCATGTATATCGGAAAACTGGGCGACGGTGCCAGTCCCGACGATGGCATTTATATTCTCCTCAAAGAAGTGATCGACAACTCCATTGATGAGTACGTGATGGGGCACGGCAGTAAAATTGAAGTCAATATCGAAGACGGTGTTGCTTCCGTACGCGATTTTGGCCGGGGAATTCCGCTCGGCAAAGTAGTTGACGTTGTTTCAAAGATGAATACCGGCGGTAAGTACGACAGTAAGGCCTTTAAAAAATCGGTGGGTCTGAACGGCGTTGGCCTCAAAGCCACCAACGCCCTGTCTGATGCATTCACCGTATACGCCGTCCGTGAAGGCAAGATGAAGAAGGCCGACTTTTCCCTTGGCAACCTGCTGAAGGAACACAATCAGGCCAAAACCAAGGAGCCCAACGGTACCTTCATTAGTTACCACGCCGACCCCGCGATCTTCAAGAAATTCAAATACCGCTCAGATTTCATCGAGAATCAGCTCTGGAACTACGCCTACCTGAACGCTGGCCTGAAGTTGATCTTCAACGGTAAGACCCTCGTCTCCCGAAACGGGCTGAAGGACTTGCTGGAACGCAAAGTCAATGAGGACTTGCGCCGCTACCCCGTCATCCACCTCAAAGGGGAGGATATGGAAGTTGCCATTACCCACGGTAATGCCTACGGCGAGACCTACTTTAGTTTCGTGAACGGCCAGCATACGACCCAGGGCGGTACACACCTCAATGCCTTCAAGCAGGGCCTCGTGGAGGCCTGCCAAAAACACTTCAATAAGGCTTACGACCGGAAAGACATTCTCGGCAGTGTAGTCGCCGCCGTTGCCATCAAGGTGGAAGACCCCATCTTTGAATCGCAGACCAAAACCAAGCTCGGCTCCACCGATATGGGCCCAGGCTCCCCGACCGTCTCCACCTACATGCGTAACTTCATGACGGAGCATTTCGACAATTACCTGCACAAGAACCCCACCACGGCCGAAGCGCTGGAAAAACGGATCAAGCAGAGTGAGCGCGAGCGCAAGGAGATTGCAGGAATCAAGAAACTAGCGAACGCCCGGGCCAAGAAAGCCAACCTGCACAACAAAAAACTGCGCGACTGCCGCGTTCACTACAACTCTAACAAAAAGAAATTTACGGACGAGCAGAAACTGGCTACGACCATCTTCATCACCGAGGGAGACTCCGCCTCCGGCTCCATTACCGTAGCCCGTGACGTGTATACCCAGGCCGTTTTCTCCCTACGTGGCAAGCCACTTAACTGCTTCGGACAGACCAAAAAAGTCGTCTACGAAAATGAAGAATTCAACCTCCTGCAGCACGCCCTCAACATCGAAGATGGCGTAGACGAGTTGCGCTATAACCGCGTAGTGATCGCTACGGATGCCGACGTAGACGGGATGCATATCCGTTTACTCCTGCTCACCTTCTTCCTCCAGTTCTTCCCCGACATGGTAGAAGGAGGCCACCTTTACATCCTGGAGACCCCGCTCTTCCGCGTCCGCGATAAACAAAAGACCTTCTACTGTTACAGCGAACAGGAAAAACAGGACGCGATGAAAGCCCTGCGCGGCAAGCCGGAAATTACCCGCTTCAAAGGCCTCGGCGAAATCAGCCCTAAGGAATTCTCCGATTTCATTGGCGAAAACATTCGCCTCGAACCCGTTGTGATGGGCGAGAATACGGACATCGACAAGCTCCTAACCTACTACATGGGCAAGAATACACCCGCCCGCCAAAACTTCATCATCGACAACCTCCGCATCGAGCTCGATGCAGATATGGACGGAGATGGGGTAGATGATGTTAAACAGTTGGCGGAGGAAGAGGTAGCTGCGGCTTAATGCGCTAAAGGTTTTGATGCCAACCTAGTCTAGGAGCGGTGGTTAAATCCAAGCATTTTGTTTCCTATTAAGACAAGACTTTAATGGGATATCAATATTTTCAATCCCATTTTGGCTCATATTTATGTTCGGCGGCTTCTACCTA